>JAWLBD010000004.1:0-219744 GCA_041395145.1 Verrucomicrobiales bacterium | reverse complement strand
CGGCACGCCTCGAACAAGCCGGCAATGAACGCCCGCCGCTGGGCGACAAGCCGCTGCTCATGGACCCGCCGCTCCCCTATGTCTATGGGCAGGCGGAAAACGAAGACGCGCCCGCGTGGCTCAAGGCGCACGTCGAAAAAGTCCGCGCCGGCCAACCGCAAGAATGGGCACCCGGCGAAACACCGTGGCCAAAGGCACCCGCCGGCGCATTCGCCGACAAGTCGATGGTCGAGGACAACAAGTAGAGTCGCTTTTTTTCAGCCAAACACGTCCTCCAAAGTGAGGATATCGGAAAAATATCTCTCGTCTCGCAAGTCACGGGTTATCTCCGATGCGCTGATCAAAACGGGTTCGATCGGCATCCGGGAAGGATTTGCGTAGGTCGCGACCTTCGCCTCGACTTCTTTAACGACGCCCCGCCCGATCTTACCGGATCGGTATTTCGCCTCGCAAAGCGTGATGACCCGGTCCGCCCGGATGAACATCAAATCAATCTGCGCCCCGGGGTCGGAATCGGCGCGGGCAAACCAAGACCCTGCCTGATAGTTGACAGAGGAGAAGCCAAGGCGGGCGGCGATGAGGTGGGCGTGGGTGAGACACAGGCGCTCTGCGCGGCTGTCGGCTGCCCTTCTAGCCCCTCGAACCGCAAGAGCCGAGATCCTTTGAAGGTCTCTAGGACAAGCCTGGTCTTGCCGATTCTCCTTCGCCCATAGATAACGGTGAGCTGCCCATCCGGGAGTCGTTTTTCCCATTGGGCAAGCAGGTCGCGCTCGTACTGTCGTCCGATGAAGTTCATGGAAATTCAGCCAATAATGATCAAAAATATCCATTATTGGCTGAATTTCAAAACCGGAATCAATCAGCCTCATTTTCAATTTTCAGCCAATACTGGGTCTGTAACCCCACTATTGGCTGAATTTCATTAGAGGAAAACCGCGTGGAAGCCCACCTACGCCGCCCGCCGCCGCAGCGGTCGGATCGCGCTTTTCACGAATTGCAGCGTGCCGGAGGCGAGCGCATCCATGTAGCGCGGGTCGGGCGTGTGGCCGAAGCGGGGGATCGCCAGCGGATCGGCATCGGGTCCGGCGAACGCTTGCTCGGTGGTGACCGCGGCGGTGATGCCTAGGTCGCCGAGCAGCGCGCGCGTCTCTGCGGTGTGGTCGCCCGGTTTTCCATTTGGGTAGGCGAAGAGGGCGGGGCGCGAGCCGAGCCGATGTTCGAGGATGCCAAGCGATTCGGTCATTTCCGCGCGCGCGGTCTCCGCCGCGCAGCGCCCGAGAATCCGGTGATGATGGGTGTGCGCGCCGATGGCGATCAAGCCGGACGCTTGCATCTCCCGCGCCTGGTCCCAGCTGAGCGGGCGATAGATCGCGGCGGGGTTCGGATCGTTGGCGAGCGCGGCACCCAGCCGTTGCTCGACGCGTTCGACATCGGCATAGAGATCCTCCTGCGGGATCGCCTTGAGCGCCTCGCAGATCGCACCGTGTGCCGCCGTTTTGTTCGGGGCATCGGATAGGGAAAGCGAAAGGCGCACGGGCGCCGATCCGGATATCGAGCTGCGCTACTGCGGTGTGGCCGAGCGCATACTCGATGCGGTCCGGCCAGAGGAAGACGCCGTTTTCGACGAAGTCGGTGGCGGCGAAGATCGTGGCGGGCAGCCCGAATTCGCGGAGGATCGGGAAGGCGATCGCATGGTTCGAGGCGTAGCCGTCGTCGAAAGTCAGGCAGACCGCGTTGGGCGGAAGCGGATTGCCGCAGCGGATCGCTTCGGCGGCGTCGGCGAGCGGGAGGACGGCGTATTTTTCAGAAAGCAGGCGGCAGATCGCGCGGAATGCCTCGGCGTCGAGGTGCAAGCCGCTGGCGTTTTCGAGGTGGGGCGGCGCGCCGCGCCGGTCGGTGAAGCCGTGAAACATCAGGGTGCAGAGACCGTGCGGGCGGCCGCGCATCACGGCGGGCAAGCCGCTCAGGGCGACGAATTGGAGCGCGGCGCGGGCGATCGTGCTGTGTTCGGAATTCATTTTGGAATCAAGCGTGGTGCGGGCGGAGCGTGACCATGGCGGGCTGCGGGCGCGCGGCGATCAGGCTGCGGTAGCCCGCCCACATCCGGCTGGCGGAAAAGCTGGCGGCGGCTTCGGCGCGGGCGTTTTGGGAAAGCCGGGCGCGCAGGGCGGGGTTGGTCGCGATGGCGCGGAGCGCGGCGGCGATGGACGCGGGATCGCCGGCTTTGAAAAGCAATCCATTCTCGCCATGCCGGATGAAGTCGCGGAGACCGGGCGCGTTGGACGCGGCGCAGGGCAAGCCGCAGGCGAACGCCTCCATCAGCGCCATGCTCATCGTCTCGCCGTCGGAGCTGAGGGCGAACGCATTCCAGCACGCCATGCGGCGGATGAGTTCGGCGTGCGGCACCATGCCGAGGAAGGTGACATCGGGATCGACGCCGAGTTCGTTGGCGAGGGTCTCGAATCCGTCGCGGCGCGGTCCGTCGCCGGCGAGTTCGAGGCGCAGCGGCCAGCCGGGCAACTGCGCTTTGAGCGAGGCAAACGCGCGAATGAGCGAGGCGAAGTCTTTGCCATCGACCATCCTGCCTTGCATCCCGATGGTGAAGGCGAGCGGGTTGCCCGCCGCCGCCGGATACGCGGCGAGGTCGAGCCCGTTCGGGATGACGCTCGCCTTGGCGCTGCGGAAGAGCGCGCCGAGCTTTGCTTTCACCTCGTCGCGATAGGCTTCGGTCAGGTAAACGACATCGTCCGCGAGCCAGAAGGCGGCGGCGCTCAGCGCCCACTGTTTGCGCGTTTTCAAGGCGTTCGAATGATGCTCGACCGCGATGATCTTCATGCCGGGGCAGCGGCGGCGCGCGCGGCGGGCGGCGATCAAGGCGGCCGGCGTGTGGACGACTGCGGCGGCCGGCTGCAGCTCGGCGAGCCATTTGGCCATCGCCCGCTGCGCGGAGCCGTCGAACCCCGGTTTCTTGCGGAACGCGCGCCAGCCGATGCCCTGCGCCTCGCAGGCGGCGATGTTTTGCGGGGCGGCGGGTTCGACGCCGTAGAAGCCGGCGTGATGCGCGCATTCCGGTCCCGCTTTGGCGAGCGAAAGGACAACGCCCGCCTGGCCGCCGACGCCGCTGTAGAGAAGGTGGGCGATCTTATCCATAGACGATGGTGGCAGGTTGCGCGCCGCTGGCCGGAGCGCAGGCGGCGGCGCGGGTTCTTGGTTTGAAGAGGCGGATGCTGAGCGGGCGCGCCGAGGTGGCGATGGCGGCGATCAGCGCCGCGTACCACTGCGGCGAAAAGTCGCAGAGGAATTGGCTGAACGGGATGAACCCGATCATCGGGATCACGCAGAGCAGCCCGTCGAAGCGGGCGAGCGCGGATTTGAGCAACAGCGCGGCGACGACCCCGCCGTAAAGGATGGCCCCGAAGATCCCGAGGTCGAGCCAGACGCTGACGATCTGGTTGTGGGGCTGGCGATAGATCGTGCCCGCGCCCATGCCCATGCCGGCGATTGGGTGTTTTGTTAGGGCATCGACGCCATCCATGAGGTCCTTCATCCGCTCGCTCGACCCCATCTTGTCCACGTCGCCGCCGAAGATCGCGTTGAGGCGCCGCTGGACGTTGCTGTCGCGCTGGCTGGTGGCGGTCGCCGCCATGATCCCGATCCCGCCGAGGGCGAGCGGCACCGCGATGGCGGCGGTCAGGGCGAGCTTGCCGAAGTGCTGGCGCAGGTTCAGGGCGGCGAAGGCGGCGGCGGTCAGCGCAAAGACCAGCATGCCGCTGCGGCTCAACGTCACCGCGACGCCGACGCCCGCGATGCCGAGGATCGCGATGTTCCACCAGTATTTCCGCGAGCAGGTGCAGAACGCGGCGGCCATGAATGTGATCGCCATCGCGGTGTTGTTCGGGTCTTGCCAGAATCCGGCGGCGCGCCCGCCGACGATGCTGAACTGCCCGTGCCCGGCGAACTCGGCGAGGTTGACGCCCACGCAGACGAGCACGGACAAGGCGGCGGCGACCACCAGCGGCGTGCGGTTTGCGCGATAGTAAACGCCGACGGCGCAGGCGATGGCCATGACGAGGACGACCGTGGCGCCCAGGCTGACCGCTTCTTTGAACGGACCGCCGTGCGTCGGGAAGCGCTGGAGCAAGCCGGCGTCGATGACCCGGGCGGCGAGCAGCGCGAAGATGAGCAGCGCCGATTTGGCGAAGTCCGGTTTGCGCGGGATGGTGAGCAGCAGGCAGATCCCGGACATCGCGATGAGGAAAAGCGCGGGGCGCACCGGGACGAATCCGAATTCGTAGCCCCACGCCATCGCGCCGGTCGTGTAGGGCACGGTCAGCAGGCAGAATGCCGCGCATTCCACCCACGCCCGGAGCCGCGCCGCCCAGGTATGCGGGCGCGGCGCGGCGGCGGTCGGATCGATGGCGGCGGCGAGGTTCATGATTTGATCCTGTCTAGCGGGCTCCCTTCATCACCGCGCCGATGGTGCGGACGATGATGTGGAGGTCGAGTTCGACGGTGGCGTGCTTCACGTAGTAGAGGTCAAAGCGCAGCTTCTCGCGGGCGTCCTCGATGCTGGCGCCGTACGGGTAGTTGATCTGCGCCCAGCCGGTCAGCCCCGGCTTGACCAGGTGGCGCTGCCGGTAGAACGGGATTTCCTTCTCCAGATCGCCGACGAATTCCGGGCGCTCGGGGCGCGGTCCGATGAAGGCCATGTCGCCGCGCAGGATGTTCCAGAACTGCGGGATCTCGTCGATGCGCGTCTTGCGCAGCAGCTTGCCGATCTTCGTCACGCGGGCGTCGCCTTTCGTCGCCCACTTCGCACCGGTCTTCTCGGCGTCGGTCCGCATCGTGCGCAGCTTGTAGATTTGAAACGCGCGGTTGCGCAAGCCGACGCGCGTCTGGCTGTAGAAGACCGGCCCGCCGCCGTCGAGCTTGATGGCGATGGCGGCGAGCAGCAGCAGCGGCGCGCTCAGGAGGAGACCCGCGAGCGCGAGCGCGACGTCGGTGGCCCGCTTGGCGAGCGCGTAATATGGATGCAGCCCCTCGATCTCCGCATCGATAAACCAGCGGTGGTCGATCGCATCGACCGGCACGCAGCGGTAGTTGCGCTCGGTGTATTCGGGGAAGGTCTCGACGCGCACGCCTTCATCCATGCAGGCGAGCAGGGACGCGCGCAGCGGCGCGGGGATGTCGGAGCCGACGACCATCTCGTCGATGCCGCGCGCGGCGGACCAGGCGGCGAGGTCGAAGTTCGCGCCGAGCGGGAATTCGAGCGGATAGAGATCGACCGGCTTGCTGTAGCGCGCGAAGAGCGACTTGGCGTTCGCGCAAAAGCGGGCGTCCCCGACCAGGGCGATGCGCTGCTGGTGCGTCTTGGTGAATTGCCAGGTCAGCACGCGGCTGATGAAAATGCCCGCGAAGCCGGCGACGGCGCTCAGCGCGAGGATGTAGCGCCCGACCTTGAGGTAGTAGGCGAACGACGACACCGCGACCATGCCGAGGGCGGCGATCCCGATGGCGAGCATCGCTTTGACGAAGAGGTTCCACTCGCTGCGCTGGATGAGCGGATCGTGCAAGCCGAGGATGTGGGAGACCGTCGAGAGCAGGAGCCCGAAGCTCAGCGCGCAGTGCAGCGGGCGGATGTGTTCGGCGTTGGTCAGCGCGGCTTCCGCAAATGGGCTGAGCCAAAACGCGGCGTAAACCGCGACGAAGCCGATGGCGAAGTCGGCGGTCATCCAGACGGTGGCGTTCATGCCGGCGACCAGTCGCTTGAGCTGGCAGACGGCGCGGCGCGGCGCGGCGAGCGGCGAAGTCGGGGCGACGGTGGAGCCGACGGCGGCGGCGCCGGGCAGCGGGTGTTCGGGGATGTGTGGGGTTCGGGGCATCGGTCGTGCGGGGTTGAGGAAAGTTCAGGTCCGGACCTAGGCGGCGCGGCGGGCGGGATCGGCGGCTTCGCGGGCGCGCAGTTTGCGGAAGAGCCAGGCGTAGAGCATCGCGGCAGACAGCGCGTAGACGCAGGCGGTGGAGAGGGCGATGCCGCGCTCGCCATAGGGTCCCATCAGGGCGTAGTTCAGCGCGGCGTTGGCGGAGAGGTTGACCACCGTCGTTGCCAGCATGAACCACGGTGCCCGCAGCGCCATGACGACCCGGCTGGCGAGCACCGCCGCAACGTAAAACGGCGTCTGCAACGCGTAGAACCGCAGGATGCCGGCCACGCGCTCGGTGTCGGCGGCGGTGAATTCGCCGCGTTCGAAGAGCGCCGCAACGGCGAGCGGCGCGGCGACCCACGCCACGGCGACCACCGGGATCGAGGCGGCGGCGATCCAGCCAGAGAATTGGCGGATCGTGCGGCGCAGCCCCTGCCAATCCCGCGCGGCGACCTGCTCGGAGAGATAGGGGAACATCGCCTGGCCCACGGCGGTGGCGGCGACCGCCAGCAGGACGCCGCAGACTTTTTCCGCGTAGCCGAGCGAGGCGACCGCGCCGGACGGCAGCCACGCCGCCATCCCGCTATCGATCAAGATCGCGCCGTGCATGATCGCCGCGCCGCCCAGCAACGGCACCGTGTCTAGCCAGACGCGGCGCGCCTCCGGCCCGCCCAGCGTCGGGCGGAAAACCCCAGAGCCGCACGCGCGCCGCACGCCAAGGGCGAGGACCAGCGCGTGGAGCATCGAGCCGACCACCACGCCGGTGACCAGCGCCTCGATCCCGCCGAGCAAAAGCAGCGAAAGCGCGGTCGCCGCCGGGACGATGGCTGGCGCGGCGGCGGCGAGGGCAAAGTGTTTCCGCGCCTGGAGCAGCGAGGCAAAGACGTGCGACAGCCCGTAGAAAAGCGAAAACGGCAGGAGCAGCCGGAAGAGGTCCAGCGCCAGCGCGCTTCGGCTCATCGAACGCGGCGGTAAATGGCGCCAGCGCCAGCGGGGCAAAGGCGTAAAGCGCGGCGCAGAGCGCAACAAGGATGCCGGTATAGACCCAGATCGACCCTCCGTCAGCCGCCGCGCCTCGTCGTCGCGCCCGCCGACCGTCAGGTTCGTGTAGGCGGGCAGCAGCGCATCCGGCAGCGATCCGCCCAACACGGTGGCGGCAAACGCACAAGAGGAACGCGATCAAAAAAGCATCCAGCAGATCCGAGGTCCCAAACGTCCCAGTACCAGCATCTCTTTTCCAAACGCCACCGCCTTCACCCCCAACGTCAGCGTGCCAACCGTCGCGATCCCCGCCAAAATCCGCCGCGTCATCTGGTCCGCCTTCCCTAGTGCGGGAAGCCGAATCCATTGAAATAAGGGTGAGGTTGAGGGCGAGGATGTTCTCAAAATTGCGATTTACGATTGAAATTATTATAATTCAATCGCGGGTAATCTCCAAGAAAATTTTCATAAATTCTGAGATTTTATCCTAAATAAATCGCATATTTGGAATATTTCGTATTTTTGGGACCGGCATTGGGTCGTGTTTGGTCGGGCGCAGGCTGGGATTTTGCCCTTGGATGGGGGGCGGTCACTGGCGTGGGCGGCGAAGTTTGGACGGTTTTTGCCCAGCCAGCCGGTGGATCGGTCGCCAATGCAGGGTCGAATCGGTCCTGGCAAGCGCTGTGCGGCGGATGCCTCGGCGAGACATCGCTATTGGGGTGGACCGCTGTCAGCGGGGCGACTATGGTGGTCATGGACGGTACCGTGCGTCTTTAGACTCTAGATCTCGTCGATGATCGCACGGCGTTTTGCCTCGTATTCATCGGCGGTGATGAGCTTTTCGCCGTGGAGCCGCTCGAGTTCGCGGAGGCGGTCGGCGCGGCTGCTGGCGGGCGCGGACGGCGGCGGCGGTGAATCGCCGGGCGGCTGAAAATAGGCATCTGACCCTGGCTGGGATCGCGGCGGCGGGAGCGGTTGGTTGGTATGCTGTTTCTTGGCGTGCTTCGCGAGCACGAAGAGCAGGATGACGATCCCGACCGGCAGGGCGAGGACGACGCCAAGAGGAGGAGGATTTCTGGACCACCGAGGTTCATGGGAAGTAGGAAGGATGGATTTGGCTACTAGCCAGCGAAGGCGTGCGCGGCGGTCCCGGCGACGCCAACTTGCGCCGCGAACAGTAGAGTCAAGCAAGCGGCTCGTCAAGCCCGCCTTCACCCCGGTCGTGATGAAAAGCGTGCCCAAGCCAGGACCGCCGAACGCGCAGGCCGTCGTCTCGATGGCGGGGACGTCCACCCGGGCGGTCGGCTGCCCGGTGGCGGGGTCGAATCGCCGCACGCAGCCGCCGTGGCAAAACGCGATCCAGAGCTGCCCCTCGGCGTCGATCGCCATGCCGTCGGGCGAGCCTTCGATGCCCAGCGCGGCGGTGTCGATGATCGCCCGGCGGTTGGCGATCGTCCCGGATCCGGCATCGAAGTCGAAGGCGCTGACCTGCTTGGTCGGCGTATCGATATAATACATCGTCCGCCCGTCGGCGGACCAGACGATGCCGTTGGAAGTGGTGATGTCGCCGAGGACCCGGCGGACGGCCAAGTCGTTGCCCAAGACATAGAGCGCGGCGTCGCCCGTCTTTTTGACCAGGCTGATCGTGCCCGCCCAGAAGCGCCCGGCGGGATCGCACTTCCCGTCGTTGAACCGGTTGTCGGGCTTGTCCGGCTCCGGATCGGCGACCGGCGTCTTCGCCCCCGACTCGGGATCGAAAAACGAAAAGCCGAGATCGCCCGCCATCGCCCAGCCGCCGCCGGCCCGCGGGACGATGCAGCCGGGGCGCTCGCCCGCCTCCCACGCGCGGTCCTCGCCGCTGGCGGGGTCGAAGCGCCGGAGCTTGCGCCCTTCGATATCGACGTAGAGCAGGGCGTCGCCCCACCAGAGCGGACCTTCGCCCCACAGGCTGACCGCCTCGCCCACCGGGGTTGCTTCAAAGTGTTCCATCATCATTATCGTTGTCGTCGCTTCGGGCTAGCCTAGCCTAGCCTAGCCGTAGGGGTTTTTCGGCGCTTCGGTTTCCTCCATCGCCTTCGCGTTGAGCAGGGGGACGCGCTTGCCGCCCTCGACGACGTATTCGATCGAGCCGACGATCTTGACCCAGCCCATCTCGCGGAAGGCGGGCGGTTCTTTGCCGAACTCAACCGGCACGGAAAGCGGGCGCGCATCCGCCATGCAGCATTGCACAAACAGGCGGAAGATCCGGGCGCGGGTGCCGTTCGGGTTGTTGAGCTTCTCAGGCATGATCTGGGCGACGGTCTCGACCGGCTGCCCGCCGAGCACGTTCTCGACCTCGGTGTCGCCGACGGTGAACGCGATCTCCGGCACGCTGAGCATGAAGTTGCCCTCCGGGCTTTGCTCGACCTGCTGCTTGAGGTCCTCCAGCGTGAACGCGCCATAGACGTTGGTCTGCGCTTGGGCCTGCGGATCGGCTCCCGGCTGGCCCTCCTCGAGCGGCGGAGCCTGCGCGATCGCCCCGGCCGGCGTATCGGCTCCCTGGCGGGCGGCTTCGGCGGCGGCCAGCGCGGGCGGCAAGGCGGGCTTCTCTTTGCGGATCGAAAACTGCTCCCGCAGGGGCGAGGCTTCCGCATCCACCGGATTGTAGAGCCCCGTGTGCGTCCCCGCCGCCGCGCTGTCGGCGTCCGGCGTGTAGCTGGCGCCGACCGTGATCGGGACGATCATGATGGCGAGCAATGTGATCCGGTTCAGCCAACTGCCGCCATCGTGATGATGGTGGTCGTGATCATGACCGCAATCCGCGTGCGTGACCATGATCGTGCGCGTGACCATGATCGTGCCCGCAGCAGCCGCCCGTTTTGCCCGCATGGTCGTGCGAATCATGGTCGTGCCCATGGTGCAGCCGCCGTGATCGTGCTCATGCGCATGGTGGTGATCGCCATGGCTATGATCGTGCCCGCAGCCGCCGTGGGCGCCATCGCATCCATGGTAGTGCCCGTGGTCGTCGTGGTCATCCCGCCATCATCGCCCTCGTGCGCATGGTCGTGCCCGCAGGAGACCTTGGTACGGGCGTCATCAGGTTGAAAGCCCCGAGCAAGAGCATGCCCAAGCCGCCGATCAGCGCCTGGATGCGGAAATTGCCCTTCAGGTAGATGTCCATCCGGTCGGCGGTGTAAAAATACACCATCACCGCGCCCCACAGGAGCACGGCGACCGATCCGGCGGCGATGAAAATGCGTTGGGATTTAGCGTCCATAGGTCGGGATGGGTGCGACGTTCGCCCAGAGCAGGCAGAGCAGCGCGACCAGGGCGAAGACGCCGATGACCAGCGCGGCGACAAACCGGCGGCGGAACACCGCAGAATACATGAATATCAGCTTCACGTCCATCATCGAGTCAAGACCAGGAACGCCAGCTTCGCGACATACGAGAAACTCGACATCGTCGCGGCGATGAACGCATCCGACGTGCTGCAGAGCGAGAGCACGAAGGCGAGCGCCATCAGCAGCCGGCACGGCGAGAAAGTCATTGGTCGCCAGCGGCTCCAGCCGCGCCTGGTCGAACTGCGTGTTGAACACCGCCGTGATCATCACCCCGATCGTGAAATACATCCCGGTGTCGAGGAAATCGGACAGCGCCGAGCGCATCGCCCGCGTCAGCTTCTCGCCAGACTCCGCCTGCGGCGCGGCTGCCGCTGCCGCTGCCGCTGCCGCTGCCGCTGCCGCCCTCCGCATGCCCTGCTTCGGCACCGTCCTTCTCAGGGGCGTCCCCCGCCTTCCGGATGCCCGCCATGACCGACGGGCGCAGGATGCTCGCCGGGGCGAACCGGCTGACGACCAACCCGATCACCACCGTAATCACATAGGCCATCAGGAGCCGCGAACTGGTGATGAACGCCGCGTCCTGCCCCTTGAAGGCGCTCGCCGTGCTCAGCACCACGATCGGATTGATGATCGGAGCCGACAGCATGTAAGTGATCGCGCAGGAGATCGGCAGCCCCTTCTGCACCAGCCGCCGGATCACCGGCACCACCGCGCACTCGCACACCGGAAAGATACCGCCCAGCAAGCCGCTCAGCATCACCGCCCCCACCTTATTCTTCGGCAGCAGCCGGTCCATCGCCCCCGACGGCAGGTAGGCATCGATGAATCCGGAGATGATCGTGCCCAGCAAAATGTAGGGCGCGCCCTCGAACAGGATGCTGAGGAACGCCGTGAGGATGTCGCCCTGCGGGCTAGGTTCGGTAAATGGCATAGGTGGGGGAGAATACGGGACGAGGGAGGCGAATCTAAGAGCGGATCGCTTTGGGGCAAGCCGCTCACTTTTCCGCCAGCCCGTTTAGTTTCTCGACCGCCGCAGCCTCGTGCAGCGCATTCATTTCGCCGTCGGTCAGCGCCCGTTGGAAGACTGCTAGACCGCCGAACTTTCCGGTCGTGGCCTCGCGGAACATGGAGCCGACGGCGTAGCGAGCGCCGACAGTGAAGTCCGCGCCGCCGATCTTGTTGCCGGCATGCTTTTCGGGGTCGAGGCGGAAGATGCCGCGCCCGTGGAAATACGGATTCATCCCGCGGTCGCCGCCGCCCGGACCTTCCTTGGTGAAATACGGATCGGTCCGCTTGTCCTTCTTCGGGTCGAGTTCGCGGGATTCCATGATTCCGTTGACGTAGGCGCGGATGTATTGCCCGTCGTAGGTGAAGCCGAGCGTGCACCAGGTTTCTTCCGGCACCTCTGATTTTGAGGCGGCGTAGTCGCAGCACCACGGGAAGGCGCTGCCATCCGCCCGGCGCGTCACACCGCCTTCGCTGGAGATATGGGGCGTGAGCTGCCGGTTGCCTCCGTAGGTTGGCATGTGCATCAGCAGCGCGTATTGCCGCGTCCCGGTGTCGTCGTTGGCTCCTTTGCCTTCGCTCCACATCCCGGCGATCGTCCGGCTCTTGTTCAGGTCTTTGATCCAGACGACGGCGAACATCGAGACCTGCGCGTCCTTGCCAGCGATGTTGAGGTCGCCGGTTTCCGCATGCGGGATGCGGAAATATTGCTTCCCGTTCAGTGCCGCCGCATACCCGGAGAACGGTCCGCCTTGGACCCGCGTGATCGGTCCGCCGACCTCCCCCAGCGGATGCTCCTCCTTTGTCCCTTGGGAAAGCCGGGGCTCTCCCGCCTCCTCGCCGAACGCCCAAAACGCGACCAGCCCCGGCATCTTTTCGACCGCGCCCGGGTCGCCGGCGGGTTCGCCGGCAGACGCGGTGGCGGTAAAGGCAAGGGCGGCGGCGAGAGGGAGGCTTGTTCGGATCATCGGAATGCGGGAGGGCGAGGGTGTTTTGGTCAGCAGAGGCGGGGTGAGGCGAGGTGCAAGTCACGGGGCACCCAGCGGCGCGGGATCGGCTGCGTTGCTTGGCGAAAGATCGCCCCGCTTGAATTCTCGCCGGGTGCGCGTTACCGCTTGGGGGACGTAACCGATTTAGCGAGGCTTATTGGACTCGCGATCTAGCCCCATTTTCCATGCACCAAGAAATTGAACTCACCCGAGAAGTCGAAGCGATCCAGATCCCGAGCGGGGACGATCTTGTCCTGCCGCAGGGGATGCGCGTGATCATTACCCAGGCGCTGGGCGGCACCTACACGGTGGCGACCGAGCAGGGGCTGGCGCGCATTTCATCGGCGAATGCGGACGCGCTGGGCATCGACCTCGAAGCCGAAAAGAAGAAGAAGCTTGCGGCGGCACCGAAGACGCCGGAGGCGATGGAAAAGGCGGTCTGGGAGCAGCTCAAGAATGTTTTTGACCCGGAGATCCCGGTGAACATCGTGGATCTGGGTCTGGTTTATGACTGCGTGATCCAGGGCGAGAAGGGGAAGGAGAAGACGGTGGATATCAAGATGACGCTGACTGCGCCGGGGTGCGGGATGGGACCGACGATCGCGGCGGATGCCCAGAGCCGGGTGATGACGATCCCGGGGATCAGCGAGGCGCGGGTCGATCTGGTCTGGGATCCGCCGTGGACGCAGGACATGATCAGCGAGGAGGGGAAGATGAAACTCGGGATGATTTAGGCACCGCGCGCCGCGCTCGGCACCGGTCTTCGACCGATCAGGTCATCGCTTGCCGGGAAGCCATGTCCCGCAGCGTGCCAGAAGGTCAGAAAAACAAATCCCCCTGTGCATCCGGCACCGGCGGTCCCGGCGTTTTGAGGAGCAGCGGGTTTTCGCAGCGGAAGAACTCCAGCGCCTCGCGGAGCGGTGCGATCAAGGCGGCGGGTTCGGGGCCGGTGATGTAGGCTTCGACCTGGTCTTCGGCGAGGAGGGCGGGCATCCGGTCGTGGATCGCCTTCATCCAGGGTGCCGCCGCGGTGGTGACCATCGAAAAGGCGGGTGGCAGGCCGCCGCTGCCGGGCGCCTCCCAAACGCCGGCCGCCCAAAGCCAGCCGCCACCGCGTTCGCGGAATGCGTAGGCTTGTTTGTCGCCCCTGGCACCGGTCCACTCGTAAAACGCGGCGACGGGGATCGCGCAGCGGCGGTGGGCGAAGGCATCGCGCCACATCCCGCCGGCGAGTTTGTCGCTCCGCGTGTTATTGATGGCGTCGCTGAAGTCCCGGCGAAACCCCCAGCGCATGATGGCAGGCTCAAGCGAGGAACCGTCCGATCCACTTTGCCGGAGGACAGCGGCGGTATCCGTCCGGCGGATATGATAGATCTTGGGCAGTGTCTCCACCGCCTCGCGCAGTTGCTTTTCCCAGCGCTTACGCCCCTTGTTTTGATTGGGGCCGATGTCAAAGAGGTTGCACATGCGCCGGATAATGCGGGTTGCAGCGGCGGCGGGCAAGTTCCATCGGTCTTGCCCATGACTGCCCTGCGCTTTTCCATCCTCGCGCTCGCTGCTTTGGCGCTGCCGATCTCCGCCGCCGCGCAGCAGGCGGCGGGGTCGGAGGCGGTGGCGGCTGGCGATTGGGGTCCGTTCGCCGAGCCGGACTTTCCGTTTTTTGGCACGCCGCTGGATGCGCGGTCGGTGTGGGAGGCGGAGGGAGGCGCGCCTGCCGACAATTTGACGGCGCGCGGGATCGCGCTGCGGCTGGGCGAGGAATGCTGGGCGGTCTTCGATCCGGACCTGCTCCGGGTCGCGGCGATCTGGCGCGGCGAGGGCGTATCGATGGACGGGATGGCTCCCGGCTCGTATCACCTCGGCACCGCTGGCAAGAAGGCACCCGCCGGGCAGGGCGCGCTGCCGCGCCCGCTGGGCGACTTGATCGCCGCGCTGCCGCTCGCCCCCGGCTGGACGGCGGAGGCCAATGGCGGGGTGCCGGACTTTTCCGACCCGCGCGATCCGTGCCCGGACGAAAAGGAAACGAGCCGCGGGCCGCTGCCGCCGGAGCGCGGGCGGTTCGGTTCGATCCGCGATGAAGCGCGTTCGCCACCCTGCGGTATCGCGTTGGCAAATCGGAGATCGCCGAATCGGTCGATGCCGTGGCGCGGGCGGGTAAAGCCATCGTCCTGCGCCGGATCGAGGTGCCTCGGCTCCAGCGATCCGCTGTGGGCGGCGGTCGCGCAAAAGGGCGGCGGCCTTCCAGGTCGCGGCGATCGGCGGCGGCGATCGTGGAAGTAGCCAGCGATCTGGTCGCATGCCAGTTCGATGCCGGACCGGCGCGCAAGGCGATGATCGCGATCCGGCGCGGCGATCCATTTTCGGAGGCGGAGTTGGCTGATTTGGAACGGGCACCGCTGCCGCCGGAGCGGCTTCCGGGAAGCCGCTGGTCCGAGACGGTCACCACGAAGATCATCCGCGATGTCGGGCGGGATGGAAATCCGAAGTCCCCGGCGACGGCGAAAGGCTTTGTCCTCGACCGCATCGAGCTGCCGTTCGACAATCCGTGGCGGCGCAACGTGCGGGTGACGGGCATCGACTTTTTCGACGGCGGTCACAAAGCGGCGGTCTGCACCTTTGATGGCGACATCTGGACGGCTGAGCTTTCCGATTCCGAAAGCGAAGTGCGGTGGCGGCGGATCGGCTCGGGATTGCACGAGCCGCAGAGCCTTTCGGTCGTCGGCGGAAAAATCTATGTTTTTGACCGGAGCGGCATCGTGCGCCTGCAACTCGGAGCGGGAGAGACTCAGGTCCAGACCTACGAGAGCTTCTGCGCGCTGCCGCCGCAGACGGCGGAGACGCGCGAGTTTGCCATGTCGATGGTGCCGAAGCCGGGCGGCGGGTTTTATCTGAGCAAGGGCGGTCAGGTCGCCGCGCACCAGGGAAAGCTCAACGGCACGGTGGTGGAGGTCGCCGCCGACGGGCAGTCGTATCGGGTGATCGCCACGGGGCTGCGGCAGAGCTACCTCGGGTTTGAGCCGAAGCGCGGGTGGCTGACGAGCAGCGACCAGCAGGGCAACTGGGTGCCGGCGACGCCGATCCACCGCATCGTAGAGGGCAATTACTACGGCTTTCTCCAGGCGCTCGGCGGCAGCGAGAACGACCACCCGCATCCGATCGCGGAGCCGCTCTTCTGGATCCCACATCGCATCAACAGCTCCGGTGCGATCCAGATCGGCGTGCCGGACGGCGCGCTCGGTCCGCTCGGCGGCGGGCTGATCCACCTGAGCTATTTCAGTAGGCGATCTTCAAGCTGTTCATCGACGATGCGGCGGAGCCGGTGCAAGGCGGCGCGGCGATGCTGACGAACGAGATCTGGTTTCCGCCGCTCAAGGGAGCCTTCAACGAACGCGACCGCTGCCTTTACCTCGCCGGGTTCCGCCTGTGGGGATCGGAGTCGCCCGACGTCATGCGGCATCGCCCGCCTGCGCGACACCGGCACGCCAGCGAGCGCGATCGCCGATGCGAGGTCCGGGCGCCGCGGCGTGCTGCTCCGCTTTGATGCGCCGCTCCACCCGGAGGTCGCCGCGCGGCCGGAGAACTACCGGATCGAGCGCTGGAACTACCTGCGCACCGAGAAGTATGGGTCCGGCGACTACCGGCTCGACGGCACGCCGGGGCGCGAAGCCGCTCGCCGCGAGCAGCGCCTACCTCTCCGCCGACGGGATGTCGGTGTTCCTCGGCATCGTAAGCATGGAGCCGTGCCACCAGCTCGGCGTGGGCTGGACCGTCGCCGACCAAGATCTGAATCCGCTGAAGGGCGAGGCATTTCTGACCGTCCACGCCTTGCGCGACATCGATCTGGCGGCGGCCGGCTTTGGGGAAATCGAGGTCGATCTCACGCCCGCGCGCGTGGCGGTGGCTCCGGCGGCGAACCGAGAAGCCGACCGCCGAGGCGGGGCGCAAGCTCTACGAGGCGATCGGCTGCATGGCGTGCCACTCGACCGACGGCACGATGGAGGGCAAGACCGGACCGAGCTGGAAGGGGCTCTTTGGCTCCGAGCGCGCGCTGGTCGGCGGCGGCAAGGCGAAGGCGGACCGCAAGTATCTGCGCGAATCGATCCTCGATCCCAGCGCCAAGGTGGCCGCCGGCTTCGAGCCGAAGGAAGGCATCGGGATGCCGCCCTACGCCGGCGTTTTGAACGACGCGCAGATCGAATCGCTCATCCTCTACATCGAGAGCCTGCGCCAGCCATGATGGACCGCCCCACGCGCTACGCCCTGGTCGGCGCGGGTGCGCGCGGCGGCTTCTATATCGATGCGCTCACCGATCCCGCCCTGCGGGGCAAGGCGACGCTCTGCGCGATTTGCGACCTGAGCGCGGTGCGGATGCGCTTTCACAACGCGCGGCTCGCCGCGATGGCGCGCCCGCCGGTCGCCGCCTATGGCTCCGGTGATTTCGAGAGGCTGGTCGCCGAGGCGCAGCCCGACGCGGTGATCGTGGCGACGACGGATGCCGCGCATGCGGGCAGCCTGATCCGGGCGCTGGATCTCGGCTGCGATGCCTTCAGCGAAAAGCCGCTGGCGATCCGCGCGGAGGAATTAGCCAGCCTTGCCGAGGCGGTCGCGCGCTCGGGCAAATCGCTCCGCGTGCTGCACAACTACCGGCATTCCCCGGCGCACGCCAAGGTGCGCGAATTGGTCGCGGGCGGCGCGGTCGGGCGGCCGCTGGCGGTCGATTTCCAATGGCTGGTCGATACGCGGCACGGCGCGGATTACTTCCGCCGCTGGCACCGCGACAAGGCGCAGAGCGGCGGCTTGCTCGTCCACAAGGGCAGCCACCACTTCGACCTGGTCAACTGGTGGCTCGGGTCGCGCCCCGACCAAGTCATTGCCTCGGCGGCGCTCCAGTTCTACGGCAGGGCGAACGCCGAGGCGCGCGGCGAGTCCTACCCCTACCCGCGCTACACCGGGGTGGCGGCGGCGGCGGGCGATCCGTTCGCGCTCTGCCTGCAAAGCGATGCCGGGCTGCGCGGATTGTATTTCGAGGCGGAGGCGGAGACCGGCTACCGCCGCGACCAAAATGTCTTCGGCGACGGCATCACCGCCGAGGACACGATGCACGTCCTCGCCCGCTACGGATCCGGAGCCCGCCTGTCCTATAGCCTGACCGCGTTTTCGCCGCGCGAGGGCATGGCGGCCGCCATCACCGGCACCAAGGGGCGCCTCGAACTCCGCATCGATATCCGCCAGCCGATGCTCCAGGGCGACTCCGCCGCCGCCGCCCAATCCGGCTCCGGCGAATCCGCATCGCTCCGCCTTTACCCGATGTTCGGCGACGCCCGCGACATCCCGATCGCCATGGGATCGGGTTCCCATGGCGGCGCCGACCGCGCCATGGTCGAAAGGCTCTTCGGCAGCGGCGATCTGGGGGCGGCCGCCTCGTTCGAGGAGGGAGCTGCCGCCGCCCTCGCGGGCATCGCCGCCAACCGCTCGCTCGAATCCGGCATGCCGGTGGATTTGGCGGATGTTTTTGCGCGGCCGTCTTTCTGGGCGGGTAGGTAGATAGAGGGACCGTCGCACCGACGGATCATCCTTTCTGGTCTAAAATCTTTGTGGAAACGACCCTGTTCCCTCTCGCTCGTGGAGGAGAGAATTTTATCGCTGATCCCAAGAGAAATTGGTTTAGATTTTCTAAACAAGATTGCCTGCCTCCCAAGCTGCCAAATGTTTAAATACCAGCCATCTCTATCGGACTATTCGGTCGTGGCGATCAGGCGGCACATTGTCTCATTGCGGAGTGGCGCTGCGCTTTTCATTTTCAATGTGTCGATTTACTTTTTTGTTCCTCGAGACGTTTTAGCCGTCGTCGGTCCACTCGAATCCTATGCGTTCGCCAACCTGGTCGCCCTCGCCGCCATCCTTCTCATCACCGGATTTAGCACAATCCACTGGCGGACAAATCCAAATCTAAATTGTAGCGGCGTCGCTGTCGGTGAGGGAGAAGCGATTTTTGACGGGGAGGCTGCGGAAAGGCGATATCCGTCCGAAGAGGTGCGAACGCGGGAGTTGTTGGGACGAACACTATTCGAAACGCCCGACGGCTTCATTTATCCGGTTCCCACTGACTTGCTCAGAACTGAGCGGAACGATCAGATGGCGACTCCCTGCCCAGTCGATTAGCTCCGGGGTCGCTATTTCGCCACTTTCCGGTGGGTGGCCGCCGGGGAATTGGTCGATGCGGCGGTGGAGCCAGGAAGACCAATCATGGACCGGGCGCGATTTCTCCAATATATTGCGCGGTTCGCCCGTTAGTCTGACCGCGCCGCCTCTCGCCGTGATCCCCGCCTCATCCAATCGATCCCGCTTCCCCATCGCCGCTTTCTTTGCGGCGCTGGCGGTTCTTCCGTGGATTGGGCTGGCTCCCGCGCAAGACGCGGATCTCGACCTGCCCGAGCCGGGGCGGCTCAAGGTCGAGGACCCCGGCAGCGTCGCGCCGGAGCCGGGCGATCCCGGCGCGGACCCGCTCGACTTCGATCCCTCGCCGGCGGCGATCCCGGAGCCGGAGCGGCTTTCGCCCGTCCCGAAAGTCGAGGTCAACCCGGAGGGCAAGCCGGCGGCCGGCAAGACGATCGGGACGCATTGCGTGGTCGAATCCGATGACCCCGAGATCCGCTCCGCCTTCTCGCTGTTCGCCGATCAGGTCGGCGACCGCTATGTGGCGCTCCTCGGGCAGCCGGATGAATTTCGCGAGCCGATCCGGGTGATCTTGCGGCGGGCGGAAGGCGGCGTCGCCCCGGAGGGCACGCGGCTCTCGTTTTGCCAAATCCGGCAGATCGAAGGAAAGATCCGCTACGAGGTCTGGGCGCAGATTGCGACCGGCTTCACCAAAGAACTGCTCCACGACGAGATCGTGCGCATGCTGCTCGCGCGCGACTGCCTGAACGAAGTCGGCGTCGCCCCGGCGGGCGGGGCGATCGTGCCCGACTGGCTGCGGCTCGGCGTGCTCGAAGCGATGGCGATGCGCGAGCGCGGCTACCCGACCGGCATCTTCGCCGCCATGCTGAAAAGCGGCACCTTCATGGGCGTCGAGGACCTGCTCATCGCCGATCCCGAGCCGATGGATTCGATTTCCCTCGCCGTCTATCGCGCCTCGGCCTGCGCCTTTCTCCTCACCCTGATCGACCAGACGTCCGGGCCGCAGCGCCTTCGCCGGTTCATGGCGGATCTGCCGCGCGACCAGTCGTCCGTCCACGCCCTGCTCAACAAACATTTCCCCGCCCTGCAGACCTCGCGCGAAAGCGTGGAAAAGTGGTGGGCGCTCCAGGTCGCCACGCTCGCCCAGCCCGGCGCGCTCGACCTGCTCAGCCCGCTGGAGACCGAGCGGCAGCTCGCCGCCGCGCTCCGGTTCGCGTGGACCGAAGAAATCCCGGAGAGCGACCGCCAGCGCGAGGCAGCCGCCGCCGCGCCGGAGGTTGCCGAGGGCACCGAGGTGCGAGGCACCGAGGGCACCGGGGCGGAAGGCGAACCCGCCGAAGAAGCGGAAGCGGTTGGCGAGAAGGACAAGCCGCGGCTTTCCAAGCTCTTTAGTTTTTTCAAGCGCAAGAAAGGTGACGGCGACGGAGAAGCCGAGGCGGATTCCGGAGGCGAAGCCGCCGCGCCAGAGAAGGAAGCGCCGAAGAAGCCGAACGACCCGCCGGGTGACCTGTGGCATCGACGAATTCATGCGCTTCGCCAAACGCAAGGACCGCGAGGGCGATCGTCGCGCCCGTCGAGCGCAAGCTGCAAGAACTGGTAGCCAACCGCGCGTTCCCGCTCCACCAGCCGATCATCACCGAATACCGCGAGATCATCGCGCGGATCGCGGATGGCAAACGCCGCGGAGCGGAGGACCGCATCGCCCAGCTCGCCGCCTCCCGCCGGAGCATCGCCGAGCGCTCCGCCGCGCTCGACAGCCACCTGAATTGGTACGAGGCGCAGCAGGTCCCGCACCCCAGCGGCGTCTTCGACGAATACCTCAAAGCCGCCGAACAATCCGAAAACCTCCAGCGCCCAAAACGCGCCGACGCGATCTCCCGCTATCTCGACGATGCCGAGGCGTTGTGGGGCGGCCCCTAGAGCACAGCGTTATTTCGCCGCCGCCGGTCCGATGTATTTTTTGGCGAAGACGACGTTGTCGAAGAAGACGGTATTCGATTCGTTCTTCGTCCACCGGTCGGTCACGTAGGTTTCGAGCGTCAGCGCGTTCGCCCAGAGGGTGGGGGATTTTCGCCAACTGATGCCGGTCCAGTGCCCCATCAGCTTGCCGTCGATCCAGTAGGCTTGCTCGCCGTCGCGCTTGCCCGGCGTGTTGTGCTTGAGCTTGAATTCGGCGCAGATCCACTTGTCCTTCGGAATGTCCGGCTGCTCGGCGGGGCGGAACGCATTGCCCCAGAACTTGCCGTCGGGCGAGGCGGTCATCTCGTGCCAATAGCTGTAGAAATTCCAGCGCCCCGGCGGCGTCCATTTGCCCCAGTTGCCCCACGGCTCCAGCGCGGTGGAAAAGCGCTCGTCGCCGGCCGGCTTCAGCCCCGCGCCGCCGAACCCGCTCCACCGGTCGCCGCCGCGCAGCCCTTTGTTCGCCCGCAGGGTGACAAAGTGATGCACGTAGTCGCAGCCCTCGTCGAACCTCGTGTAGAACCGGATGAAGATCGCCTCCGACGGCTCGAACCACTTCGTCAAGCCCCCGCCGGTGTTCGCGCCCAACGTCGCCTCGACCCGCAGGCACTGCGCCCCGGTCGGCGCGCCGCCGCCCGTCTCGACCAGCGACAATACCTTGCCGCCGTCGTTCCGCTGCTCGTCCCACGCCTTGCCCAGCTCCGCCGATTCAAAGTCGTCCGCAAAGATCACCGCCTCGTCTTTCACGATCCCTTGGTCAGCCGGATACTTTGCCGCCAAGCCCGCCCCGCTCGGCAGCTTGCCCTCCGACGCCAGATTCTGCGAGCCATCGGAATCGCCGGCGGCGGGGCAATGCGCGGCGGAGAGGAAAATGATGAGGAGGGCGGCGGTCGGTTTCATGGCGTGCGATTGTCGCGGATCATGGGGCGGTGCGAAAAGAAAAATCGCCGCCGACCCGGCTCACTCGCGCGTGATGAAATTATCCGAATTCAGGATCGCGCGCGCCACGCAGACCAGCGCCGCCGCCTGCGCCGCCTTCGCGTTCTCGGCTTTCAGCGCCGGGGTGAGCAGCGCCTCGGCGGCGGCGGGATCGCCTTCGAAGCTCCGCGCCTGTTCCTTGGCGTAGCCGGTCAGGATCGCGCGTTCCTTTTCGCTGGGCGGGCGGCTCAAGGCGAGCGCGAAGGCGCGGTCGATGGCTCCTTCGAGCGAGTCGCTTTCCCGGATCATGCGGAGCGCGAGCCCCTGGAAGAACTCGACGAAGGCGGGGTCGTTGGCGACGTTGAGCGCCTGGAGCGGCGTGTTCGAGCGGTTGCGGCGCGTGCAGGTCGTCTGGAAATCGGGCGTGTCAAAGTTCGCGAACAGCGGGTAGGGCGCGCTGCGGAAAAACATCGTGTACATCCCGCGGCGATAGCGGTCCGCCCCGGTCGCCGCCTTCCAGCTCTTCTTGTTTTGCGTGAAGGCATAGACGCCGTCGGGCTGCGGCGGCCGCACGCTGGGACCGCCGACCGTCGGGTCGAGCAGCCCGCTCGCCGCCAGCGCGAGGTCGCGCACGATCTCGGCGTCCACCCGCAGCCGGCTCTGCCGCGCGATGAGCAGGTTGCGCGGATCTTTTTCGGCGAGTTCGGGGCGCTCGTGGGACGACTGCCGGTAGGCGGCGCTGGTGGCGATGAGCCGGTGCATCGCCTTCATCGACCAGCCGTTTTCCATGAACTGCCGGGCCAGCCAGTCGAGCAGCTCCGGATGCGTCGGGAATGATCCCTGCGTGCCAAAGTCTTCCTCGGTCTCGACGATCCCGATCCCAAAGTAGCGCATCCAAAACCGGTTGATCGTCACGCGCGCGGTCAGCGGGTTCTCCGGGGCGATCAGCCACTTCGCCAGATCCAGCCGCGTGGCATCCGCCCCGCCGGGGAAGGCGGGCGCGACCGCCTGGAAGACCGCCGGCTGCAATTCGCCGAGTTCCTGGTCCGGCCGCGTGAAGTCGCCGCGCGTGAACAGATACGTCTCGCGGCGCTTCGGCAGCTCCTTCATCACCATCAGCTTCGCCTTCGCCGCGCCCGGTGCCTGGCGGCGCGCCCGCGGCTCGGCTTGCGCAAACGCGGCGTCGAGCGCCTCGCGCTGCGCTTTGGTGCGTTTGTTAGGGTCCGCCTCCAGCGCGGCGAGGAGCGCCTCGGATCCGCCGCCTGGCGAGGCGGGCGCGTGCTCGCTCAGGTCGATGGCGAAGCGCCCGACATGGTAGTCGTCGTGCAGGTCGTGGCGCATCGTGAGGCGCAGCGGTCCGGCGGCGGGATCGGCGGGGCGGGCGAGCACGAACGTCGCCTCGTGCGGCGCATTCATCTTCGCGTCCTTCGCGGATCCTTTGCCCACGTTGATCGCCCAGCCGCTCTGCGCATCGCCGTCGATCATCGCCTCCGCCGGATAGCCCGGCTGCGCGTGGTCCGCCCAGGCGGCGGCGATCGGGATTTCGGCATCGCCTTGCCGCACCGAAAAGTCGGTGAGCACGAAGTTGCCGTTGCCCGCCGTGCCCGGTCCCTGCTGGGGCAGCGAGCGGTCGGTCAAAACGCGGAGCCTCACCGCGGCGACCGGATTGCCCGCCGGGCGCAGCTCTAGCGAATACGCTTCCTTCTTCTGGTAGCCGCGCTTCACCCGCAGCGATCCGTCGCTCTCCCGCTCGAATCCCGATCCCGATGCCGTGTCCGCATGGGCAAGGCTGGCCGGTTCCCAGCGCACCGGCGCGCTGCCGCCCAATGCTTGCCGCAGCCGTTCGCGCTCGCGTTCTTCCCACGCGGCGAAAAGCTTGGCGCGCTCGCCCTCGGTGAGCTGCGGCGCGTTGGCCTCCCCGATCAATTCGCCCTCCGCGACCTCGATCTCCTCGCCGCGGTTGTTGCGGTCGGAGGACCCGTTGAAGAACGCGTAGAGCTGATAGTATTCGCGCTGGGTGATCGGGTCGAACTTATGGGTGTGGCACTGCGCGCAGCCGACGGTCAAGCCGAGCCAGACCGCGCCGGTCGTGTGCGTGCGGTCCATGAGCGCCTCCACGCGGAACTGCTCCGGGTCGCTGCCGCCCTCCTGGTTGATGAGCGTGTTGCGGTGGAAGGCGGTCGCCGCGCGCTGCGCCTTGGTCGGGTTCGGCAAAAGGTCGCCGGCGAGCTGCTCGATGGTGAATTGGTCGAACGGCATGTCGTCGTTCAGCGCGCGGATCACCCAATCGCGATACGGCCACATCTGCCGCTCGCCGTCGATCGCGTAGCCGTCGCTGTCCGCGTAGCGCGCCTGGTCCAGCCAATGCCGGCCCCACCGCTCGCCGTAGTGCGGGTTTTCCAAGAGCGCCTCGACCGCTCGCTCGTAGGCGTCGGGGCGCGGGTCGGCGAGAAACGCCGCCAGCTCCTCGGGCGTGGGCGGCAAGCCGGTGAGATCGAGATAGACGCGGCGCAGCAGGATCTCGCGCGGAGCCTCCGGCGAGGGCGCGATGCCTTCCGCGCGCAGCCGGGCGAGGATGAACCGGTCGATGCCGTTGCGCACCCACGGGTCGTCGATGGCGGGCGGCGGGTCCTTCCGGATCGGCAGAAACGCCCAGTGCCCCTCGTATTTCGCGCCTTGGGCGATCCACTCGCGGAGCAAGGCGACCTGCTCGCCGGTCAGCGGCGGCTTCTTTGACTTCGCTGGCGGCATCAGATCGTCGCCCGCTTCCTCCGTGACCCGCAGGAGCAACTCGCTCTCGTCCGGCTTCCCCGGCACGACCGCCGCGTAGCCGCCCAGATCCGCCGTCGCGCCTTCGAACGAATCGAGCCGCAGGTCCGCGTCCCGCTTCTTGTCGTCCGGCCCATGGCAGTGGAAACAATTGTTCGAGAGGATCGGGCGGATGTCCCGGTTAAACTCGATCTCTCTGGCCGATCCAAATGGAGCGAGCCACAGCGAGGCGAACGCGGCGGCGGCGGCAGAGATCGGGAGCGAAAATCGGGGGAGCATGTCGGGGGAAGGTCTTTCCCGCACTACGGGCGCGGCAACCCCTTTTTTCGGTGGTGGGATCGAAAACGCGGCGGCAAACCAAGCCGCAATTTTCCGCTTCCCGCCGCCGCCGCGCACGGTAGCCTCCGCGTTCGCATGGAAGACGACCCCTATCGCCCGCCGGAAGCCGAGATCTTGCCGAAGGAAGCCGCCTCGCTGGAGGTGAAGCTCTCCGGCGCCTTCGCCACGGTCGGGCGCACCGCCGCGCTCGCCACCTCGTCGGCGTCATTTTTCCCAGAGCGCGCCGAATTGCGCTTCGCTTACCAGCCGCGGTGGGTCATTTTGGTCTCGGCGCTCGTTTCATTGACCGCTTACCTCGGAGGTGTCGTGGCGATTGGGGCACCCGCCGCCTCCATGCTGGGCTTGGTAGCGCATCCGTTCGTCTATTACTTTTTCATCACCGTTGGGGTAAGGCGGATCATCTTGCCGATCCAGGGTGAGAGGGTCTTCATCGACCCGAATCGCCTGCTCTTCGGGTTTCGCCTTCGGCGGCGCGGCCAGCCCACCTTCCTCTGCTTTGAGGGAACAGAGGCGGTCCTCGACTACCTTCGCCAGCATTGCCGCGGATACGAACATCTCCCGTTCCGGCGCCGCAGCTACGTCCTCTGGCACCTCGCCACCGCCATCGTCGGACTCTTCGGCAGCGGCATCCTCTACGAGTTCGGCAAGCGATGGCTCGAGCGCTTTTGATGCCGATCGATCGGCATGCCGGATCTTAGACTGCGGCAGCCTGTAGAGAGACGGCACTCTTGCCGTCTTCGACCCGCGGCATCGATTTTTCCTCTGCGCAAAACCTCCCCACGCTTTCGGATCGGCGCAGCATGGGTGGACGTGGACGTCCGCAATTTCAGGGGCGATACCCTTGGGCGGCAACAGCCGGCTACCGCGTTCAGTGCGGGGGTCCTGCCGCCGAGATGGGAATTTTTGGCTGCGGCTACAACCGCTCTTTGGCTGCCGCCGCCACGCTGGAGTCCGGAAACTTCTCGATGACTTCGGCGAACATGGCTTTCGCCTTGGCGGCGTCTCCCTTTTTCGCGAGGACTTGCCCCATTTCGTAGAGGGCGCGGGCGGACCATTCGGGCGAGCCGTAGTTGCTTGCCACTTTGTTGAATTCGAGCAGGGCATCGTCGAGGCGGTCCTCGGCGAAGTGGCATTCGCCGATCTGAAATTGGGCGCGGGCGGCGGTCTCGGTCTTTTCCCCGGCGGCGATGACTTTTTGGTAGCTGGTTATGGCGTCGGCGCGCTTGCCTTGGTTTTCCTGCGCCCAGCCGATGCCGAATTGCGCGCGGCGGGCGAGCGATGCCTCGGGGTTGGCGGCGAGGAGGGCGGCGTAAGCGGCTTCCGCCTGCGGCCATTGGTCGGCGAACCCGTGGCATTCGGCTTGGCGGAGCGACGCCTGATCGCGCAGCGCCGGGTCCGGGTCCTTGGTCAGGGCGGCGGCGAAATGCGCAGCGGCCTGCGGGTATTCCTTGGCTCCGAGCCGCGCCTCGCCCGCCTGATACGCGGCGGCGGCGGCGTTCGCCCCGCCGGGATCGGCGTTGAGCGCCGCCTCGAATGCCTTGGCGCTTCGGCGCGGTTGCCCTTGGCGGCGTGGCATTGCCCGAGCCGATACTGGGCGGCGGCGAGCGACGGGCCGGTCAGCTTTGTCACCCACGGGGCCAGCCGGGCGAGCGCCTCGTCGAACTTCCTTTCCGCCACGAGCAGGTCGCCGAGCGCCAGCGCGGCGGCGGGCGCGTGCGCGCTGCTACTATGTTTATCGAGGATTTCGGCGTAGAGCGCGGCGGCGTCCGGCTCGCGATTGAGCTGGCGCGCGCAGGCGGCGGCTTGGGCGAGCGCGTGGGCGGCGATGTTCTCCCCGCCTTTCGCGGCCGCCGCCTGGCGCAGGTCGTTGAGGGCCGGCTCCCATTGCTGGAGTGCCGCGCGGCTGGCGCCGAGTTGATACAAGGCGGTGCCGAGCTTCGGCGATTCATGGTTCTCGGCGACATAGCGCGCCAGCGCCCCGGCGGCTCCGCCATGATCGCCCGCCTTGGCGAGCGCCAATCCCTGCTGCAGCCGCGCATCGGCGGCGAACGGTTCTTTGCCGCCGCGATTCGCCGCTTCCTCAAAGTGCTTCGCTGCCTGCGCCGCCGCGTTTTCCTCCAAGGCGATGAACCCGAGGTAATACTCGCCTTCCGCCCGCTCCGGCTCCCCGGCAAAGCGCGCCGCCAATTCGCTGAGGAATCGCTTCGCCTCGCCGAAATTTTTCTGCGCGTAATAGAGGCGGCCGAGCGCGGCCAGCGCGCGGGGCTCCTGCGGGGCGTCGCGGTGTTGCTCGGCGAGCCGGCGCCACATGGCGGTCGCCTCCCCAGCGTTGTTCGCCTTTTCATAAAGCGCGCCGAGTTTCGCCAGGGCGGCGGCGCGGTTCGCGGCGGGCGGGTTGCGTTCAACGTAGGGTCGCAGCGCGGCGATGGCGGCGTTCGCGTCGTCCTGCCGGGCGGCGCAATCGCCTTGGTAATAGGCAAGCTCGGCGAAGAAATCGCCCGCCGGATTCTTCGCGGCCAGCGCGTTGAAGACACTCCGCGCGTCGCCCCAGCGCTCGGCGCGATAGTGGATCTCGCCGATCCGGAATTCCGCCACGCGCGCCTGCGGGTCGGCGGCGAACGCTTTGGCAAAGGCGTCGAATTGCCCGAGCGCCCCATCGGATTGCCCGAGCTGGAAGTGCGATTCCCCGGCGGTGAAGGCGGCGCGCTTCGCCTCGTCGGAATTCGGATGCTCGGCGCGGAGCCGGTCGCAGGCGCGCAGGGCGGCGGCGTGGTCGTCGGCCTGCTGCCAGGCCATCGCTTCGCGAATGATCGCCGGGGCGGCGAGCGGCGATTCTTTACCGGCGGCTCCCGCGCTCTCCGCAAACGCGCGCGCGGCATCGGCGAATTTCGATTGCGCCTCTAGCGCGCGGGCGAGTTCGAAGCGGAGCGACGCCGCCCGCGCGTGGCTGGCGAACTTGGCGAGCGCCTCGCGGCTGATCCGCTCGGCATCGGCGGCGCGGTTGCTGTGTAAATAAGCGCGGGCCAGCCAGTAGGCAGCTTCGGGGTCCGCGCCCGCCGCTGGCTCTGCGGCGGCGATCGCTTTGGCGGCATCGCCTTTCCGGAGATGCGCCTGGGCGAGGATGCCGGCCGATGCCTTGGCCGCCGCGCTTTCCGCGTGCTCGCGCCGCAGCCGCTCGACCTGCTGGATCGCGCGGTCGGGCGCGCCGGGGTCGCCTTTCGCCAGGTGCAGCATGGCGAGGCGGAGCAGCGCGTCCGGCTTGCTCGCGCCGTTCAGGTTCACGGCTTGGTTCAGGCGCTGCTCGGCACCGGCGGCATCGCCGGCCAGGCGCAGCGACTCGCCGAGCCAAAACCCCGCCGCCGGATCGACCGCCGACTTGCCGTCGCCATCCACGATCTTGCCAAGCGACTCCGCCGCCGCCTTGAACTCGCCCGCCTGATAGTTCGCCAGCCCGCGCTGGAACTGCGCCCAGCCGGCGTAGGCGGATTGCGGGTTCGCCGCCAGCTCTCCGGCGCGCTGCGCGGCTTCCCTCCACTTGCCCTGCCGGTAAAGCGCGGCCGTCAGCCCTACCAGCGCGCCGTCGCGGATCGCGGCATCCCCGCCGAAGCGAGTCCCAGCGCCAGCGCGTAGGCTTTTTCCGCCTCGGGCGATTTGTCCGCCGCCGCCAGCGCGGCACCCCAGGCGAGCGCCAAGCGCGGCTGGTGCGGCGCGCCGCCGTCGTTGGCGAGCAGCGCGAGGATCGGCTCCGCCTCGGCGTGCTTGCCCTGCTGGGCGAGGCAAAGCGCCAACGCCGCCCGCGCCTCCTTCGCCTTCGCATGCTACGCCGAACTTGCCGAGGAACGCCTTGTATTCGCGCTCCGCCACCGCGTAGAGACCGCGGTTGAACAATCCGTTCGCCGAAAAATAAAGGTCCTCCGCCTCATCCGCCAAGGCGGGCGGGGCGGACCAAAACACCGACGCTAGCAAGGCGAGCGCCGCGATCAGGATGTGGGGCTTTTTCATCCGCCGCTATCATCGCAGACGGACGCCGGGCCGGACAAGGGAATTTCGTCGCAACAATTCGGATCGCGTCACCGCCGCGCAGTTGCGGGTCGCCGCCGGTGCCGCTAGCCTCGCCCCATGCTCCGACCCCGCAAAAAATACACCGTTTACGATCTGCAGCAGCTCAAGGGAAAGCGCTGCCTGACCCACATCCACGTGAAATCGCCGGAGGAAGCGGCGGCGGCGGAAGAGGCGGGCGTGGACCTGATGAGCTGCAGCTTTGATTCGCCGGACGCGGAGGCGCGCCTGCCGATGATCGTGGCGGCGGCTCCGGAGAGCTTCATCTCGGCGGCGACCCCGCACGGGCTCGCCTCGCCGGAGGAGGCGATCCGCGTTGCATTCCGGGCGTTGGAGATCGGGGCGAGTTCGGTCTATTGCTCCGCCAGCCCGTTCATCATCGAGGCGATGGCGCGCGAGCGCATCCCGGTGGTCGGGCATCTCGGCTTGGTGCCGCGCCATGTCACGTGGACCGGCTACCGCGCCATCGGGAAGACGGCGGCGGAGGCGAAGCAGCTCTTTGCCCGCATGAAGGAACTCGAAAGCGCGGGAGCCTACGCGGCGGAGCTGGAGGTCGTGCCGCACAACCTGGCGAGCTTCCTGTCGGCGCGCACCAAGATGCTGCTCATGTCGCTCGGCTCCGGCACCGGCGGCGACACCCAATTTCTGTTCTCCGACGACATCCTCGGCGACTACGACGAACGCCCGCCGCGCCACGCCAAGGCGTATCGCGATTTCGCGGCGGAACACCGGCGGCTCCAACGCGAGCGCGTCGCCGCCTTCAGCGAATACATCGCCGACGTGAAGGAAGGGCGCTTCCCGGCGGCGGAGCATCTCGTCGAGATGGACGAGGCAGCGCTCCGCGAGGTCGCCGATTCCGCGGGGGCGATCGGCGAGGGCTAGGTGCCACTGCCGATCGCAAGTTCGATCTGGCGGGCGGGTGGGAGGCGATCGCGCCGACCCAACCCCGGTTGCTCCAAGATTTGGAGGTCGGCAACTAGGCAAGCGAATCCCGAAGGGCTAGACGCCATGTAGAGGCGAGGAAGTCACCCGAAAAATAGCGTCAATCCTCTTGGTGTTCGTTCTCGCCGCGCGGCGGTTCCTCCTCGCGCATGAAGAGCAGGCGCAGGCTGTTCATGCAGACGATCACGGTGCTGCCCTCGTGGGCGATGACGCCGAGGGTGAGCGGGACGATGCCGAGGATGGCGGCGCCGACCATGAGGGCGACGGTGCCGAGCGAGATGGCGAGGTTTTGCTTGATGATGACCCGCGCGCGGCGGCTCGCTTTGCGCGCGGTCAGCAGCTTTTCAATGCGGTCGTTCATGAGGACGACATCGCTTTGCTCCAAGGCGGCGTCGCTGCCCTTGCCGCCCATCGCGATCGAGACGTAGGCGGCGGCCAGGCTGGGCGCGTCATTCACGCCGTCGCCCACCATGGCGATTTTCTTGCCCGCCTCGGTCATCTCTTTGATCGCCGCGACCTTGTCCTCCGGATGCAGGCCCGCGCGGACTTCGGAGACGCCGAGTTCTTGCGCGACGCGCTCTGCCGCGCCGCGCCGGTCGCCGGTCAGCATCATCGTGGTCACGCCTTCGGCTTCCAGCGCGCGCAGGACATCGGCGCTCTCGGTGCGGATCTGGTCGCGGAGCAGGACGCGCCCGATCAGATCGCGATAGACCAGCCAGACCTCGCTGAATGACATCTCCGGCTCCGGCACCGATTTGATGATGTCGCCCAGGTCGCCCGCCTCCATCAGCTCGCGGCGCCCGAGGTAGCAGACGCCGCCGTCGATCATGCCGCGCAGCCCTTTGCCGGACAGCGAGCTGAATTCCTTGAGGTCGCGGACCTGCCAGCCTTCGCGCTTGCCGTGGGCGGTGATGGCGCGGGCGAGCGGGTGGTTCGACTTCGATTCGAGCGTGAAGGCAAGCTCGCCGACGTCGCCCTCGCGCCCGTGCGGGAAGCTTTCGATCGCATGGACGGCCAGCTCGCCGGTCGTCAGCGTCCCGGTCTTGTCCAGCGCCACCGCATCGACCTCCGCCAGCTTTTCGATCGCCGCGCCGCCGCGGAAGAGCACGCCCTTGCGCGCGCCCCAGGCGATCGCCGCGAGGATCGCCGACGGGATCGACAAGACGAGGGCGCACGGGCTGGCGACGACGAGGAGCGTCATCGCCCGGTAGAAGGCGGAATACTCCCCGGATTCGCCGTTGTTGTGGAATGGGTGGATGCCGAAGCCGAGCCACCAGACGAAAAACATGGCGGCGGTCGCCGCGAGGATCAGGTAGGTGTAGCGCGTGCCGAACTTGTCGGTAAAGCGCTGGCTGGGCGCGCGCAGGTGCTGGGCGTTTTGGATCAGGTTGATGATGCGCTGGAGCGAGGACTCCGCCGCCGGCCGCACGACCTTCGCCTTGACCGCGCCCCACAGGTTGAGCGTGCCGCTGAAGAGCTGGTCGCCTTTCCCTTTTGGCACCGGCACCGATTCGCCGGTCAGGTTCGATTCGTCCGCCTCCGTCTCGCCGTCCTCGACCTCGCAGTCGGCGGGGATGATTTCGTCGGGTTTGATGTCGAGCCGGTCGCCGGGTTCGAGGCGCTCGACGGCGCGGGATTCGGTGCGGCCGTCGGGCAGGATCACATTGGCCATCTTGGGTGCGGCTTTGGTCAGCGCATTGATCTCCCGGTGCGTGCGGTGCAAGGCGTAGTGCTCCAGCGCGCCGGAGAGCGAGAAGAGGAAGAGCAGGAGCGCCCCCTCCGTCCACGCGCCGATAGCGACCGCGCCGGCGGCGACCGCGATCATGAGAAAGTGGATGTCGAGCTGCCGCTCCCTCAGCTTCTCCCACACGTCCTGCGCGGCGTCCCAGCCGCCGGCGATGAGCGAGACCGCGTAGAGCGCGGTCGCCAGCCACGGCGGCGCGGGCGTGAACGCGGCGGTCAGCCACGCGGCGGCGAGCGCGACGCCGCAGATCGCGGCCTGGATCGCCATCGTCTGCCATTCTTCCCGGGACTGCGCCTCGATCGCCGCTGGCTCGGGCCAGGAAAAGTCGCGCCACTTCCAGAACATCGGGGCGGTCGGGCAGCTTGGTTTTTCGAGCAGCGTTTCCTCGTGCGGCAGCCGTTTGATCGTCACGCCGCCGGTCGCGCGCTGCGCCGCGCCGCCGCCGATGTTGGATTCGTCGAGCAGCCGGAGCACGGCGTCGAGCTTTTCCTGCAGCGCCTTTTCATCGACCTGCCCGAGGGTGGCGAGCGAGACTTTGTGCGAGGTGGGATCGAGCAAGATCGCCTCCACGCTTTGCTCGCCCATCAGGAAATGGGAAAGCCGGGCGACCCACTCGGGCGCGGCGGGTTCGGCTTGATTTTTGGCTGGCAGATTTTGGGGCTGGTCGGGCATTCGGCGGCAATACGTCGCTGGCGGGTGCCGCAGCGCAAGGACCTAAGCGATTTCCTGCGGCATTCGTATTCCCCTTCGGTGCGCCTTCTCGCTCGCTACCGGACCGAGAGCCAAGACCGGAGATCGCCCTCTGTAGAGAAATCGAAGGTTGCATCGACCAGCGCGGAGATCTCCCCCTCGGGCAGTGACTCGATTTTCTGCTTAAGGTCGAGCGGCACCTCCCCGAAGCGCTTGGCTAGGAGCGCGAGGACGACCCGAGTCATCCCCTCGAGGCGGCCTTCTTCATGGAGTTGTTCGGCGATTGTCATGACGGCAGTTTCGGCGATTTTGGCTGGGGATGCAAGGACCACGCGGCGGATCTCATTGCGGTTGAGACCCGATTCGGTTCCCAGCATGTATTTGACCAACGCGCGGAAGAGATCTCCGAGGTCGGGCTGCGCGAGAATCTCTGCGAGCATGGCGCCGTAGCGCATGAGCCACTCCTTTGCTTGCCCCAGCCCGGCCGCGCGCATGAGCGACTGGGTTGCGCGGGTAACCAGCGACCCTTTGATCGAGTCAGGATCCATCGCGGGTAAGTCGATGACGCGGTATCGATAGGCGGGCTGCATCGCGGCAAGCTCGGCGGCCAGTGCGGGGTTCTCCGGCATCTTGATGAGGTCGGCTACCTGAGTGGGTGCCGACTAAGGGCGCGCCCCGTTGTAGAGGACGACGCCGACGAACGGCGGGAGCCACCGAGTATCGGGATTGGCATTCAAAATGCGGCGCCAAGCGGCAGCGCGGTAGCCGTCGAACCGCGCGCCCATCATCCGGGGAGAGGTCCGCTGGTGCGCGAAATCGAAAATCGCCTGGAGGTAGATCTCGGCGTCATCGCCCGCCCAGCACGCGCGGAAAAGTAGGTCGCAGCGTTGCTCCTCCAGTCCGGGATCGATGAAATCGCCGGGGAGCGCCTCCAACTCCGCCTCGCGGATCGCCTCGCCCAGCGCGCCGCCCAACGAGGAGGAGAAGAAGTCGCGGGCATTGGCCGGCGGACCAAATGCGACCTTGAAGAGGTGGTCGTGCGGATTGTGGGGCGGTCTCGAATTCCGTTCTTCTGTCTCGGGTGCCATCGCGCGCGGATTGCGGCTTCGGTTCCTCCCTAGTCGGCATTTTCTAGCCGCCGCAGGCGCTCCTCGAGCGCGCGGAGCTTCGCCTCGATCTTGGGCACGCGGCGGGGCGCGACCATTAGCTTGCGCGATTCTTTGGCGGTGGTGGCGGGGAAGCCGGCGTAGATGTCTTTGCCGGGCAGGCTTTTGGTCACCCCGGTCCGCGCGACGCAGACCGAATGCGCGCCGATCTCGATATGGCCGGCCACGCCGCACTGCGCGGCCAGCGTGCAATGGTCGCCGATCCGGGCGCTGCCCGCGATGCCGGTGAGCGCCACGATGATGCAGTGCTTTCCGATCACCGCGTTGTGCCCGATCTGGACGAGGTTGTCGATCTTGGTGCCCTCGCCGATCCGGGTGAAGCCGAAGCGCGCGCGGTCGATGGTCGATCCGGCTCCGATTTCGACATCGTCGCCGATATCGACGGCCCCGGTCTGCTCGACCTTGGTGTGGACGCCGGCCTTCGTCTCGTAGCCGAAGCCCTCCGATCCGATGACCGCGCCGCTGTTGATGATGACCCTGTTCCCGAGGAGGCAGCCGCGCTGGATCGTGGCGTTGGCGTCGATGAGGCAACCCTCGCCGATGCGCGCGCCTGCCCCGATGTAGGCTCCGGCGCCGATCATCGTGCCCGCGCCAATCTTCGCGCCGCTCTCGATCACCGCGCAGGGCCCGATCCCGATTTGGTCGGGGGACGGGATCTCCGCGTCCCCGGCGATGACCGCCGACGGATGGATGCCCGCCTCGAATGACCGGGGCGGCGCGCCAAAGCGTTCTACGATGGCGGTGAAGGCGAGCGATGGGTGGGCGACCTCGATCACGGCGGATCCGGCGGGCGCTTGCGGCGCGATCCCTTCCGGGACGAGCAACGCGCCCGCTCTCGTTTTGACCAGCGCCGCGAGGTAGCGGTCGTCATAGAAAAACGAAATGTCCTCCGGGGTGGCATCTGCCAGCCCGGCGAATCCGGTCAAGATGAGGTCCGCCGACCCGCGGGCGATCGATCCGCCGGTCAAGTCGGCGAGCTGAGCGAGGGAAATATTCATGCGCGCCTATCTAGGCGGGATCGGGGCGATGCCTAGGATAATTCGGGCGGGTTGCGATTTTCGCGCGCTGCGGATGCCGGTTGCTTCGCCGCCGGTGGGCGGTTAGCTGACCGCCTGCCATGCCCCCGCATTTGATTCGCCACATTCGCTGCCCCGGCCGGGCGGTCGCCGTTTCCGCCTGGTCCGGACTTTGGCTTTGGCTGGGGCTTTGGCTCGGGTTCGTGTTTTGGGCGGCGGGAAGCCGCGCTGCGGAGCCAGATGATGCGGCGCCGAAGGCGGCGGCGATCGGCAGGTCTATCTTCTCCGATACCGGGTTGTCGGAGCTAAGCGGGGCAGGGGTGCATCTCGTGCCACGACCCGAAGTTTGCGTTCGGCGGCAACACGCCGGTTTCGCCGGGCGCGGTCGCCGGTCGGCTTGGCGCGCGCAATGCGCCCTCGCTCATGTATGCGGCGCTGACGCCCTCATTCGCCTTCGAAGAGATCACCACCCCGGATGGCGAGGAGATCTTTGCCTGGGAGGGCGGACTCTTTCACGATGGCCGGGCGGAGGATCAATTCGCCCAAGTCCAGGAGCCGTTCTTCAACCCCGATGAAATGAATTTGCCAGATGCGGCCGCGCTCGCCGCACGGCTTCGCCAGGCGCCCTATGCCGCCGACCTGCGGCAGTGGGTCGGCGAGTCCGCGTGGGGGGACGACGCGCAGGTCAATTACCACGCCTACCGCGCGCTAGTCGAATTTCTCAAAGAACCGTTCTTCCGACCCTTCGACGCCCGCATCGATGACTACCTCGGCGGCGATGAGTCGGCGCTAAACGACCAGGAAAAGCGCGGGCTTGATGTCTTCCGGAATGCCGGGAAGTGCGCGGACTGCCACCCGCTGGTCGGGGATAGTTGGGAGAAGCCGCTGCTCAGCGACTTCGGCTACGACAACCTCGGCGCGCCGTCGCGGGGAAAGAAAGATCCGGGGCTGGGCGGGCATACCGGCGACCCCGCGGACCTAGGTGCCTTCAAAGCGCCGACGTTGCGCAACGTCGCGCTGACCGCGCCCTATCTGCACAACGGCTCGGTCGCCACGCTCCGCGAAGTCATGGAGTTCTACAACAAACGCGACCTTGAGCCGGAGCGCTGGGGCGCGACCGATTTCCCCGAGACGGTGAACCGCGACGACCTCGGCAACCTCGAACTCACCGACCAGCAGATCGATGACCTGACCGCCCTGATGGACGCCTTCACCGACCGCACGCTGCTGGACGAAAGCGTCAGGCTGCGCGGCGAGTTTCCGAAAGCTCGGCGCGGCACGCCAAGCACTGCCGCGAAGCAGCTTTATTTTCCGGATTGGACGCATCGGCTGGATCCGGTGTTTCCGGGGGACTAGCGATTGGCGTTGAGAATGTAGATTCGCCCTCGCATCGGAGCCGATCCGGCGTTGATTTCCCCTCCGCCCATCCGACCGATCTTATGAAACGCCGATCCCACCGCCGCCGCCACCCGACTTTCCTCCTGATCTGCGCCGCGTTGCTGAATGCCGGATGGGCGGGCGCATCGCTTGCCGGGGAGCCGCCGCTCATTGGCTATGTCGGCACCTATACGTCGCCGCTCAAGAACATGCGCAAGACGCAGGTCGATCTGCCGCCGGGCAACGGGCGAGGCATCCACCTTTTCACCATCGACCGGATGACCGGCGCGATGGAGCCGGCCGGCGTGGTCGAGATGGGGACCAGCCCGAGCGCGCTCGCCTTCAACGCCGGCAAGACCCGCCTCTACTCCGCCAACGAAACCGAACGCCTCGGCGACATCGAAGCCGGCTCGGTGTCCGCCTTCGCCATCGATCCGGCGAGCGGCGCGCTGACGCTGCTCAATACTGTGGAGCTCCGAGGGCAAAGGACCCGCCCACCTGAGCGTGCATCCATCCGGCAAGTTCGTCCTCGTCGCGAATTACTTCGGCGGCTCGGTCGCCGTGTTGCCGGTCGATGCCGACGTCGCTTGGGCAAGGCGACGGACGTCCAGGTCGACGAAGGGGAAATCGGACGGCGAAAGCCGAGAATGCGCCGCCGGGTAGCTTCGCCTTCAGCGGGCACGACCAGACCCACGCCCACATGATCGAGGCGGACCCGTCTGGCTGGTTTGTGCTGCACGCCGATCTCGGGCTCGACCAGATCCTGCTGTGGAAATTCGATGCGGCGGCGGGCAAGCTGACGCCCAACGACCCGCCGCATGTCTCCGTCCCGCCCGGCGACGGCCCGCGGCACTTCGCCTTCCACCCCAACGCCCGCTGGCTCTACTCGATCCAGGAGGAGGGATCGACGATCATCCTGTTCGACTTCGACCCGCAGACCGGATCGCTCGCCGCCCGTCAGACGATCTCCAGCCTGCCGCCCGGCTACGCGGGCAGCAACTTCTGCTCCGAGATCCTCGTCTCCGCCGACGGCAGATTCGTCTATGCCGGCAACCGGCTGCACGACAGCATCGGCATCTTCAGGGTCGCCGCCGACGGCACGCTCAGCTATGTGGACGAGGCGTGGACGCGCGGCGATTACCCGCGCAGCTTCGCCTTCGATCCGACCGGCGAGTTTCTCTATTCCTGCAACCAGCGCGCCGATCACGTCGCGGTTTTCCGCGTGGATAAGGAGTCGGGCGGGCTCGCCTTCACCGGCCACTACCAGCCGGTCGGCAACCCGTCGATGATCGTGTTCAAAGATCTCGCCGCCGGAGGGAAGTAGCTTTTTGCAAGGCGGCGCGGCGAAGATTTCGCATGATGCGGGAGGCGCGTCGCGTATCTGTTAGTGACCATGGCGACCGATCTGCCCAGCCAGCCCGACCATCGCACCGCGCTCTGCCGCCGCGCCTTCCTGCGCGGGACCGGCATGGGTGTCGGTTCGCTCGCCCTCGGGTCGCTCTTGGAGGGCGAAGCGCGGGGAGCCGCCGCGCTGCCGCTGCTCCACCACGCGCCGAAGGCGAAGCGCGTCATCTTCATCCACATGGTCGGCGCGCCCTCGCAGCTCGACCTTTTCGACTACAAGCCGAAGCTCCAAGAATACGACCGCAAACCCGCGCCGGACGAATTCGTCGAAGGCAAGCGGTTCGCCTTTCTGCGGGGTCACCCGAAGCTGCTCGGCACGCCCTTTGCGTTTCGGCAGCACGGGCAGGGCGGCGCGTGGCTCTCGGAGCTGCTCCCGCATCTCGGCGGCGTGTCCGACGAGATCTGTTTTCTCAAAGGGATGCGGACCAAGGAATTCAACCACGCCCCGGCGCAGTTTCTTTTCCACACCGGGCTGAACCGGCAGGGCAACCCGAGCCTCGGCGCGTGGACCCAATACGGATTGGGCAGCCCGTGCCAGAACCTGCCGGGCTATGTCGTCTTCGTCACCGGTCCGCTGCCCGGCGGCGGCGCCGCGCTGTGGGGCAACGGCTTCCTCCCCAGCATCCACCAGGGCGTCGAATTCCGCTCGAAGGGCGAGCCGGTCCTTTTCCTCAACAATCCCGAGGGCATGGACGCCGCCGAGCGCCGCCGCATCATTGGCGGCATCAATTCGCTCAACGCCCGATACCACGAAAAGTCCGCCGATCCGGAGATCCTCACCCGCATCGAGCAATATGAGATGGCCTTCAAGATGCAGGCTTCCGTCCCCGATCTCATGGACTTGTCCGGCGAACCCGCCGCCATCCGCCAGATGTATGGCGAGGGCGAGTTCGCCAGCCACTGCCTCTACGCGCGCCGCCTCGCCGAGCGCGGCGTCCGTTTCATCGAACTCTTCAACGGCGACTGGGACACCCACGGCAGCCAGGCGTCCCGCCTGCGCGGGCTCTGCGGTGCCGTCGACCGCCCGATCGCCGCCCTGATCCGCGATCTCAAACAACGCGGCATGCTCGGCGAAACCTCGTCGTCTGGGGCGCGAATTCGGGCGCACCTCGATGCTGCAAGGCGACGAATCCCCCAAGAACTGCGAGTACGACCACCACCGCGACGCCTACACCATCTGGATGGAGATCTACGGCGCGGCGCGACCTGCGGCACCGCCCGAAGGCGTGTCGCCGCGGCAGCGGCGGCGTCAAAGGCGGCCACTCCCGCGGCACCACCTGCGATCTCGGCTACTCGGTCGAGGAAAACCCGACCGAGATCCGCGACTTCCACGCCGCGCTGCTCCATCTCCTCGGCATCGACCACGAGCGCCTCACCTTCCGCTATCTCGGTCTCGACCAACGCCTCACCGGCATCGAAGAGGCGCACCTGCCGCGCGATATCTTTGCATAGGCTGAACGTTATCCGCCCCGCCCGGATTATTCCCGCATCAGCCGCTCCGCCTTCTTCCGCTCCCGCGCTTCGATGAAAAAGCTTTGGAGGATCGTTTTGCACTCATCGAGCATCACGCCGCTGGTGATCTCGGACCGGTGGTTGAGGTTGGGGGCTTGGAGGAGATTGATGAAGCCGCCGGCGGCTCCGCCTTTTTCGTCGGGCAGCCCGAAGATGACGCGCCGGATGCGGCAGTGGACGATGGCTCCGGCGCACATCGGGCAGGGTTCTTTGGTGACGTAGAGGTCGCAGTCGGAGAGCCGCCAGTCGCCGACCGCGCTCTCGGCTTGGGTCAAGGCGAGCATCTCGGCGTGGGCGGTCGCGTCTTTGAGCGTCTCGACCTGGTTGGAGGCGCGGGCGATGATCCGGCTGTCGCGGACGATGACCGCCCCGATCGGGACCTCGGTCGCCTGGTAGGCGCGCGCCGCCTGGCGGAGCGCCTCCGCCATGAAATACTGGTCGCTGCGCAGGTCGATGATCCCCGCGCTTTCGCCGTTTTCGACCGCCTCCTCCATCAGATCTGCCGCCGGTAGTAATCCATCAGGTTGAGCACCTCGCGGCGGACCTCGAAGAGTTCGCTTTGCGCCCAGTGGAACCAAGACTTCGCGGCGGGGCCGCCGCCCTCCGATCCCAGCGTGCGCTCAAGGTTGCGGAGCGCCTCGTGCAGGTGCGCCAGCGAGCGCTTGAGCGAGGCGACGGTGAAGCCGGGCTCGGGAGCTTCCTGCGGGACGGCGGGCAGGTCGTTCAAGGCGGTGGCCACCTTGACTAAGGCGCGGCGCACTTCGCTGGCGAGCGCCTTGGCCGCCTCTGCCGCTTCTCCCTTGAGAACGCCGGCGCGGGTCGAGGCGTCGAGCCCCTCTGACAGCTTCCGGAGTTGGACGGCTAGCGGGTGGTCGCGTCCCGTATCGGGCACATATTCTTCCTCCGGCTCGGGATTGGACTGGTCCACCTCGCGCATCAGCGATTCCCAGGCGAATTCGTCGAGCACATAGTGGCTCGCTTCGCCGTCCGCATCCGCATCGCCGCCCTCATCGCCAAGCTCGCCGATATCGAAAAACTCATCCAGATCATCGCTGGCGTCCTCGCCCGATCGATACGGGTATTGTTCTTTGACGTGCGCCTCGAACAGGCGGAGCGCCTCGGCGACCTCTGGGTCATCCTCGAACTCGCTGCCCGCCGACTCCAGCGGATCGGAGAGGTCTTCGATCGTGTATTCGTCGGCGGTGGGCAGCCCGCCCACCAGCTTGGTCAAAAACGAAAGTTCCGCGCCCTCCACGCGCCTGAGTTGCTCGGCTTCCTCCTCCGGTCCCATGCGCCACATCGGCTCGCCGATCTTGAGCAAGAACTCGGGTGCCTCCACCACGACCCGCCCGTTGAAATCGCTGAACCATTCCAGATATAGGCAGTTGGCCCAACGGGTCGGCGAAGTGTAGTCATTTTCGTCCTCGAACACCTTCACGCGGCGAGACGCTGTCATGTGGCCGGCGACGCCGTTTTGCTCCGCCTGGATCGTCACCTCGCTGCCCGCGTGGGGCTGCGGCTCCGGGTTGCGAAATTCCAGCCGGCAGCCGGCCAGATCCCGCATGCAGTCGCCCTCCAGCCGCAATTCGACCGGCTCACGCCGCCCCGCCAGCCAGATCCGCCCGGTCACGATGCCGGGAACCTGGTTGTCGATTTCGCCCCGGAGGACGCAGTGTGTGATGCGGTGGGCCATTTCTGCCGGTTGATGCGATGCAGAGGCAGCATCACGCCTAAGCCCGAATTTTGCAACAGATCGCTGCGGGGAAATCAGCGGTGCGGTCTGGAATTAGGGGCAATTACAGCCGCTACAGGATTGAATCCGCCGTTGCGTCTATGGGCGAAATCCTCGTAGTCTTGGCGCATGAAATCGCTCGCTCGCGCTGCCGCCCTTATCCTCGCCGCTGCCTCTTTCTCTCTCGCTTTTGCGAAAGAGCGCCCCGTGGATTGGCAGCCGATCCAGGTGCCGGGCGTCTGGGACGGGCAATTGGGCGGGGCGATGGACGATTTCGATGGCGTGGCTTGGTATCGCTGCCGCGTGCGCCCGCCGGCGGGCTGGGCGTCTGGCGAGGTCGTGCTGGAGGTCGAGCGGATCGACAATGCGTTCGAGGTTTTTCTTAATGGCGCGAAGCTGGGCGGCGCGGGGAAGTTTCCGCCTTCCTACCAAAGCGGTCTGGAGGCGCCGATGCAGCGGCTGGCGGTGCCTGCCGATCTGCTCAAGGCGGGGGCGTCGAATGCGGTGGCGATCCGCGTTTACGATCACGATGGGCGCGGCGGGTTCAAAGGGCGCGCGCCGACCTTGCGCAAGGGCAACGACGGCATCGTGATGGCGGGCGCGTGGCAGATCCGGGCAGGCGACGATCCGGCGCAGGCGGCGCAGGCGGGCGGTCCGGAATTCGTGACGGTGACGAATACCTCGGAGCAGCCGCACGAGACCGCGTCCGGCGCGCTTTCCCCGCAGGAATCGGCGGCGCAGATCCAGACGCCCGGCGACCTGGCGGCAGACCTGCTCTTGCACGAACCGGGCGTGCGGCAGCCGCTCCACCTGAGCTTTGACGAGCGCGGCCGGCTCTGGGTCGTGCAATACATCCAGTATCCGAATCCGGCGGGCATCAAGCAACTGAGCCGCGACAAGGTGTGGCGCATCGTTTACGACCGGATGCCGCCGCCGCCGCCCCACGCCGCAGATTCGCCCTTCCGCGGGCAGGATGTGATCTCGATCCACGAGGATGCCGACGGCGACGGCACCTACGAATCGCGCAAGGTCTTCGCCGGCGGCTTGAACATGGCGACGGCGGTGGCGCGCGGTCGCGGCGGCGTCTGGGTGATGAACCCGCCCTACCTGCTCTTCTACCCCGATGCGGATCGGGACGACGTGCCGGACGGCCCGCCCGCCGTCCACCTGCAGGGCTTTGGGTTGGAAGACACGCACTCGATCGCCAATTCGCTGCGCTGGGGTCCGGACGGCTGGCTCTACGGCGCGCAAGGCAGCACGGTGAGCGCGGCGATCACGCGCCCGGGCATCGACGGCGGCGACGCCGATGCGATCAAAACGATGGGGCAGAACATCTGGCGCTATCACCCGGAGCGCCGGATCTACGAGGTCTTCGCCGAAGGCGGCGGCAACGCCTACGGCTTGGAGATCGACGTAAAAGGTCGCGCTTACTCCGGGCACAACGGCGGCGACACGCGCGGCTTCCACTACGTGCAGGGCGGCTACTACCAGAAGAGCTTCGGCAAGCACGGCGACCTGACCAACCCGCACAGCTACGGATACTTCCCGCAGATGAAGCACCACAGCGTGGCGCGTTTCACCCACCAGTTCATCCTGCTCGAAAGCCCCGGCTTGCCGGACGGATACCTCGGCAAGCTCTGGGGCGTCGATGTCCTCCACAACAATCTCGTCTATGCCGAGATCTCGCCGCTCGGCTCCACCTTCCAGACCAAAGACCTCGGCCGCCCGATGGAATCCCGCGACCCGTGGTTCCGCCCGGTCATGGTGGCGGACGGTCCCGACGGCGCGCTCTATGTCGCCGATTGGTATGACCGGCAGGTCAACCACTACCGGAATCACGAGGGGCGCATCGATCCGGAGATGGGGCGCGTCTATCGCCTGCGCGCCAAGGCGGGTTGGCAGCCGGTCAAGGTCGGCGATCTGGGCGCGGCGGGAGCCGACGAACTGATCGCCCACCTGCGCAACCCGAACCGCTGGTTCCGGCAGACCGCGCTGCGGATCATCGGCGACCGCCGCGACCCTAACATGATCCCCAAGCTCCGGAAGATCATCGCGGGGGGCGAGGCGCAGCCGTCGCTGGAGGCGCTCTGGGCGCTGTATCAATGCGGCGGATTCGATGCGGCGGCGCAGGCTGATTTGCTCGATCACCCCGATCCGTTCGTCCGCGCCTGGGCGATCCGCCTGATCGGCGACGAGCCGTCGCCGCCGGTCACCCCGGTGGCGGAAAAGCTCGCCGCCATGGCGGAAGGCGAGCCGCACGCCGAGGTGCGCAGCCAGCTCGCCTGCACCGCGCGCCGCCTGCCGCCCGCCTTGTGCCTCGCCATGGCGCGCGGGCTGGCGATGCGGGATGCCGATGCCGCCGACCCGCACCTGCCGCTCCTCATCTGGTGGGCGGTCGAGCGCCAATGCGAAAAGGACCCTGGCGCTGCGGCGGCGTTGTTCGACGCGCGTTTTTGGAAGGCGGCGATCGCCCGCGAGACGCTCGCGCCGCGCCTCATGCGCCGCTTTGCCGCCACCGGCGCGCGCAAGGACCTACTGGTCTGCGCGCGGCTGCTCGAAGGCGCGCCGGGCGCAGCCGAGACGGCGATCCTCCTGCGCGGGTTCGAGGAAGCCTTCCAGGGGCGGCCGATGCAAAATCTGCCGGACGAACTCGTCGCCGCCATCGCCAAGGTTGGCGACGCCGCGCCGCTCGCGCTCCGCCTGCGCCAGGGCGACGCCGCCGCCGCGGCGGAGGCGCTGCGCCTCATCAGAAATGGCAAAGCGGCGGATCGCGAACGGCTCGCTTTGATCGCGATCGTCTCCGAGACCGCCTTGCCCGCAGGCGAGGGCGCGCTGCTCGAGATCGCCACCGACCCGGCGACGCCGGAGCCGGTCGCCGCCGGGGCGCTCGCCGCGCTGCGCGCCTATTCGTCGGAGGCGATCGCCGCAAGCGTGATCGGAGCCTATGCGGAGCTGGATCCCGCCGCCCGGGGTGCCGCGCTCGAGCTGGTTACGTCACGCCCCGCATGGAGCGTGTTCGCCTTGCAAGCCGCCGATTCTGGAAAGCTGCCCGCCGCGGATTTCCCGCTCGCCTTGATCAAAAAGATCCAGCTCCAGCCGGGCGAAGAACTCGCCGCGCGGATCGACAAGCTGTGGGGCAAACGGCTCGCGGCGGCGACCGGCGATAAGGAGGCGGAGATCGCGCGGGTCAAAGCGATCCTCGAGACGCCGGAGACGCGCGGCGTCCCCAAGGTTGGCGAGGCGACCTTCGCCGCGCGCTGCGCGGCGTGCCACACGATGTTCGGCAAGGGCGGCAAGGTTGGCCCCGATTTGACCAGCTATCAGCGGTCCGATCTCGACACCATGTTGCTGAGCATCGCCGCGCCGAGCGCCGAGATCCGCGAGGGCTACGAAAACACGGTGGTCACCGCCAAGGACGGCGCGATCCACACCGGCTTCCTCGCCGACCAGGACCAAAACGTCCTCGTCCTCCGCGACGTCGCCGGCAACACGACCGCGATCCAAAAAACCGATATCGCCAACACCCAGGTGCTCCCGATTTCGATCATGCCGGAGGGACTGCTCACCGGATTAGACGAACAGCAGCTCCGCGATCTCTTCGCTTATCTCCGCAGCACCACGCCGCCGTTTTAGTCAAAGCACGCCTTCCGGATATTGCATCGAGATGCAGTGCAGCGATCCGTGCTGCTCGATCAGGGCGCGGCAGTCGATCCCGATGATCTCGCGGTCGGGGAAGCAGGCGGCGACCGCTTCGAGCGCCGCGCCGTCTTGCGGGACGCCATAGGTCGGGACGAGGACCGCGCGGTTGAGGATCAGGAAATTCGCATAGGTCGCCGGAAGCCGGTGCCCGTCCTCGGCGAAGCAGGCGTCCGGCCAGGGCAGCGGCACGAGGCGGAAGGGCGCGCCGGAGCGGGTGCGGAACGCCTCGAGTTCCTGCGCCATCGCCTGGAGCGCGGGGAAGTGCTCGTCCGCCGGGTCATCGCAGCGCACGTAGGCGATCGTGTCGCCGGGGCAGAGGCGGGCGAGCGTGTCGATGTGCGAGTCGGTGTCGTCGCCGGCGAGATAGCCGTGGCGGAGCCAGAGGAAATGATCGACGCCGAACCATGCGGCGAGGACCGCCTCGATCTCCGCTTGGCTGAGGTGCGGGTTGCGGTTGGGCGAGAGCAGGCATTCGGCGGTCGTCAGCAGCGTGCCGGAGCCGTCGGATTCGATGCCGCCGCCCTCCAGCACCAGCCCGGGGCGCCGCATCGGCACCGCGCCGAAGACGCCCTGTTCATGCAGGCGGCGGGAGACGAGGTTGTCGAGAAAGGCGGGGAACTTCAGCCCCCAGCCGGTGAACATGAAGTCGAGCAGCGCGGGCTTGCCGCCCTCGAAGACCGTGATCGGTCCGAAGTCGCGGGACCAGGTGTCGTTGGTCGGGCACTCGGCGAGGATCAGGTTTTCTTGGGCGGCATTCGCGAGGTGGGGCGCGACCCATCGCCGGTCGTGGCAGACGACGAGTGCATTTCTCGAACCGGCTCACGGCTTCGATGCAGGCGGCGAAGCACGGGATGACGCGGTCGAGGATCGCCGCCCAGTCGCCCTGGTCGTGGGGAAACGCGAACTGGACGCCGCTCTGCGGTTCCCATTCGGCGGGCAGGCGCCGCGGCGGCGGCGGGGCGCTATTCACCTGCGTTGGCGTTGAGGCAGCTGAGGTCGCCCGCCGCGTTCCGGCAGTAGATGCGCCCGTTGGCGAGCACCGGGTTTGTCCAGTTCTTGCCCGACGATGCCTGCGTGCGCGAGAGTTCGGCGAACTTCTGAGGATCGGTTTTGACGGCGGCGAGTTCGCCGGATTCGCCGAGCACGAGCAGGTGCTCGCCCGCGCTCGCCCCGATGAGCGATCCGACGCCGAAGCCTTCTTTTGTCCACGCCACCTTGCCGGTGGCGAATTCCATGCAGCGCAAGTCCTTGGTGCCCGCGCCGTGGGTGTTGCCGTGGATGCCGTAGAGGTGCCCGCCGATCAGGACGCAGTTCGCCATGTGGTTGGCCATCTCTTTGTTGGTATAGATTTCTTCCAAGGCGGAGCCGGTGAACCGGTAAGAACGCAGCCGGTGCCGTAGCCGGTCGAAAGGAAGATCTGGTCGCCGGCGATGATGGGCGTGGCGGCGCTCGTCCGGTAGCTGGTCGTCCATTCCTGGAAGGCGAGCGTCTTGCCGTCCGCGGCGTCGAGAACCGCCAGCCCGTCGGTCTTGAGGACGGCGAGCCGCGCTTTGCCGCCGTGGGTGAACGCGGCGGGCGTGCCGTAGGCGGGCACATACATTTTGCTGCGCCATTTTTCCTCGCCGGTTTTCTTGTCGAAGGCGAGCGTGGCGCCGGATTCGACGATGACGAGATCGCCGAGGATCAGCGGCGAGGGCGCGTAGCCCCACCACTCGCGCGTCTTGATCGCCGGTTTCGTCAGGGCGAACAGATCTTTCTCCCACGCGGGCTTCCCGGTCTCGGCGTCGAAGCAATAAAACTGGCCGCCTTTTCCGATCGTGTAAACGTGGCCGCCATCGACGGCGGGCGTGGAGAGCGGTCCGCCTTCATGCAAGAACGGCATCAGTTCGGCGGCGTAGCTGAAGGTCCAGATCTCCTTGCCGGTCTCGGCATCGAGGCAATAGACGGTCTCCTGGCCGCCCTGCTTCTTGCCATCGTGGCCGAGCGTGTAGAGCCGCCCGCCCGCGACCGCCACGGAGGAAAATCCGATGCCCACATTGACGCGCCATTCCGGGTCGCCGAGCTCGGTGCGCCAGCCTTTTTCTTTCGAGATCCCATCGTGGTCGGGACCGCGCCAGTTTGGCCAGTCATCGGCGGCACCGATGGCGGGAAGGACAGCGAGAATAAGGAGGGCGAGCGTCTTCATATCGGCGCGCAACATGAACCGCCCGCGCCGAAACGCGACCGCTTTTCGCGGCGCGCCCAACGCCTCGCCCCACCGGTGCGGCTAGGCGTAGATTTCGGTGCCGGTGCCCTGGGTCAGCTCGCGGAAGCGGGCGATGATTTTTTGGGTGATCGGGCCGGGCGTGCCGTCGCCGATGTTCCGGGCGTCGAGCTTCACGGCGGGGATCGCCTCGGCGGCGGTCCCGGTGAGGAAGCATTCGTCGGCGGTGTAGATGTCGTAGCGGGTCATCTCCGCCTCGCGGATCGGGATGCCCAGTTCCCCGGCGATCTGGAAGGCGACGTCGCGGGTGATGCCGCGCAGCGCGCCGGCGGAGATCGGCGGCGTGGTGATCTCGCCATTTTTGATGACGAAGATGTTGTCGCCGGTGCACTCGGCGACCAGCCCGGTTTCGTTGAGGATGAGCCCTTCATCGGCTTTGGCGTAGAGCGCCTCGACCTTGGCCATCACGTTGTTCAGGTAGTTGAGCGACTTCACCTGCGGGCTGAGCGCGCCGTGGGTCGGGCGGCGGGTCGAGCAGGTCACGAGGGTCAACCCGTTGGCGTAGGCTTCGTCGGAGTAGAGTTTGATGCTCGCCGCGATGATGATGACCGACGGTTTCGGGCACTTGTAGGGGCTGAGCCCGAGCTCGCCGGTGCCGCGGGTGACGACCAGCCGGATGTAGCCGTCGCGCAGGTCGTTGGCGCGGATCGTCTCGAGCGTCGCCTCGATCATCTCGGCTTTGGCCATCGGGATGTCGAGGATGATCGATTTGGCGGAATCGTAGAGCCGGTCGATGTGTTCATCGAGGCGGAAGACGCGGCCGTTGTAAAACCGGATGCCCTCGAAGACGCCGTCCCCGTAGAGCAGGCCGTGGTCGAACACGGAGATCTTCGCGTTCTCTTTGTCGAGCAATTCGCCGTCGAGGAAGACTTTCATAGCGTTGGTTCGCCGCGCGTGCGGCGGAAGGGCTGGAGGTAGGTAGGGTCGGATATTCGATTGGGATGGGCGGCTTGGCGGCGGCGGGCGCGCCGGCCGAGAGCGGTTCGGGACGCGCGCCTCAATCGGCGAGTCTCCCTTCTTGCAGCATCAGATTGCGGTCGCCAAGCCCCGCCAATTTGGGGTCGTGCGTCACCACGATCAACGTCTTTTTCGAGGCGTCGGCGATCGAGAGCAGCAGGTGCATGATCTCCGCGCCAGTCTTGGAATCGAGGTTGCCCGTCGGCTCGTCGGCGAAGAGGATCTCCGGGTCGTTGGCCAGCGCGCGGGCGATGGCGACGCGCTGCTGCTCGCCGCCGGACAGCTCGGCGGGCAGGTGGTTGAGCCGGTGCCCGAGCCCGACCAATTCGAGCAGCTCCGCCGCGCGCTTCCGGTTCACCTTGCCCGCGATGCGCCCCGGCAACATCACGTTCTCGGTCGCGGTCATCTCCGGCAGCAGGAAGAAGCTCTGGAAGACGTAGCCCATCACCCGGTTGCGCAGCGTGGCGAGCCGCTCGCCCCTCATGTCGTAAAGGCTGACGCCGCCGAGCAGGACGCGGCCGGAGGTCGGGCGCTCTAATCCGGCCAGCGTGTAGAGCAGCGTCGTCTTGCCCGCCCCGGATGCGCCTTGCAAAAAGATGCGCTCGCCCCGCTGCGCCGTGAACGACAGCCCGCGCAGCACCTCGATCTTACGCTCCCCGATCAGGAACGACTGCACCAAGTCCTCCGCGACGATATGCGGGGCTTCGTTTGGCGGCAGCTTGGGCGGTGGGGTGGCGGGCACGGGCAAAGCGGTAGGCAACCGCGCGCCGAATGCAATGCGATTCGATTCGATCTGATCCGATCTGATCAGGCGCTGCGGTCTGGGCGCCTCGCCGCTTTGCGACCGCCTACTGGGCGGGTTCCGGCGCGGGTTCCGCCGGGGGATCGGCGGTCTCCCCGGCGGGCGCGGTCTTTCCAGATTCCGCGATTTCTTTGATGTCCTGCAGCCCTTGGACAAATGTGGTCGCCATGGCACCCTCGAAGGCCATCCAGAATATCTTCTCGCCGAATGATTTGGTCTCCGACTCGAAGCCCCAGGTCAGCTTTGTATTCCCATCGCCTTCTGGTGCCAGTTGGAAGGTCGATTTGCCGCCCCCCTGATCGCCGAATTTCAGATCGAAGGCCAGCGACTTGCCAGGTTCGGCGGCGGTTGTCGTGATCGAGCCGGTCCCGACTTCATCGGCATCGCTCTGCCACGTATAGCCTGCGCCCACGCCGGAGGGAGGACCGAAGTATTCGACGGTCATCTCGGGATCCATCTTCGCCCACGGGCTCCATTGCGGCCAGTTCTCCATCGTGGCGAGATAGGGGTAAACCTGCGCCGGGGGTGCCGCGATCACGATATCCCGCGACAGGGTCGAGGTGTCGTCGATCTTTGATTTCACGAAAAAGAAGAGCCCGCCCAGCAGGAGCAGGACGAGCAGCGAGACGACGGCGACGATGCGGAGGAAGCATTTCATGGCGCGATGCTAGTGCCGCGTTCCCGCCGGTCAACCAGTTGCTCCCGGCTCCGGTGCCGGGTGCCGACGGGGATCGCTCAGCGGTCGCGCCGGTTGGCTGGCGATGATCGGTAGGATGCCGATGCCGCATGGCGGTCGACGTAAAGGCTCCGTGGGGCGCTATTCGGGACCGCTGTATTTCCGGATCTTGGCGAAGACGTCTTCCTTGAACCGGTTGATGAAGCCGAGGGTGTGCTCCTCCACCGTGAGGTCATCGTCTTCGACTAGCGCGGTCAGGTCCATCGCCCAGGTCAAGGCTTCGGCGGAATCCGTATCGCGCGGCTGCCAGTAGGTCGCGTTAGCCTGCCCGCGCCCCTCCGTGGCGAGGTCGTAGCGCTTTCCGCCGGTGATCTGGCTGTCGAACACGCCGACCAGCGCGGCGGCGATGTTCACGTATTTATCCACCGGCAGGACGATCTTGTCGTCGTCGAACACCCAGTCGAGGTTCCGCCAGACTTCGCAGCCATACACCTTTTTCGGGCGGTCGGCGCGTTGGGGGATCAGCCGGATCGCCTCGATGCAGCGCATCAGGGTGGCGACGTGCGTGTCGTGCTTGTCCGCCGGGTTGTGGATGTAAAGCACATCCGGCTTGGCGATCTCGATAATCTGCCGCAGATCGGCGCGGACCTGCGGCGCCTCAAAGTCGCGCACGTCCCGGCTCGGGTGCGCGAGCTGGAGGCAGCAGCTGTATTCCCCGATAAACGCCGCCTTCCGCTGCTCGATCTTCCGCACCGTGCGCATCTCCTCATCGGTGAAGTGGCTATACGGCCCCTTCCGCGGGCTGCTCGCCCCATCCGTCACCACCACGCCGCTAAACCACTTCTCCGGATTCTGAAAGCACTCCGCGATCCCGTGGTAGGCGGCGATCTCGATGTCATCCTGGTGCGAGACGATGCATAGGTGCGTCGTGCGGGCGAGCGCCTCCCGCGGCGTGAGGACTTCACGCGTCTCAAAGTCTGGCACGAATATATCGGCGTCGGGATGGCTGAAGCTAAGGTCGTTGGACATCCGCCCACCAAACGCCAACGCCGTTCCCGCGCAAGCCGCCACCGCCTTCCCCCTGAGTCCCGCAGGAGCGCGCCTCTTATCACGAATTAGCGCGATCGCCACAAATTCCCCTCGCCTCGCCTCTCTTCCCAAATCTGAGAAAATATCCCAGAAAGACAAAAATTATAAAAATTATAGTTGAAAGCGAATATATTATGGAGATTATATCCGCTAGGTTTCTTTTCACTTCTCAAACTCATCGCAAAAATGGCTGTTCACTACCAAGATTCACGCGCGAGCTTTACTCGGAGAGAGTTGCTCGCGCTTGAGCCTTTCGCAGAAGCGGTATCGACTGGGGCGTATGGCGTTTTGTTTCAAGCACTTGCCACGGCGAACGCCGTGTGGCCCGAGCGTGATACCGAGGGGATCGACCCCGACGATCCGACCTCGGTGGAGGAAGCGGAAGCCGGCTGTCGCCAAGGTTTGGAGAAGGCGTTGGCGCACTATCATGTGCCGAATCTGGAAGGGGCGGGCTTGATCGAATTGATCCAACTGACGGGCGCGGCAGAGTTCGCGGCACGGTGCGGTTCCGACCTCTATTGGCCGTTTGTCCGCTCGATGGAAGAGCGCGGGTTTCGGGAGGCGCTGGCGACCTCAGCCGCTTTGCTGGAGCGGCAACTGCGCGGCAGCGACGATCCGTTTTCGCAGTGGCGTCTTGGTTCGACGCTGGACCGATCGAGGCTCGGGCTCGGGTATTCGATCCACTTCCTGTGGCTGAGCCATCGCCTCTGGCAAATGAACGATCAGGCCGCGTTCGACGCGATCAGGCTCGGAGCCGGGGCATTTGGGGTTAGCGCGCACTCGTCATGGGCCCCGGCGGAGGTCGGCAGGATACGGCGTCGCCTCCAGCTCTTCAGCCGCCACTACGGAGCCGCGCCAGCGGATGAACTCGATTTGGTCGATGGAGCGAACCGGAGCCGCCCGACCGGGGTTCAAATGGGCGAATGCGACTACGATTCCGCCCAGGTCGCGACGCGGGAAGCCATCGCTTCGTTGAAACAGGGATTTATGCCTCATTGGTCAACCAATGCCTCTGCGCCTAGCGGACCGGCGGCGACCGATTTGATAAATGAACAATGGGAGCAGGCCCATGCGCCGATCAGTTGGTCGATGCGCCCAGATTCCTGCCCCCAAATGCCTGAAGAAGCCGTGACTACCAAAGCCGCAAACGATCCGATGGACGAGCTGATGTCCGAAGCGCGCAAGGCGCGCGAGGCTGCCGAGAAGCTCGATGAATTAACCCGCGAGGATGTCGAATGGGTCGAGCAGGGGGGCGTGATCGCCCCGCAGATGCGCTCGCTCCAAAGTGCCGCCAGCCGGATGGCACCGCCGCTGCACGCGCCGGGGCGTAGCAGCGAGCTTCTCCGGCGCTGGATCGCGCCCGCTGTGGCTGGGGCGACCGCCGCCGCCATCGTCCTCGCCCTCGTCGTCCGCCACCAGGAATGGATGGCCGAGCAGGCGACTAAAGCGGCGCTGGCCGGGGCCGCCATGCACGACACCACCTTGTATGAAAAAGGCGTGATCGCCTCTTCGTCTGAAGCGGAGGAACCGGCGATCTCCATCTCTGGAACGCCCGCCAGCGACGGCATCCGCGGGGCTGCGAGCGGCCGCGTCTATCGCGCCTCGCTCCCGAAACCGCTCGAGTCTCGCGAGATCGGAGCCGGATTCCTCGAAGCGGACGGGGCGAAGCAGGAGTAAGCGCCCTGGCGCGATGCCCCGCAGCTTCGCCGGGGCGGTTGGATGATCGGATAGATCCTGGTTCGACTTTGCGGCGGGCGCGCCATCGCCCTTGCCGCCGCGCCTTGCCCGGTTCATCATGGCGGCTGCCATGCCCGCCCTCCCCATCAGCGCCCTGCATTTTGCCGGGCAAGATTGGCTCTTGCCGGCCGCCGCGCTCTTTGCGGTTGGGGTGCTGCTCGTCGCGCTGGGCTATCGGCGCGCGCCGTCGGGCGGATCGCGCCGCTGGGTGCGCCCGGCGTGCGCGGCGCTCCGCCTTGCCGCCCTGCTGCTGCTCGCCCTCGCGCTCCTCGATCCCCAGTGGGTGACGGAGAAGGCGAAGCCCGGCGAAAACATCGTCGCCCTCATCGCCGATGATTCGCTCTCGCTCGGCATCCGCGATGCCGGGGAAACCAGATCGCGGGGCGCGGCGCTGGCCGATGCGCTGGCGGAGGCGGAAGCCGCGCCGGATTCGTGGCTCGTCGCGCTGGGCGACCAATTCGAGGTCCGCCGCTATCTGCTCGGCGCAAGGCTCCGCCCGGTCGGCGGCTTCGGCGACCTCGCCTTCGACGACCGCGCCACCGCGCTGGGCGCGGGTCTCGTCGGCTTGCGCGAGCGCCGCCGCGCCCGCTCGCCGCCGCCATCCTGCTCACCGACGGCAATGCGACCGACGCGGTGGACGAATCGCTGCTCGGCGACCTGCCGCCGATCTTTCCCATCGCCGTCGGATCGGACGAAGCCGCGCCGGACCTGGGCATCGCCGAGGCGTCGGCGACCGAGACCGGATTCGAGGACGCGCCGGTCACCGTCAACGCGCAGGTTCTCGCGGCGGGATTCGGCGGCGGCCCGGTGCCGGCGGATGCGATCTTGCTCACCGAAGGAGGGGCGGAGGTGTCGCGGCAGCGGCTGACCTTGGCGGATGGGCAGCCGCAGGCGGTCCGGTTTGAGATCGCGCCGGAAAAGCCGGGCCTGTCGTTCTACACGCTGCGCCTTGCCCACGCCGAGCCGGGCACCGTGGACGCCGCCCCGCAGAATGACGCGCGGGTCATCGCGGTGCGCCGCGGAGCCGGCCCCTATCGGCTCCTCTACGTCGGCGGCCGACCGAACTGGGAGTTCAAGTTCCTGCGCCGCGCCTTGGCGGAAGACGACCAGCTCGGCTTGGTCGGGCTCATCCGGATGGCGGACCGCGAACCGAAGTTCGAGTGGCTGGGGCGCAAGGGCGAGCGGAGCAACCCGCTCTTCCGCGGCTTCGGCCAGGATCCGGACGATGGCGACGGCTTCGACAAGCCGGTGCTCGTCCGGCTCGGCGTGAGAGGCGAGACCGAGCTGCGCGACGGCTTTCCCAAGACGGAGGAGGAACTCTTCGGATACCACGCCTTGATCCTCGACGCGGTCGAGGCGCCGTTTTTCACCGTGGACCAGATGGAGATGATCGACCGTTTCGTCGCGCGGCGCGGCGGCGGCTTCCTCATGCTCGGCGGCGGCGGCGCGTTTTGGGAGGGCGGCTACGCCCGCACTCCGATCGAGCCGATCCTCCCGATCTACCTGCAAAAACTCGACCGCCCGACCGGCGAAATCCGGCTCGACCTGACCCGCGAGGGCATGCTCCAGCCGTGGGCCAGGCTGCGCGACACCGAGGCGGCCGAGCGCGAGCGGCTCGCCGCCATGCCGCCATTCGAGGTCGCCAATGCGGCGCGCGCCGTCAAGCCGGGAGCCGCGATCCTCGCGACGGCGAGCGGCGATGGCGGGGCCAGGCAGCCGGCGCTGGCCGCCCACCGCTACGGGGACGGCCGCGCGGCGGCGCTCCTCATCGGCGACCTGTGGCGCTGGGGCTTCCAAGATCCCGAGCAGCGGCCAGACTTTGAAAAGGCGTGGCGGCAGCTCGCCCGCTGGCTCGTCGCCGACGTGCCCGACCGCGTCTCGGTCGAGGTCGCCCCGGCGGAAGGCGGCGCGCCCGGTGCCATGGCGATCCGCGCCACCGTCCGCGATGAAAAATACGCGCCCGATCCCGCCGCCCGCGTCGCCTTGGAATTCACCGCGTCCACCGGCGAATCGATCGCCATGGAGGCGGAGCCGGTGCCCGGCGAACCCGGCGTCTTCGCCAGCGCCTATCTCCCGCCCGGCGGCGAAATCGGCTGGTACCGCGTGGCCGCCGCCGCCTCCGACGCCGGGGGCAACGCCCTCGGCGAAGCAACCTCCGGCTGGGCGAGCAACCCCGGCGCCGACGAATTCCGCCACCTCACCCCGAACCGCGCCCTCCTCGATTTGATCGCCGAAAAAACCGGCGAGCGCTTGCGCCCGCTCGGCGACCTCGCCGCCATCGCCGAAGACCTGCCCGACCTCGAAGTCCCGATCAAAGAGGCACGCGCCGTCTCGCTCTGGCACCTCCCCTACGTCTTCCTCGCCGCCCTCGCCTGCCTGCTCGGCGAATGGGCGATCCGCCGCCGGTTCGGGGGCCGATGAGATCCATTCCAATGTCACACTCCCGATTGCCGATGAACCCGCTCGCCACGCTGCCGCTTTGGGTCCGCCTCGCCGCCGTTGTCGCGGGGCTGGGGGGGGCGCTGGTCGCCTACCGGCTCTTGCGGGAAAATGCGAGCGGTTTGCCGGGGTCCGTGCTGATCGGGGCTGCCTTTGGTCTCGGCTTCATCGCGGTCATGCAAGGCTGGCGTTGGATCGCGGGGCGCGGTGGGGATTAGGTAGGCGGCGGCAATCCCCGAATTTCTCCAATCTCTGCCGTTGACGCCGCCTTGCGCCGCGCTTCGTTTTCCCGCTACCACTCTCACTTTCAAAAAACTCCCCTATGTTAGAATTACTCAAGCAGCGTGAAGCAGAAGGGAAGCCGATCCGCGTCGGGCTTATCGGGGCTGGCGCCATGGGCGTCGGCATCGCCTGGCAGATCGCCCGCACCCCGGGCATGACCCTCGCCTTCGTCGGCGACATCAAGCGCTCCGCTTTGGACGCCGCTAAAAAGGCGTTCGAACCCTACGAGAATCCGGTGCTCACCGAGGATTGCTTCGGCGCGCTGGCCGGGGCAAACGCAATCGACATCGATGTGCTGGTCGAAGGCTCCAACACGATCGGTCCGGCGGCCAAGTATTGCCTCGCCGCCATCGATCAGGGCGCGCACTGCGTTTTGATGAATGCGGAGGTCGATCTGGCGCTCGGCAAATTGCTCAACCACGAGGCGGCGAAGAAGGGCGTGATCGTGACTTCCGATGCCGGCGACCAGCACGGCGTGCTCGCCACCATGATGGAGGAGATCGAGATGTGGGGCTTCCGCCTCGTGCAGGCCGGCAACATCAAGGGCTTCCTCGACCGCTACAAGACGGCGACCGATCTGATCGGCGAGGCCGCCAAGCGCAACCTCGATCCGGTCCAATGCTGCGCCTATACCGACGGCACGAAGCTGAACGTCGAGATGGCGCTCGTCTCCAACGGCTTCGGCATGGTGCCGTTCAAGCCCGGCATGGAGGGTCCGGCGTGCAAGGACGTGACCGAGGTGCTCAACCTGTTCGACTTCGACGCCTATCCGGAGTCCGGCTGCGTCGATTACATCCTCGGCGCGCAGCCTGGCGGCGGCGTCTATGTCGTCGGGCATTGCGACGACCCGATCCAGCAGCCCTACCTCACGTATTACAAGCTGGCCGAGAAGCCGCCCTACTACCTTTTTTACCGCCCGTATCACCTCTGCCACCTAGAAACGCCGCGCGCCATCGCCAAGGCGGTGCTCTACGGCGAGCCGGTCCTCACGCCCAAGCGCGGTCGCGTGGCGGATGTTTACGCCTACGCGAAGGCGGACGTCGCCGCGGGCACGGTCGTCCAACACGGCATCGGCGGCGATGAGTTCTACGGCATCATCGAATCCTGCGCGGGTTCCGACGCGGCGGGCCAGGTCCCGATTTCGCTGCTCGAAGGCGAGGGCGCGGCGAAGCCCAAGGTGCTCGCCGACAAGAAGAAGGACGAGCCGCTGACGTTCGGCGAGGTCGAGCTGCCCGACACGCTGCTGCACCAGCTTTACGCCGAGCAGTCCAAGCTCGCGTAGCGAGGACCGCCGACCGATGCCCGCGATCAACGCCCGCTACCGCCACACCAATCTTGTCGCCCGCGATTGGCGGCGGCTGGCGAAATTCTACGCGGACGTCCTCGGCTGCACCCCCCGCCCGCCCGAACGGCGCTACGCCGGCGAGTGGGTCGGGCGCGTCACGGCGATCCCCGGAGCCTCGCTCGAAGGCATCCACCTCCTCTTGCCCGGCGGCGGCGAGGGCGGTCCGACGCTCGAAATCTTCCAATACGATCCCGAAGCCGAAGCGCCGGCCCCGGCGCTCAACCGCCCCGGTTTCGCCCACCTCGCCTTCGCGGTCGATGACGTGCCCGCCGCGCTGGAGGCGGTTCTCGCGGGCGGCGGCTCCCAACACGGCGCGCTGCACACGATGGCGGTGCCGGGCGCGGGCGAGATCACCTTGGTCTATGCCGCCGATCCCGAGGGCAATGTGATCGAGCTGCAGCAGTGGACGGCGGTGGAAAAGGGCGCGGGCGTGTGAGGGCGGCGTAGGTTATGGCAGCCCGAGGATCCGGTAGAATCGAGGTCCCGGACCGAATGGGATCGTCCAGTTGACCCCGGCGTCGCTGGTGGCGGTGAACGGGCTGGAGATGGTGACCCAATCGCCGGTCATCGTCCCATTGAACTGAACCACATACCGCTGCCCCGTATTTGAGCCATGCGATAGGAGATAGCTGTCGGGCGTGGTCGGATGGACCCGGAATTCGGTGGTGCAATTCACCCACGGCATCCCCACGATGTAGCCTTCGAAATCGATATTCGCATTCCAGCGCGCCCAATTGGGCTGGGAGTTGGGAGACGTCCAGCCGCGCGCGAAAACCCCGGTGAAAAAGATATCGTCGCCCAGCGCATCGACGCCGTTGACGATCTGGGAAGACGACCGCCCGAGCCCTGATCCCATCGCATTCCACTGCCCGCCGGAAAAGTAGGCCACCTTGTTGAGCGACCGCGTCCCGGTGGCGTCGAAATCGAAGTCTCCCCCGATGTAGAGCACGTCCTGACCGCCGAACGAAAGCCCGTAGATCCCGTGGACGTTGCCGCCGCCGGTCACGCCGCCGTCCAGACCATTCCATCCCGCGCCCAACTGCCAGATCGCCACGTCGTTGCAGGCGATGGCGCCGCCACCCGAGCCGGCGGCGGTGAACTGCCCGCCGACGGCGAGCCGGTCCATCGAATCGACATCCAGCGCGCGGACATCGCCGTTGACGCCGCCTTGCACCGCCTGCCACGAGGTCCCGTTCCAGGCGGCGACATTCGCCATCGCGGTTCCCCCGTCGCCGGTCGCGGTGAAGCTGCCCCCGGCGTAGAGGCGCCCGGTGGAATCGACGGCGAAGGCGCGGACGGTGTCGTTCAGCCCCGGTCCGACCTGCTCCCAGCGTTCGGTATTCAGGTTAAAGCGGCGGACGAACCGCAGCCCGACATTCGACGGGCTATCGAAGAGAAAGCCGCCCAGATACACGTAGTTGCCGACCCGGATCACCGCATAGGCTCCGCCGCCGGAGGGTCCGTAGCGGTCGCCGTCGGGAAGCGTGACGTCCTCGAGCGCATGCCAGGTTTGGGTCGCGATGTGGTAGCGCGCGACCCGCTTCGCGGTGATCCCGTTCACGGTCGAAAAATCGCCGCAGAAGAAGATGTTCCCCTCATGGTCGGCGTAGGCATCGCGGACAAAGTTTTGGAAGTTCCGGTCGATCCCCGGCATTTCTTCAAAGCGCTCCCGCTTGAGGTGGAAGCGGACGATATTTTTCATGTCGATGTTCCCGCCGACGTTCAAAAATCCGCCGAAGATGTAGGCGTAGTCTCCGGCGATCTCGACGCCGAACGGCTCGGACGAAGGACCGCCGTAGTCGTAGTACCAATGCGAGTCGTCGGGCAACTGGGCGTGGGCGTGGCTGGCGGCAAGGAGGCAGCCCAGAGTGGAGAGGAGTCGTCGAAGTTGGAACATGTCTTATCGGTGGTTGGATGGGTCAGGAATAGGCGGGAAGCACCTACCAAGCCTAGATTCGCCCGAGGGTCCAACAGCTTACACGCTATTTCTCCCCGCCAGCCGCCTCCGCCTCCAGCGCCTCGGCGCATTCGACGTCGGCGTAGAAGATCACGTTGGTGCCGAGCGGGTAGGTTGGTTGATCTCCAGAGAAGGGCGGCATCAATCGATTGCACGGATGCAGAAGCCGAAATTGCGGCTTGTTTTCGATCCGAAAATCGAAGACGTTTTGCCATGACCCACGCAGAAATGAGAGCAAAGATCGACGAGGGACTGCCGTTCACGATTCATGTGGCGGACGGTAGGTCGTTTCAGGTGCCCCATCGAGATTTTATCTGGCTCCCGCCGAAGTCGGCGGTTGTGGCGGTCGCTGTTCCAGATGACGAAGATCCTGACGTATCCGTCACCCCACCCTTCCGCTCTTGATGGTTTCCGGGGTGGCTCAGCGGCATCCGGCTGAGGCGGTTTGACGCGATTGGTTTCAAGCATCAGAAAACAAGATCATCATGGAGCCTGGTCGGAAGACACATTTGGAAACGACACCGCCTGCGACTGGATCAGGCATTTCTGGGAGAACCTGGGTTGGGGGCGATAAGCCAAGCTATTCATGCTGTCCTGGATGAAGAAAAAACTATTTAGACAGCGACGTGGCTTGCAAGGGTTTGTGCCTGCGAGGTGATCGCTCGACTTCAAGGTCAATGGGGTTTGCGCGATCCCTACAGCGAAGAACTCGACCATTGGGTCGAGGCGAACCCTACCGATGTTCCCTCGGAGATTAAAGAATTGGCGGCTGCCGCGATTGACGGATTCTCGCGCCGAACTCAGAGCTGCAAGAACTCTGGGACGGAGGAGGACGCTCCGACAAGGGCATGACGCAATGGATGATCTCCGGCGGCGCATTGCAGGAACTCCCTAACGCTTATTTCTCCCCGCCAGCCGCCTCCGCCTCCAGCGCCTTGGCATATTCGACGTGGGCGTAGAAGATCACGTTGGTGCCGAGCTGGAGGCGCTCTCCCAGATCGGGCGCTTGACCCCGGCGTGTACACGCCCAGGCGTCGCCGATGTCGCCGGGGTGGTAGTAGGCGGCGAGGCGGCCGTTGAGGACCCAGCCGTAGGCTTCCTTGCCGCCGTGGGGCGCGACGTAGGGCAAAAACGGGATCTCATACGGGATGCGGTGGATAGGGTGGTCGAGCGGCACCGGCACCGGGCGCACCTTCGGCAGCACGCGCCGCATCACGTCGAAAAACTGCCCGTGCCAGCCGCCGCTCCCGCCATTGTCCGCAAAGAGCAGCCCGTGCTTGTCGGTCAGATACTCGCGCAGCACCTCGATCTCCCGGTCGGACAACGCGATGCCTCGCTGCCCGGTCATGTAAACAAAGGGCGGCGATTTGTCGGCGGGGAAATTCGCGAGCTGCGCGATCTTCCGCGTCTCCGTCTTCTCCGCGACGCGATGCCCGGTGCGGATGCCGTATTCGAGGAGCATGTTCAGGTCGGAATTCGCCATCATGTCCTGGTCCCAATCGCCGCCGCCGTATTCGAGCCGGATGAACCGGACCTTGCCCTGCGGCGTGCCTTTGGCGAAGCCCGCGCCGTCGTCCTTGCCGTAGCCCACCTTGTATTGGTGCTTGGTCACCTCCAGCAGTTGGAGCTTCACATCGTCGATCGGCGGCGGGTTGAAGATCACCGCGCTATACGGGTTCACGACCAGCTTCTTTTTGATGATCTTCTCGATCTTCACCACCGTGCGCAGCTTTTGCGGCTCGCCGCCGCCCGCCGGCATCTCGTAGATCTCGCGGCAGCCGGTCATCCGGCTGAGCAGGAACATGGCGAGCACAAAGGCGAGGGTGTAGAGCACGAAGGTCCAGAGCGATTGCTCCAGCTTGCGGCTGCGCGACCGGTAGTAGCAGGCGAGCAGGTCGAACGGATTCCAGATCCGGCGGCGGATCGCCCCGGCGTAGGCGTGCTGCATCAGCAGGGCGCGCGATTCCCTCTCGACATACCAGACCGCCCAGACCAAGCCGATGGCGAAGGCCGCGACCAGCCCGGCTTTGGCGAAGAACGACGCGAGCTGGTGCCAATGCATCACGCGGGAGCCGGAGACGCACCACTGCCAGACCGGCAAAAACGCCGCCGTCCCGATCAGGTTGAGCCGGAGGCGCGGACCGGTCCACGCCTTGCGCAGCCAGTAGTAGCACGGGTAAAGCGCGGCGGTGAAGCCCGCGAGCGAAAGCCACGGCGGCAGCAGGTAGAACCCCGACCAATCGAGCCAAAGCACGACCCAGACCAGCGCGCCCAGCGCCGTCAGCGCCACCGGACGCCGCGCCGGGTCCCATGCCCATCGGGCAAGGTCGCGCGGGTGAGAGGGGATCGGCGGCATGGGTGGCAAGGCGGAGCGATGGATACGCAGGTTCTGCGGGAATTCTCGCGGGGCAAGGCGCGATCCGATCAGGTGTTTTTCTCGTGCCGGCTTTCCTCAGGAGAGGCGGCTTCCAAAAAATCGATCAGAGCCTTGAGCCGGAGAAATGATTCTTGGCGTGGAATCGCCAAGCCCTCTTCTAGTCGTTGGCGGCAGCGATAGCTTCCCCGGATGTCCGTGATCCAGCCCCATTTTTCATCCCGCCACCAACGACCACCGTAGGACAGCCCGCTAACTAGATCAGAGATGTAACGAGCCATAGAGGGATCATAAATTCCAAGGGAGGCGAACGCGCGTCCAATCTCGTGAGCCGCCTCATCCGCCTCGTCTTCCTCAATATCTACGGCTGGGAGAAGAAGAAGTAACGCTGGTTCCGAATGCGGGGAGAGACGCGCGAACTGCAAGATCTCTTTCCACCTAAATCCGGGAGCACGTGGAATGAGCGCCGTCGCAGCACCATGCCTCTGAGCGCCATCGTCGGCGGAATGCCGGTATTCCACTTCATGCCTCGGAGGTCAAGTAAAAGCAATCGACAATGGTGCCTGCCTACCGAGAACGTAAACTGCGGTATGGACCATGCTCGCTATCGAGGTTCAAAGATTCCTTCAGAATTGGGTCGCCTCCGATTCCGAGGCGCCGAAGATCCTACATGCGCCGTTTCTCGGGAGTCTTCGTCCTCGGCTCCGCCTATCGGCACATTCTCCCAAGTGATTCAACCACCAAAATTTCGAACGAAATAGGGCAGCATCAGCCAGGTCTACCTTTGGCGCAACTGACATCGGGACTGTCGCTACGACGCACCCTTCTTCGTCGCCTCGATCCAAGGATGCTATGAAATCAGCTCAAATCCGAAGCCTACCAGCATAAGATAAATAGCGCCCACCGTCAGGATGGGCGTCAAGATTCTTCCGATTGTGGTATTGTTTCTTCGCCAGGCATTGAAATCTTCAAACTTCAAGAGTGCGACACACCTTCGTTGAGTCCGCAGATGGGGATGAACTCTTGATCCATCGAAATAGTCTTTCCGGGTGCGACCGTATTCGCCCTCTTCTATAAAGACCTCCATCTCGATGCCTTCATCGAGGTGGAGCATGTATCACTCCGATACGAATCCGGAAATCCAGCGCTACTGCGAGGGTCGGATTTCCTGTCAGCCAAAGTTGCAACGTCCCTCCCTCTGACCGGGCGATATGGTCAACTGAAGACAGCTCGCCGCAAACACTATGGTGTTTTTGATCGATACTTCGGATCGGGAAAGAGCCAAAGTTGAATAGCGAATGCCCCGAAGCCGAGCGTGCCAAGAATTCCGAGAATCGGAGAAACGCGGGCCAGAAATTCAGCTTACAACCGCCGATACAATTCCTTCAGGCTCTCGACGTTCACGCCGGGAGGCTGGTTTTCCAGCAACCAGCCGATGTCTTCCTTGGCTCCGTCATTCTGGTAGGTGCCCGAAACCGGAGGAAGTACGCGGTGGGTAAACTTTCGGCATCCTCGCTATCGATGGTTAAGGCGGTGTTGGTGGGATGGCGTCTTCGGGCGTTTCGCCATCGAGGTGGTAGGTGAGATTGCGGAGCATGCCAGGACGATGTCTTTTTCGGAGACGGCTGGAGGTGCTCGTCCTCCAGCGCCATGCCGGCGAGTTCTTCGACCCCGGCGCGGTCGAGCCGGTTGCCGTAGTCGAAGGCATCGATGAAGACCGGGTCGGTGCCGTCGATGTCATGGCGGACGAGGAAGTGCCCCGGCACCGGCGCGCCGGTCACGCCGGGGATGCCGATCTGGCGGGCGAGTTCGATGTAGAGGACGCTGAGCGTGATCGGGATGCCCTCGCGGTCGTCGATCACCTCGTTGAGATACGAATTCGAAGCGTGGTAGTAGTCGCCGCGGCTGCCGTGGAAGCCGCAGCGGTTGAAGAGATACTCGGACAAGCCGTTGCGGAGCGAGGCGGGGTCGTCGGCTTCCCCGGCGGTACTCGCGCGCGGCGGCCGCCATGCGGGCGACCTCGCGCCGGTATTCGGCGACGTCGAGATCCGGGTTGTCGTGCTTGGCGATGAGCAGCGCCGCATAGAACAGATCGATCTCTCCCTCGTCTTTCGCCAGCTCGGAGGCGAGCGCCTTGTCCACCGCATCATAGTGGGCCTGCGCGGCGATCTTCCGCATGTCGGCAATGCGCTGCTCCAACTCTTGCGCGTGCTGGAGGAGCATTTCGTGGGCGAGGTTCGGCGTCTCCTTCAGGCTGTCGAGCAGCGCCTCGGACGCCAAGCCGGTCAGGGCGAATTCCTCGATCCGCTTGGCGAGGTTGGTGGCGACCTCGGGATCGCGCTCCGCCGACGGGCGCTTGGCGACGCGGAAGCAGCGGAAGTCGGCGACGGTCTGCCGAACAGCAGTGACATGCCGCCGCGCAGCCCGACGTCGCCCGACTCGGCGACCAGCGCGCCATTGACCCAGCAGGTCAGCTTTTCCGGCTCGACGCGCACCCGCAGGTGATTCCAGTCATCCCGGCGATAGGCTTCGAGCTTGAGCTGCTCGAGGATCGTCCACGAAAACACATCCGGCCCGTCGAAGCGCGTGAGCCGCAGCTCCCGGCGCTCGGGTAGAAGCCATAGTGCGCGTCCCCGCCGTCGGCGGCGAACGCGCCAGATAACTGGCGCCGCCTTCGTCGTCGAGCTTGACTGGACTTCGACCTCGTAGGTGTCGCCCGGCGGCAGGTCGGCGGACAGGCAGAGCGAGCGGCCGCCGAAGCCCGCGCCGACGCCATCGGCATTGATCGTGCCGGCGCGCTGGGTCCAGCGCGTGCCGCCGCCGACCACCGCCCAGCGGTCCGCGTCGAGCGCCCGATCGTCAGCCACGCGTCCATCGGCACCGAATTCGGGCGGTCGAGCAGGAGCTTGAGCCGGTTGATCGGCACCGCGAACCCGAGGTTGTCGGTCTGCAGCGATTTCATCGTGATGATGCCCTGCACCCGCATCTGCCGGTCGAGCAGCGGCCCGCCGGAATTCCCCGGCTCGATCGGGATCGCGACCTGGATCATCTCCTGGCCGCCGAATTCCCGGATCGCGGAGACCACGCCGTCCACCACGCTGTATTTAAAGCCGAGCGGATTGCCACGAGGGCGACGATTTCCTCGCCCTGCGAGGCTTGGCGGAATCGCCGAGATCGAGCGGCGGCAGCTTCCGGCCGCCGGGCAGCTTCAGGATCGCGAGGTCGAGCTTCCGGTCCCAGGCGTGGACCGCGGCGGCGTCCAAGATATCGCCGCCGGGCGCTCGATCTGGATCGCGCGCGACTCGCCCGCCACATGCAGGTTGGTCGCGATCAAAGTCCCCATCCCCGACCGCAAACCCGTTGCCGGTGCCGCCCACCAATTCGCTCGACGCCCTGCGTGATCTTGACGATCGACTTCGCCCGCTCCGCGATCGCTTTGGTGGAAAGCGGTGCCGCCTCGCCCGCGCGCCCGCCTTCGCCCGCTTCGGCAGGATCCGCCGGCGCGGCAGCCTCCGCCTCCTTGTCCGGCTCGGGCACTTCCTCCGCTGGCGCAGGCTTTGGCTCCTCGGCGGGCGCGCCTGCCTCCGGCAGATCTTGGGCGATGGCGATGGCGGCACCGCAGAAAAGCGCCAGCGCCAGCGCGGCCTGGGCGCTGGCGCGAGAGGGCGGATGAAGGGTGAGCCTGGCAAAAACCCATCCCTGCATCGCGCCGCCCGCGCAAGGCAATCGGCGCGAACCTGACCCTCGCGCCAGCGCCTGTCTTGGGCGATACTTTGTCGCGACCCCAGGCTTTTTTCCTCTCGGGTAAAACTCGTTCAATGCCCACTCTGGAACCAACAGGCGAAATGATCCGCTTCTGAGGAGCGGACCAATGCGCACGTCGCACGGGTTCGTGCCTGCCTTGAGACGATGGCAGCATTGACAGAATATGGCGATGAACTGATCGAACGAGCGCAGATCCACGACGACTCGAAATTTGGACCGGAGGAGCGGACGCCTTACATTTGGTTGACGGAGTATCACCGCTGCCGCCGCGCTGGCGAGCGATTCGACTATCCGGATGGGATCGAAGAGCAGGTTCAGTGTGCATTCACCACCACGTCCACGTCAAACGGCAGCATCACCCAGGTTTCACGCCGATCAAACGATATGTCCGACGTTGATCTCATCGAGATGGTTTGCGACTGGACGGCGATGGCTCAGAGTTTCGGAGAACAAGGGGGAGCGCTCGATTGTGCGCGTGCAGATAAGGCGGTCGGAAATCGCCTCGCTTGAATCCGGACAGGAAGCGATTCGTCTGTAGATGATCGATCTTCTCGACCCGATCCCGGCCCGATGGGTGACTCTCCGCAACGGAATTCTCCAATCCACACGAGTTCATCGCGCCGCCCGCGCAAGGGCAAATCGGCGCGAACCTGACCCTCGCGCCGCCGCGCAACCGCTGGGCGATACTTTGCCATGAATCCGATCCTGAAATTCGCCGTAGTCCTGAAGTCGCCGCCGCCTCGGCGCAAATTGGCGCGGGTGCCGAGACGTTCGCGGATAGGCTTGCCGCCGCCAAGCACGATCCCGACAAGGCGGAGGCGATCAGCGTGGCGCAAGGCGGAGCCTGACAAGCCGGAGCGCCTGGTCGCCGCCGCGAACTACTGGTGGCGGCTGGCTGCACCCGTCCGGATCGACGCGTCGAAGAAAAGGAGATCAATTGCTCGACGAGAAAGGCAAGCGCGCCGGGAGCATCGGACCTGGGTTCGATCCCGGCTTCGCCCACTTAAGGCGGTCGCGGCGCTGCGCGAGGCTGGCCGCCTTTCCGACCAGCTCGACATCTGGTGCGGTCTCCCACCTGCTCCAGGAATCGCCCCGAAGAATCCGAAGGATCAGCTCGATGTCCTCAAGGCGATGGTCGCCCACGCGAAGCAGGCGAAGCCCGGATCGCTGCGCTGGATGGACGGGCCGCTCGACGCCGAGCCGGGCGAATTCGTCGCCGACAAAGTGCACGCCTACGGAGCCCACTACTACCGGATGGAAAACGAATTCGGCGACCAAGCGTTCGGCGCGATCGTCGGGCTGCTGAACAAGGAATTTCCCGAGTTCGCCGTCGGCTGGAACGACCAGGCGCTCTACCAGCACTTCATCAAACGCGATACCAAGGCGGCCATCGCCGCGCTGGAAAAGGCGCATGCCCTCAGCCCGGACGACTACCTCATCGTCTTCAATATCGCCAAGTTCGCCGCCTTGTCCGGAGACAAACCGAAGGCGGTCGCCTGGTTCACCAAAGTGATCGAGAAATCGGGAGACGAAGACCTGAGCGCGAACGCCAAGGAGGAAATCGCGGCTTTGGAGAAAGGCGAGTCGTAGTTGACGACCTCACTCCGGGCGGTGCGCGACGAGAAAGTCGTAAACGCAGGCGGGCACGAACTTGCGGACGGTCGGCTGCCAGCCGGCGGGACCGATCAAGCCTTTGACGAGGCTGGAGCTGACCTCGGCGACCTCGCGCGGGGGCATGAGGAAGACGCTGATGATGTCCGGGCTGAGGTCGGCGTTGAGATGGCGCATGACGCGCTCGTATTCGAAGTCGGCCGGCGACCGGATGCCGCGGACGACGAACTGGGCGCCGACCTGGGCGGCGTAGGCGACGAGGTATTGGTTGTCGAAGTGATCGACGCGCACGCCGGGCATCCCGTGGGTGACCTCGGTGAGAAGGCGGAGCCGGTCCGGCAGGCTGAACGAATACGTCTTGTCGGGATTCACCCCGATCGCGACGGTGACCTCGTCGAACATGCGCGCCGCCGCCTCGATCATCCAGAGATGACCATTGGTGATGGGATCGAAGCTCCCGGCATAGACGGCGCGGCGCATGGAATGGGGTGAAGTCGCGCAGTGTGGGCGAGGGCGGCGATCCGCGCAATGCCGATTCGCGCGGCGCCCTGCGCGCCTAGAATTTGCGCGGACCGGGAAGGATTCGGCTTGCCCCGCATCCCGGCGGAGGGTTCTTTCGCCCATGCACCGCAACGTCCTCGGCACCGAACTCATCCCCTGCTCCGTCGATCCGCTCACCGGCTTCTACCGGACCGGCAGTTGCGAGGTCGGCGAGGAAGACTTCGGCTGCCACGCGATCTGCACCGTGGTCACCGCCGATTTCCTCGCCTTTTCCAAAGCGGCCGGCAATGACCTGACCACGCCGGTCCCGAACTTCGGTTTCCCCGGATTGAAGCCCGGCGACCGGTGGTGCGTCTGCGCCGCCCGCTGGAAGGAAGCGTTCGACGCCGGCCACGCCGCGCCCGTCATCCTCGAAGCGACCCACGAAAAGGCGCTCCGCTACGTCTCGCGCAGCGTGCTGGAGGAATTCGCGGTCGCGGGAGACGAGGCGTAAGCGTCAACGTAGCATCGGCATCCTGCCGATCATCCACTGCCGATCGGCGAAGCCGCCAGCTACCACGCCCGCGCCTTACCAGCGCCCGACCGGATGCGCCGCGAGCGCCGCATTGGAATACCGGTCGTCATCGGTGATCTCCTCGCCTAGCCACTCCGGCTGATCGAACTCGGCGTCCTCGGCGGGCAGTTCGATTTCCGCGAGGACCAAGCCCTCGTTTTCGCCGCCGAAGACATCGACCTCCCAGGTGAGACCGCCGCCCGCCGGCACGCGGAAGCGCGTTTTCTCCAGGCAGCCGCCGGGGCACAGCCCCTCCGCGATATTCCGGGCGTCGGCCGCCGGGATCGGGTATTCGAACTCGTGCCGCGCCGCGCCGGTGCGCTTGCTCTTCACGGTCAGCCACGCCTTTTCGCCGGACAGGCGCACGCGGAGGGTCGGACCGCTGCCGCCGGGCGGCGTCAGGTAGCCCTGCTGGATCGGGGTGCCCGCATCGGCGGCGGCGCGCCAGCCGTCCGCGCGGACGAGGAATCGACGTTCGATTTCGATAGCCATAATGCCGGGGTTACGGGCCGACCTGCCGTTCTTCCTCCTCCAATTGCTGGCAGGTCTCGAAAATAAGTTTGCCCAGCGACTTCGGGCGCACAACCTGCGCCGCCCGCCGGTAGCCCACGATCCGCCGCTTCCGGTAGCGGCGCTCCGGCCACTCCGACAGAAGGTGCTCGACCTGAAACGGATACATCTCGACCTCCACCGGCTTCTTGCTCTTCGGCCGCCGCACGTAGTGCCCGGACGGATGCGGGTGCGGCACCCCGATCAACCCCGCCTCCTCAAACGCCTCATTCATCGCGCTCTCCTGCGTCGAGAGGTCCTTCTCCTTGTCCCCCTTCGGCACCAGCCAGCGGTCGCCCCGCCGGTTCGTGATGATCACAACCTTCAACTTCCCCCCTTCCCGCAGGAATGGGATGACCCCGGCTTGGGTGGCGGCAGATTCGTTTGGATCCATCATCAGGAGCGTGATTGGCGATTTGAAATTGGTTGGTTGGAGGCGATTTCGCCGAGGGTCAAAACGCGACTTCGGACCGATGCAGGCGTAAATACTTCGCCGTGGTTGTTGAGTAACTTAACCGCCCAGTTCGAAAATTCATTTTCAAGATGCCCGGTTTCTTTCGCCGCGCCCGACTAGATCCGCGAAGGTGCGATACTCAAGCGAAACCTTCTGGCGAATCGTGCCCGTGTCTAGCTCAACCGTCTCAGGCTGAAGATCGGGGGATAGCGAGTGGGCGATGAATTGGACCTCGATTTTCAGGTCAGCCGTATCGATCTGCTGCTCCAAAAGTTTCAGGCGTCTTTCGAGGAAACGACCCGCCGTGTCGATATGGTCGTCGACGTAAGCGCGGGTCAGATGGGCCGCGTGGCTCTCGAAGGCGCGGATTCGGCAGGTGCTCGAATGGATAAATTCGCAGTCTCCAAATTTCAGGGCGCTGAGGTTGGTCGCATTGATCGAATGGTAGATGGTAGTCGCCCTCCAGCCATCCTCCTTGCGCAGGAGGCTCGCTGCGACAGAATCGAGAAGCCGTTGCTCTAGTATACCGAACGTTTGCGTTGGAGATTGGCAGATGGATTCGATTATCTTGAAAGCCGTGCCGGGAGGAAGCGGATCGGGGATCGGACAATCGCCCCCGCCACCGTGCAGGGCTTTCAAGATCCGGGCTACCAGCCGCCGGATGAACGCCGCCAGTTCCCGCCGGGGCGTATAGCTTAGCTCCTCCAGCCCCGAGAAGATCTTGGCGAGGCTGAGGCAAGCCCTCGCATCGTTTCGCGGCAATGCCCAGTCTTCGGTCAACCGATAGGCTCCTTTGGCGATATTCAGGAAGGGTTCTTTACCTCCGACAATCAGCGGGGGATACTGCTTGATGAGCCATTTCGCGAACTCTCCCCTTGGATTGAATTCATAAGCGAAGCTCGGTGAGCAATCGAATTGCTCTAGATGGAGAAGCTGGAATTGGAGGATGAAGGCGACGGCATAGTTGGGCGTGCCGAGAGGCAAAGCGGATTCGAGGAGTCCCGGCAGATCCCCGCGAAAATTGAATGCTTTGCCCATCTCGCCAACTTGCGCCATCGCCAGCCGCAGCGGGGCATCTGCGAACACCATTTCTTCCAATTCCAGGTCGGCGGCGTGGGTGGCTTTTAGGTCTTCGGTGGAAACGGTCTGCCGGTCCCCGAGGCACGACAGCAGATCGCGAAGTGCCATCCAACTGAGCGGGAGCGCTGGCTTCATCGCGCTAAGCAACTGGGCGATGCGAGAGGCTGACGTGGCGGAAGTGGCGCGCCAGGCCTGAATCTGGGGCAAATCTAGGAGAATCTGCCGGATCGCCGCAGGCGTGAGGTGGTGCGGCGAACCTGCCAGCCGGAAGCCGATCTCAAAGTACTTCGCCCCGCCGATCCGGTGACCTTCGCCATCTCCTAAGGCGGCGCTGACGAGCGATCTCAGCTCTCGTCCGGGTTCGTTCTGCTCGTCCCATTTACGGAGGGCGGACCTGACGAGCGGAACAATCTCTGCGCCGCCGATCCCCGCGGATTCCGCAAAAGCTCTCAGCCTCTCGACGGCATCTGGTTCCTCGCTAGGCAGGATCGGCAGCGTCAGCTCCCGAAGCGCTTGGGCAAAACATTGCCCTTCGTGCCTTTCCTTGAGAGTCATTGGTTGTCGAGGAGTTCAGAAGGTTGGACCCCGAGTGCCGCCGCAAGCTTAACGATATTTGCAAGGCTGATATTGCGGACGCCTCGCTCGCACCCGCTCACATAGGTTCGGTCCAGACCAGCTTCGGCGGCGAGCTTCTCCTGGGATAGATTTGACTGCTTGCGGATCTCGCGGAGCCGGGCGGCAAACCGGGAGCACACAACAGCCTTATCGGTCGCGATAGCGTGCGGATTCTTCAAGCTATAGCGATCCGCTCTTGCAGCCCATCCGTCCACGGACTATGCGTCACATCGCCTGCTCTGCTGTCAGTTTTAATGGACAAGGGCGTCAGATTGTTTATTTGAACAGAACCGCTATGAGCCATCCTTCCCCATTTTCAGCCGTTTCGCTTTTCTCGGGAGCAGGGGGATGGATGCCGGGTTTTCAGAGGCTGGTTTTTCAAATGTGTTCGCCAACGATATCGATGGCGACGCCTGCTCCACCTATCGGGCGAATCATCGGACCCCAATCTTTGAGGGGGGCTGGACGATTGCTTTGAAAGCTTGCCAAAAGAAACGGATCGTATCGATTGCCTCTACGGAGAGCCTCCCTGCCAAGGGTTCTCCGTGGCGGGCAAGATGGATCCCGGAGATCCGCGCAGCGCGCTCATCTGGCGCTTCTTGGAGGCGGTCGGGCGAGTGAAGCCGCGCCTCTTTGTCTGCGAGAATGTCAAGGCGCTGGGGTCACATGCAGCGGTGGAAGCAGGTGAGGGAGGCGCTGGTTTCGCGTTCGGATGCGCTGGGCTATGAAGCGAGCATCGTCGTCTTGAATGCCTCCGCATTTGGAGTGCCCCAATCGCGGGAGCGGATGTTTTTGGTGGGATTGAACCGGAAGGCGTGGAATCTCAACAGGGTGAATCTGCGCGCCGCGCTGATCGCAGAACTTGACCGTTATCGTGAAAAGCCAGCCAGTGTCGCCGATGTGGTGAGAAAATTTGGACGGGCTGGCAGCCCCGGAAACCCCCGAGCCTGTAGCGCGGTGGTCACCTATGCCAAAAGCCCGGTCCTCCGACCTTCGCCCTACGCTGGCATGCTTTTTAACGGGGCGGGGCGACCGCTTCGATCGAGCGGCGTCTCTTCCACCCTGCCTGCATCGATGGGGGGCAATAAGACGCCGATCGTGGATGAGGCAGAGATCTTCGAGGGAGCGGCTAGTTTTGTGGAAGAATACCACCAGTCCCTCCGAAGAGGCGAGGCACCCCGCACGGGGACCGTCCCCAAACGCCTCCGGAGGCTGACCGTCGACGAATGCCTCGCCATTCAGTCCTTCCCCATGTCCTACCAGCTCCTCGGCTCCCAGAGTTCTCAGTACCGGCAGATCGGCAATGCGGTTCCACCGAGGCTCGCTAGGGCGATCGCCTTGGTGGGTGCCCGATTTTTAGAAGGCGGCGACAGCGCAGTCCGCTCGGCCGAGCGCGCCTCGAAACTCTGGCTGACGGAGACGCCGCTCCTCTTTGAAGGGTCCGCCTGATCGCGATCAAATCGCGACAGATTGGTGGGCTTCTCGGATTCTGGGGCAATCTCTCGATTCCCCAGCGAAATGCCGTGATTTTTCATCGCCAACGTCTCCGTATTGATTTATCTAATAACGCAAATTCAGCCCCATCTCTACCCATGCCTTGCACCGACTACTTCCTCACCCGCCGCCGCATGATGAAAAACGTGGGCGCGGCGGGAGCCGCCCTCCTTGGAATGCCGATCTCCCGGCTGCTTGCGCTGGGCGGGACGGCGGGTGCGGCGAAGGCGGAGCATGTGATCCTGTTTTGGAATGGCGGCGGGATGAGCCACATCGATACGTGGGACCCGAAGCCGGGGCGCCCGACCGCCGGGGAATTCGATCCGATTTCGACCTCTGCCGACGGCATCCAGATCAGCGAGATTTTCCCGCAACTCGCTAAGCAGATGCACCATGCGGCGCTCATCCGCTCGATCGCCGGGACCAACGGCGACCACGGCCGGGCGACCTACGAGCTGCAGACCAGCTACGCGCAGGCCCCGAACCTCGTTCACCCCGGCATCGGCTCGGTCATCGCCAGCGAGCGCGAGGCGCTCGGCGAACTGCCGGCCTTCATCAGCATCGGCGGCATGGCTCCGAAGGCGGGCTACCTCGGGCAAAAGTGCGAGGCATATTACGTCGGCCGCCCCGGCGAGCGCGACCCCTACCTGTCGTTCCCCGAGGGCATCAGCCAGGCGCGCGGCACCAAGCGGCTCGACATTCTCATGCGGATGAATGCGCGCGCTGCCGCGCGCACGGGCGCGCCGGAACTCGCCGCCACCGACACCGCCTTGAAGGACGCCGTCGCCCTTATGCAGTCGCCGGCGCTCAAGGCGTTCGATCTGGAAAAAGAAAGCCAGTCCACGCTGGAGCGCTACGGGCAGACCGAATTCGGGCGCGGCGCGCTGCTCGCCCGCAAGCTGGTCGAGACCGGCGTGCGGTTCGTCCAGGTCAACCGCGGCGGCTTCGACAACCACGCGAACATCTTCGACGCGATGCGCAACCATGGCGGCGTCATGGACCCGGCGCTCGCCTCGCTGATCGAGGACCTCAAGGCGACCGGCAAGCTGGAGAAAACGCTCGTCGTCGTGCTCTCGGAATTCGGGCGCACGCCGCGGGTCAACGACAACGGCGGCCGCGACCACCACGCCAAAGTCTTCAGCGCGCTGATGGCGGGCGGCGGCATCCGCGGCGGCCAGGTCATCGGAGCCTCCGACAAGGACGGCGTCGAGCCGTTCGAGCGCCCGGTCAAAGTCTCCGACCTCCACGCCACGATCTGCCACGCCTTGGGCATCGACCCCAAAAAGGAACTCGAAACACCGCTCGGCCGCCCGATGGCACTCGTCCGGAAAGGCGCCGAGCCGGTCTCCGAACTTTTCGGCTAAGGCGGATCACCTGTTTGCCGATGCCCACGACAGAAGATCGGGGCGATTTGATCGTCTACCGGATCAGCCCGTGGCGTCGATCTGTGATGTGGTGGATGTTTGCTCCGCTTCTCCTGCTTGGATTCATCGTCCTGATCGCGGGGGGCGGAGACGAAGGTGGGCGGGTTGTCGGCGTACTCCTGATCGGGATCTCGGCGGTCGTCCTCGCTTTATGGCATCTTTTGATCCGCTACACCCGGCTTGAATTGTCGGCGGAAGGCGTGCGCCTGGTGCAATTTGGCTATCAACTCAGCCAGCGATGGGACCAGATTGAGGGAATACGGTTGGACAAAGGCCGAGAGGGTCTCATCACCCGGGAGCCGATGGATAGCGATGGCGCGCACCGGCTTGCGTCTTTCCGCTATGCCTCAGTCAAAAGCACCGCACTTTATGACGACCAGCAGAAGCAGTTGCTTGGCGAACGCCGCCTTATCCCGATCGAGGCGTTCGGCTGGTATTTGCGAAATGACCGAGGGCTGCATGCCGATATCGTCAGGCGGGCACCGCAAGTGGAGGGCTGACCGAGATTTTGGAGATGCATCTATTTTTGAACGGGGCGGCGCGCTGGGGCGTCCCAATCACTTGGACGCGCGGTCCCGAGGCGTCCCCTCTCACCTAACAGCCCACAAATCCCTAGCGATGAACGTATTTGCCCCACCTGCCACCCGGATGCCGGACGCCGCCTCTCGCGCGGCGGCCGCTGCTGGCTCGGCTCCGTTGACACGCCGGGGCGGCGGACTAGGCTCGGGAAAATCATCCCGGATGCCCAGCGAAAACCGAATGCGAAAGCCAGATGAGGACCGCGAGCTAGTCGCGCGGGCGCAGGGCGGCGACACGACCGCTTTCGACGATCTGGTGCGCAAGCACAGCGGCCGGCTCTACGGCTTGGTCTATCACATGACGTCCAACCACGAGGACGCCAACGACTTGCTCCAAGACATCTTCGCCAAGGCGTATCGGTCGCTGAAGCGGTTCCGGGGCAACTCCGCATTTTACACCTGGATCTATTCGATCGCGGTCAACATGACGCTGAATTTCCTGAAAAAGCGGAACCGGCAGCGCAATCGGGTGAGCCTGGACGACATGGATGCGGGCGTGCAAAACGACCCCGATTACATCGAGGCGACCGCGAAGAGCGACCCGGTGCGGGAGGCGAACATCAGCGAGCTGCAGGAGCGCCTGAACGCGGCGATGATGCAGATCTCCGAGGACCACCGCGCGGTGGTCACGATGTTCGACATCCAAGGCATGCCCCACGCCCAGATCGCCGAGGTGCTCGGCGTCTCGGAGGGCACCGTGCGCTCACGCCTTTTTTACGCCCACCGGCAGCTCCAAGTTTTCCTCCAAGACTTTCTGACCCCCTGACTGCCCAGCCGCCTGCTTCCCGACCAAGATGGCAGGTGAAGATTTTGCTTTCTCCCCATCCCGATTTCCCCCTAGAATCCCCAGATCCATCGCAATGAGCGAAGACTTCCAAGACTTACAGCGCCTACTCCGGCTCAAGCGCCACGAGCGCCCGCCGGAGGGATACCTCGAATCGTTCGCCGGGGAGTTCCAGCGCCGCCAGCGGGAGGAGATGCTCCGGCGCTCGTCCCGCAGCCTGTTCATCGAGCGGCTCGGCACGTTCATCGCCGGGTTCGGCGCGCCGCGCTGGGCGTATGCCGCCGGTGCCGCCTACGCCGCGGCGATGATCGCGCTTTTCCTGCACATGCAAGGCGGCGCGGTGCTCGGGGGCGGAGGCGGAGGCGAGGCGGAGGTCGCGGCACCGGCTCCGGTGATGGCACCCGGCGCGGGGCAGCCGGTGCTCCAGCCGGTCAACCTGAGCGGACCGGCGCAGCATCCGTTTTTGATCGAAATCTTGGCGGACCCCGATGCGCCGCGCGCGGAGCAGGCGGTGCCCGTGCCGGTCCGCACCGACCAGCGCCGCGTGATCCGTGAGTTTTAATCCGGTGCCGCCGCCGGGCGCAGGCGGGACCCTAAGCCGAATCCCGCCGACCAAAGTGAAATCGCCCCGCCGCCGACCGCGCCTTCTGGCCTGCGCCGCGCTCGCCGCCCTGCTGCTCGCGGGCGGGCATCGCCCGGCCGTGGCGGGTGCCCCGGATGACGGCGGCGCGCTGTGGGCAAAGGCATCCCCGGCATTGATCCGGGTCGAGCGCCAGACCGCGCAAGGATCCGAGGTCAGCACCGGCTTTCTCATCCGCGACGACGGCACTTTCGTCTCCGTCATTTCCGGCGTGAAAGCCGCCGGCGAATCCGGCGCGGCGACCGTCACCTGCCGCCGGGGCGACGCCGCCTTTCCCGCCCGCATCCTCGCCATCGACCCGCAGACGCTGCTCGCCGTCGGGCGCGCCGATGGCTTGGCGGGCACCGCGCCGATCCCGCTGGGCGAGAGCTGGGCGGCGGACGCCGGGGCGTTCGCCCACGCGGCGATCCCATCGGCGGGCGATGGCGATCCGGGGCGGTGCACGCCGGGGCGCATCGCCGGGCGCGAGCACGAATTCCGCAGCGCGCCGCTCCCCGCCAGCGTGCTGCGCCTGCACATGGCGGTGCCGCCGGGCGGCGGTGCCTTCGGAGCCCCGATCCTCGACCGGACCGGCGCGGCCATCGGCATCCTGCTGGTCAGCATCAAGGCGGAGCCGGCCGCCGGGTCCGGAGCGGGACCGCAAGGCGGCCCCGACCTCGCCTTCGCCCTGCCCGCCGAGATCGCCCAGAAGATCCTGCGCGACTACGAAAAGCTCGGCGCCGTCCGCTATCCGTGGCTCGGCTTTGAACTCGACGCCGGCACCACCACCCCGGCGATCATCGCGGTGAAGGAAGGTTCGCCCGCCGCCGCCGCCGGGCTGCGCACCGGCGATGTGATCAAATCGATCGCCGGCCGCGCGGTCCGCAGCTACCAAGATGTCGTCGATGCCTGCTACTACCTGACCCCCGGCGACCCCGCGCCCATCGCCCTGCTCCGCGGGCTGGAGGACGCCGAAGCCAGCATCACCCCCGCCGAACAAACCGTGCTCGCCCGCCCAAAACCCATCGAAGGCCACAATCCCGATCCCGCACCACCGCCGCCCAATCCAAACGACGTGGAGTGACGCCGTGAAAGCCGCCGCCGCCATCGCCCTTTTGCTCTGCCCCATCTCCGGGCAGTCGCAGGTCCAACCCCCGCCCGATATCGAAGCCGGCGATACGATCGGTTATTGTTTTCGCGAAGTCGGGAACCAAGATGATAAACCCGATTCAATGCGGGCGTGGGTCAATCAGCAAGGCTATGTCGAGTTCTTTCTGGGCGGTCGGGTAAAGGCGGCGGGGAGGCAATTGGAGGGGATCGGTCTCGAAGCGCAGCGTTTTTTGGAGACGCACTTTTTCGAAAGGGCGGCGATTTTTGATGTGGGTGGAGTCGAACTCCGCGATCCCCCCGGTCATCGTGGGCGAGCCAGATGGAAATCGCTTCCTCCAAGAGGGCGGACGCGTGCTCCTTTGGGCGCGCGACCGAGAAAGGCGATCAGGCGATCCATTCCGCGATCTTGGCGGTAGAGGCGGGCGGCAAAGTGCGGCTGCCAGGCGTGGAGGAATCCGCTAGCCGCGGGCGAGAAGCAGGGAGCCGCGCTTGACGCTGAAGCGGAAAAGATGATCGAATCGCACCTCGGCAGAAAGATGCGGATCCGCTTGCTCCCATTGGGAAAGGAGTGGGGCAGCGTTCGCGGGCTTTCGATTTCTTTGAAGCGCGGAGCTGGGTTTCCTCCGCTCAAGCCGATGCCTCCCGGCGGACCGGTTGACCCCCAAAGAAGATCCGCCGCCGAAGACAACGTTTCGCGAAAAGGGAAAATCGAGTTTCGAGACCCCACAGATTTTGATGAAAGCCGCCGCCGCCATCGCCTTAGCCGCCGTAACCCTCGGGATTCTCGCTGCCCAGCCCGAGAAGCCGCGCGGAGAGGCTGAAGCCACGGGGGCGCAAGCCGTCGCCCGTGCCGATCCCGAACGGCGTGAATCACTCCGAAGACGGCACCCGCCCCGAAGAAGCCGGAAGATGTCGCCCCGCCGACGGCGGCAGAGGACCCGATCCAGCCCGGCGACACGCTCGTCTTTCGCCCGGCCAATCCGTTCGGGCGGATGTCGTTTTTGGAGGTCGATGAAGGCGGGCGCGCTTACCTCCCGTGGCTGGGCGTGCGCAAGGTGGCGGGAAAAACGGCGTGGGACCTCGCGCAGGCGATCGAACCCGAGATCGCCGACCGCCGGAAGCTGGTGGCGATCCCGCAGATCCAGATCATCCGCCATCCCGCCGGAGAACCCTTTCCCAGCATCCGCCCCAATCCGCATCACTTTCTCGGCATCAAAAGCCCGCCGATGCCCCCGCCGTCACCTCCGGTGCCACTTACGGATCCCGACTCCGGAAAAACGCTGCCCATGCACCGCGGACCCCAGCCGTTTCGGGGCGACCAGTCGTGATGGCGCGCCCACGCCTCGAAACAGAAAACTGATTTTCTCGAAAAATCGTGTATAGGAGGGCAATGCCCAAGAAGCCCCAAGAGAACGAGTTATTCGCCAAAAACCCCGAGTGGAAAAAGGCTTACCTCAAAACCCGCAAGAGCCTCATCGAGAGGCTCGACAACTGGGAGGACCAGCGCACTTGGGATGAGTTCTACAAGACCTACTGGCGGCTCATCTACTCGGTGGCGCTCAAGGCGGGGCTGCGCTCGGACGAGGCGTTCGACGTGGTGCAGGAGACGATCATCTCGCTGGCCAAGCAGACGCAAAAGGAAAACAAATACGATCCGGCGCAGGGGTCGTTCAAGTCGTGGCTCATGAACATGACCCGCTGGCGGATCGCCGACCAATTCCGCAAGCGCGCCAAGGACACCCACATGAACAAGGGCGACGACGACGACGACCGGACGACGGCGACGCTCGACCGCTACGCGGACCCGAACGCCGAGGTGCTGGAGCAGGTCTGGGACAACGAGTGGAAAAAGAACCTCGCCGAGCGGGCGCTGGACCTCGTGAAGACGCGCGTTTCGCCCAAGCAGTATCAGATCTTCGATTGCTACGTGGTGAAAGGCTGGGAGGCGAAGAAGGTGACCAAGGAACTGGGCGTGAGCATGGCGCAGGTCTATCTGGCCAAGCACCGGATCGGCAGCCTGATCAAAAAGGAGGTCGCCGAGCTAGAGAAACAGATGATCTAGCCGGACCGCCCAAGCCTTCCCACCGCCCGCCGATGCCCGATCCGGACCAGGACCTCGCCTTCATGCAACTGCTGCCCGACGAGACGGCGGCGACGCTCTCGCGGCTGGAATGGCTGTCGCGCGGCAAGATGGAGGGCGCGATCGCCGGGCGGCACGCCAGCCCGTTCAAGGGATTTTCCGCCGAGTTCGCCGAGCACCGCCAATACGCGCAGGGCGACGACCTGCGGAACCTCGACTGGCGCGCCTACGGAAAGAGCGACCGCTACTACATCAAGCAATACGTCGATGAGACCAACCTGCGCGCCACCATTGTGCTCGATTGCTCCGGCTCGATGGCCTATCGCGGGGACGAGGCGGCGGCGGCCGGCGGCGAGCCGTGCTCGAAATTCCGCTACGGCCAATTTCTCGCCGCCGCGCTGGCCTATCTCTTCATCCGGCAGCGCGACGCCGCCGGGCTGGTCACGTTCGACACGCAGGTCCGCGAATACCTGCCCGCCGCCAGCCGCCCCGCCCAGGTCCGCCACATTTTGGAAAAACTGCACCGCAGCGAACCCGGCGGCGAAACGGCCGCTGCCGACGTCTTGCACGAAGTCGCCGAGCGCATCCCGCGCCGCGGGCTGGTCCTGCTCATCAGCGACCTCTTCGACACGCCGGAGAAGATCGCGCCCGCGCTCCACCACTTCCGCCACCGCCGCCACGAGGTCGCCGTCTTCCACGTCATGGCCGAGGAGGAACTCACGTTTCCGTTCAAGAAGTTCAACAATTTCCGCTCGCTCGAAGTCCCCGACACGCTCCTCAAGATCGACCCGAAATCGGTGCGCAAAGCGTATCTCGATCACGTCGGCAAATTCCTCAAAGAAGTCGAAAAGGCCTGCGGGCAGATCGGAGCCGACTACGTGCCCGCGCGGACCAAGCGCCGCTACGACGAAACGCTGGCCGAGTATCTGACCAAGCGCCGGCTGGGGTGACCGGCAAAGGCTAAACCGCCCCCTCGCCCGGCGCGGGTTCTGCCGCGTAGGGTTGCAGCAGGGCGTCGATATCGACCTGGGCGGAGCCGGGCGGGCGGTGGAGCCATTCTTCCAGGCTGCGGACGATCGCGCCGGCCTCCGGGTGGGCGCGCATGGCGGCGAGCGCCTCGGACGACGGCTTCGAGCCGAGGTCGAGCCGCTCGCGCCAGAAGCCGAGCAGCATGCGTTCGAGCTGCGCCTTGCCGCCGGCGTCCAGATCGCCCCGCGCGGCGCGTTGCACGATCGGGCGCAGGCGGTCGGCGAGCGTGGGCGGCGGCGCGGCGATTTCCCCGGCGGGCGCAGCGCGTTTTTTCCGCGTGAGCCAGAATGGGATGAAGGCGAGGAGCCAGAGGCAGGCGACGGCGATCATGACCGCGCGGTAGCCGCCGAAGAGGCTGAGCGGGCTGCGGCCCTGTTCCTCCAAAAGCATGTCGTGCTCCGGCGGCAGCAGCCCGGTGATCTCGACCCAGATCGGCTCCGGCTGGCCGGGTTCGCCGTCCTTGCGCTGCAAGAGCTGGGCGAGGTCGAACCGCCCCGGCACCGACCCGATGTAGCGCAGGTCGTAAACGAACCCGCCGCCGCCTTCGGCTCCCTCGACAGAGGCGAGCCGCAGGAGCATGTCGGCGCGCTCGTCGGCGGGCAGCGGCTCGAATTCCACGCCGGAGATCTCGACTTCGATCTGCCCCTCCAGCCCGACCTGAATCGGCGGCGGTTCGGCGGCGCGCAGGAAGGCGGCACCGGCGGCAAAGAGCATCGCAATGAAGAGGGAGAGGCGCATGGACACCACTAACCCGCAACTCGCGGCGCCGTCAAAAGGACGTTGCGCGCCCGGCGGCGCCTCGGAATTCTGCGCGTCGGCTGGGAAGATCGTGTAGAATCAAGAATCCGTGAATCATTGAATAAAACCCCGATGAATGAGCAAAACGAAGGCGGCAGTTCGACCGCAGGCGAACGCGCCGCCCCGATGCGGCCGCGCGATGCCATCCGGTATCTCGCTTTCTCCGGCGATGCCGCGCGGCGGATCGCCGGCTCTCGCGGGGCGCTGCTGGTCGGCGCGGTCTTTGTCGCTATCGCCGGCGTGGCGCGGAATTACGACCATGTCTTTTTGCTGCACGAGGCGCGCTGGCTGATCGGGCCGTTCGCATTTTCGCTGGTCTCGACCACGATGGTTTATCTCTCGGCGCAGGGGATCGGCGGTGTCGGCAGGGTGCGGCGCGAGGCGGGGCGGCATTTTGGCTCGGGCTTTGGTGCGATGCTCGCCCTGTTCTGGATGACTGCGCCGTGCGCGTGGCTTTACGCGATCCCGGTCGAGCGCTGGGCGGAGCCGTTCCTCGCGGCAAAGCTCAACTTCGCGCTCCTCGGTGCGGTCGCCGCGTGGCGGGTCGCCCTGATCTCCCGCGCGCTGGTTGCGATCACCGGCGTGCCTCCGGCGCGGGCGGTTGTGGCGGTCTTTATTCCGGCGAGCCTGGAGGCGGCGGTCGCCTTGTTCCTCGCGGCAGCGCTGGCCGACCTCGATCTCGCCAGCGTGATGGCCGGCTTGCAGGCGGCGGCGGTGGACCGCTGGCAAATCAACACTACCGCCACGCTATCCGTCTGGTCATTGGTCACCTTCCTCCTTTCCCTGATCGGGTTGGCAGCGATCAATGAAACGAGGCGCGCCGCACGCGACCTGCCCGTTCCGTCGGCGAAATGCCGCCTTTCCCTTCCGCTCGCTAGCATGGCGCTCGCCGCCGCCGCGATCTGCCTCGCCATCGCCATCCCAGAGCAGTTCAAGCTCCGCAGACACGACATCGTCGAATCCCTGATCTGGGGCGACCGGGAGCGGGAGGCGCTCGATTTCCTATCCAAACACGGGCGCGATGACTTTTCGCAGGTTGTTCCAGTGCCGCCCAATGCGTGGCGCTCCGGCGCGTATAGGCTTCCCGGCGTGTTGCAGGCGGTGGCGGGCGACGACCCGGATTGGGTGAAGGCCCATCTCTTGGAGCAGTCCAAGATTTTCCTGAGACGTGCATTCGCTTCGGACACCACTTTTTTTCGGCAACGCGAGAGGCTCGGCATCGTCCGTACAGAAATGAAGCGGATCTGGGGCGAGGGCGCGATCCCCGCCGAGTTTGAAGCCAAGTGGCAGGCTTACGAGAAGCGTTACTATGGCGAATGAGGTCCGCAGACGACGCAATCGCCCCGCCTCGCCAGCGCGACCTTCCGCATCTCCATGGTCGCCGCATCTGCGAAGATCATCTTCCCGGCGTTGGACTCCGGCAATCCGGTGAGCAGTTTGATGCCTTCGAGCGCGCCGATCTGGGCGATCATGGCGGAGACTGCCCCGATGACCGGGAAGCGGCGCTGCCAGTGCGGCGGAGCCTCGGGGTAGAGGCAGGCGAGGCAGGCGGTCCGCCCCGGCACGACCGGCACGACTTGCCCCTGCATCCCGAACATCGCGCAATCGACCAGCGGCTTGCCCTGCCGCACGCACTCCCGGTTCATCAGAAAGCGCTCGGCGAAAAGCGGCGCGCAGTCGAAGACGATATCTGCTCGCCCGACCAATTCGGCGGCGTTCGCCTCGCTGATATTTTCGGCGACCGCTTCGGCGGCCACGCCGGGGTTGAAGCGCCGAAGCGTCTCCGCCGCGCATTCCGCCCGGCCGGAGCCGAGGCACTCGCGCCGCATCAGGATCTGCCGGTTTAGGTCGTCGGCACGCAAATCGCCGCCGTGGGCGAGGATGATTTTGCCGATGCCCGCCGCCGCCAGCGAGAGCGCCAGCGGCCCGCCCAAGCCGCCGACCCGCGAGACTAGCGCGGTGGCCGACCGAAGCCGCGCCTGCGCCGCCTCCCCAAATCCGGGGAGGTCGAGCTGCCAGGCGTAGGTGGCGCGGTCGTCGTCGGTGAGCATCGGCGCATCGGTAGCCCCGGCGGCCGCTCGGGCAAAGTGGAGTTTTTTCTCCAAACACACGGCGCGTTGCCGACGCTGGACCAGTCGCCGAGTTTGCCCAAACTTCCACTGATGAAACCGACCGCCATATTCTCCGCCGCCATCCTGCTCGCCGCTTCGCTTTGCCCCGCCCAAGACGCGGCGCCTCCGGAGCCCGACCGCGCCGTCGTCTTCTCCGCGATGGGTTGCGGCCCCTACACTCCGCCGGACTGGGAGCCGGTGCGCGGCTTCGTCGCAAAGCTCAGCGCCGAGAAGAAATCGGAATTTCTCGTCCACCTCGGCGACATCATCGGCGGCAAGGTTTCGTCGGTCACCGGGGTGGACCGCGCGTATTGCGCGAAGATCCGCGAGCTGCTCACCGCAGGCAGCGATTTGCCCACCTTCATCGTGCCCGGCGACAACGAATGGAACGACGCCAAGGATCCGGATGCCGCTTGGATGGCGTGGAAGGCGGAACTTGGCGACCTCGACCAGCGCACCAAATGCCCGTGGCCGGTCCAGCGCCAGACCGGGCGCGACGAAAACTTCGCCTTCACCCGCTCCGGCATCGCCTTCGTCGGCATCAACCTCGTCGGCGGGCGCGTCCATGACAAAGAAGAATGGAAACTCCGCCACGCCGACGACGCGGCTTGGATCAAGGAGCGGCTCGCCTCGGATGGGCTGCGCGGCGCGGTCATCCTCTGCTAAGCCGCTCCGCGCGAGCCGCACGCCGACTTCCTGCGGAGCTTCGACGCCATCGCCCGCGACTTTAAAAACCGTCTCTTCCTCCATGCCGATGGTCATAAGTGGATCGTGGACAAAGCGTGGCGCAAAATCCCAAACGTGACCCGCGTGCAGGTCGATGTCATCAACGGCACCTTTCCGCCGCCCCAGATCTCCGTTTACGAACCCGGCAAGCCGTTCTTTCAATTCGACCGCCGCCTCAAGCCCGAGGATGGCTGGGTGAAAGCCGCTCCCAAAGACGCTAAAAAGCCCCCAAAGAAATCGGAGAATGATGAAAATGGCTAGCCGAATTCGTAATTTCTATCAATTTCGAGATTTTTCTTGACCAAGAGTCGCAGCGCTGCGATTCTGGTTAGTATGAAATCCATTATTGCTTCACTATCCTTAACGATTCTTGCGGCTACTGCTTCCTTTGGCGGCGACCGGATTCAAGAAATTCGCACCCTCGACGGCAAGGTTTACCAGGATTGCGAGGTGGTCTCGAAAGACGCTCACGGCTTGATGTTCAGGCACTCGCGCGGGGCGGCGAAGGTGGCGTTCGCCAAGCTGCCGAAAGCGATCCAAGAGAAATACGGCTACGATCCGGCGGAGGCGCAGCAATTCTTGAACAAAGCGCGCAACCACAAGCTGCACTTCGGGCAACCGGGTGAAGAAGGCGACGGCGGCGCACCGGGGCGTCTGATCGCCGAAGCCGGGAGCCGGGGCGGGATCGCCGCCGCGCGACATCCGGCGTGAGGTGGGTAGCCCGGAACAAGGAGAGCGCACCCGCCCTGAAAAAGCCAATCATGGCAGGGCGCGGCTACGGGATCGACACGATGGAAAGCGATGAAAACGGTCGGCGCGGGGATCGCGATCGAGGCAACGACGGCGGGCGCGGCGATTACGCACGGCGGCGAGCGCGGCGAGCGCGGCGAGCGCGGCGACCGGGGCGGGAACAACGACTACAACGGACGCGGGGATCGCGAACGAAGCGACGACAACGGGCGCGGGGATTACGCCGATGGCGGAGATCGCGGCGAGCGCGGCGACCGGGGCGGGAACAACGACTACAACGGACGCGGGGATCGCGAACGCGGCAACGACGGCGGGCGCGGCGATTATGCCGGACGGCGGAGATCGCGGCGAGCGCGGCGACCGGGGCGGGAACAACGACTACAACGGACGCGGGGATCGCGAACGAGGCGACGACGGCGGGCGCGGCGATTACGCTGGCGGCGGAGATCGCGGCGAACGCGGCGACCGGGGCGGGAACAACGACTACAACGGGCGCGGGGATCGCGATCGAGGCGACAACGGCGGGCGCGGCGATTATGCCGGCGGCGGCGATCGTTCACACGACGGGAATTCGGGCGGGTATACCCGCGGCGGTGATCGTGGGGGTCGCGCAGAGCGCGGCGCGCGGAACAGCGATGCCCGTGGCAGCCGCTATCGGGCGGGCGGCGTGCCTTGCGCCATCGAGGTGATGCACCCGCTGCGCGCCGGCTTGTATCCGCAATCGGTCGGCTTCAGCTCCAGCAACAATTATGGCTACGGCAACGCCTCAGCCTACGTCTCGCCTTATCAGCGGCTCTACCAGCAGCACTTCACCGCCCACGCGGGCGCGCAAGGTTACAACACCGCCGGGATCGCCAACTATGCCCGGACCGCCGCCCTGCACCGCAGCGGCAGCGCACCCTGCGCGGCGACCTATGCGGCACCCTATGCCGCCCAGATCCAGCGCGGCTTCATCGCCCCGCCGGTCATCCCGGTCTTCCGCTAGGCTTTAGTTAGGCATCCGGCGGGCCGGTCGCGGGGCGGGATCGATGGCGAAATTCCGCCTCGCCAAACCAGCGCGGCTTGGTCAAAATACGCGGCACTCCATCTCAAACCCATGATCGCCAAACTAACTTCCGCCCTTCTCGCCGCCGCCCTCGTCTCCGCGCCTGCCGCTTTCTCAGAGGAGAAAAAAGACGCTGCCAAAGCGCTGCCGAAAGTCGTCGAACCGCAATACGATGGCGAACCGGTGCCGGCTCCGGAAGGCGCGACCGTTTTGTTCGATGGGAAAGATGTCACCGGTTGGAAGCAAGGGAAGGGCGACGGCGAGGTGAAATGGAAAGTCGGGGACGGCTACATGGAAGTCGTGCGCGGCACCGGCTTCCTCCGCACCAAGGAACCGATCAAAGGCAGCGTCCACCTGCACATCGAATGGGCGACGCCCGCCGAGGTGAAAGGCAGCGGCCAAGGGCGCGGCAACAGCGGTGTCTTCATCGGCGGCTTCCCCGAGGTCCAGGTCCTCGATTCCTACGAAAACGAAACCTATCCCGACGGCCAGGCGGGCGCGCTTTACAAGCATAGCGTGCCGCTGGTCAACGCCTCGAAGAAGCCCGGCGAGTGGCAGTGCTACGACATCCTCATCGAGCGACCCGTCATCGAGGATGGCAAAGTCGTCCAGAAAGCGCGCCTCACCGTCCGCCACAACAACGTGCTCGTGCAGGATAAAGTCGAATTCGGCGGCAACGCCATCGAAGGAACGCTCGGGCTGCAGGACCACGGCAACCCGGTGCGCTACCGCAACATCTGGTATAAGCCGATCGGGGGTTAAGGCGCAGCCCGGAAATTTGCTGCGAGCGTAGCCCGCGATTGCGCCCAGAGCGCCGCCGGCTAGCGTCGCCCCCGATGACTTCGATTGACCGATCCTTCTGCCGATTTGCGCCGACGCATGGGAGGCTGGCGGCGTTTGGCGACCCGATTCCGGCGGACGTGCAGGCGTGGCGCGGGGCGTCGCTCGCCTTTCGAGGCGGCACGACCTGCGGGTTCGTCCACGAGGGCGAGGCGAGGCTCACCACCGGCGGCGGCGAGTTTCTGCTGAAGCCGGGAATGTATTTTTCGGTTCCCGGCGCGGGCGAGATCTCCGGTTCCGGCTGCGGGATGGCGATCACGCAGCCGGGCTACGCCGGCTTTTTCCAGATCGGCGGCCCCGCCGAAGAATCCGGGCGGCTGCGCTACATCGACGGCTGCACCGATTCGCTGCTCATCGCGCCGGTCATGCTGGGCGACCCGTGCCTCAACCTGCTACACATCCCGCCGGGCACGCGGCAGACGCAGCACACGCATCCGTCGTTTCGCGCCGGGATCATCGCCAGCGGTCGCGGGCGCTGCCTCACGCCTAGCGGCGAGTTCTCGCTCGAGCCGGGGCTGATGTTCGCCATCCCGGCAGGGGCGCTCCACAGTTTCCACACCGATGGCGAAGCGCTCCGGTCATCGCCTACCACCCGGACAGCGACTTCAGCCCGACCCACGAAGTCCACCCGATGGTCAACCGCACTATCATCCCCGATCCCGCGCCATGAAATGCCCCCAATGCGGACACAAACAAGGGCGCAAACGCGACGGGATGAAATGCGGGAAGTGCGACCGCCGCTACGTCCTGGAGCCGAAAGGGAACCTGTTCGCCTCTCTTCCAACCGCAGACGGAAAGTTCTTGGCGATCATGAAAAAGGCGACGACCAGGGGACGAGGTTCGTTACCGAGAACGAATTGTTTACCCATGCGGCGTTGTTTTCGAAGCGATCCGCGATCGGCTGCTGGATCGTTATCGGATTCTTTGCGACTATATTTTCATTTTGGGTTCGCGTTCTGCTCAACGAAAATACCAATCTCTATCTACCTGTCTGGGTGATCGCTCCGACCGCCGTTCTCGTCATTTATACCTTTGGCAAACTCATCTACCGCCCGAGACGCGGGGACTGGGACAGGATCGTCGAGCATTGGTGCGACGAAGCGGGGACGCCGCCCAACTTGCTGCGCGAGCCGGGTTTGCACGAGCCGCCGCCGGAATGGCCGGAGGCGGACATCTACGACTATGGCGCCGAGAAAATCATCATCGTGGAGCGGGACATCCTGGTGGATTGGCTGGTGCGCAACCGGCTGCACCTCGACCAGAACGCGCTGGTCATCGCGCAGAGCGGCTACCCGCATTACCTCGCCGAACGCGCCAAAACAATGCTGGCGGAAAGACCGGATCTCCCGGTCTTCTTACTCCACGACGCGACCCGAAAAGGGCGCAAGATGAAGGACGCCGCCGTGAAAGCATGGTCGCTGGAAAGCCATCCGGTGACCGATCTCGGCATCTATCCGGAGGACGCCGGCCAACTGAAGCTGCCCCGCTTCCTCCGCCGCGAAGCCAAAAAACTTCCGGTCGATAGCCTGCGGTTCGAGCGGCTGTGCGCCGTCATGGGCGCGGCGATGCTCGCGGGGACATCGCTGGCGGAGGCGGTCTCGACGATGACGGCCGACTCTGGGGCGGAGATCGATTTTGGATAAGCCGATGGGCGCGATCTACGGATACCTCGGATCGGGCGAAGGCGACCCGCTGCCTGCGATGGCGGCGCAGCTTGCGCCCTGCGGCGGCGCGCCGGTGTCACGGTCGTTTCCGGGCGGGGCGTTCGGATACCTGCCGTCGCGGCTCGATCCCGCGCCGGGTCCCGGCGGCTTGGCGGATTGGCCCGAGGATGAGGCGGGCATCGCGGTGGCGGGCGCGGTGAACGCGCGCAGCCTGCGCGAGATCTACGACCGATTCGCCGCCGGGGACTTGGGCGACCTGCGGGGCAGCTTTGCCATCGCGATCCGGCAAGCCTTACCGCCTGCACCTGATCCGCGATGGATCCGGGCGGAGAACGCTCTACCACGGCAGGGCCGGCGGACGGCAGTTCTTTGCCATCGAGCCGAAGGCGATGCACGCGCTGCCGGGGTTCCCGCGCCGCCTGCGCCCGGCGGCGGTGGCGCAATACCTGACGTTCAGCTTCATCCCCGGGGCGGGCACGATGTTGGAAGACATCTGGGAAGTCCCCGCCGGACATGTCGCCACGCTGCAACCGGGTCGTGAACCCAAGCTCACGCGCTGGTTCACGCCGGAACTCGCCGGTTTCGCAGAGCGGAGCGACGGCGATTGGATCGCCGATTTCCGCGACCGATTCGGCAGCGCGGTCGATGGGCTTCGCGTGCCGGGCAAGCCTGCCGCGGTCTTCCTCTCCGGCGGGATCGATTCGAGCATCGTGACCGCCGAGCTATGCGCCCGCCATGACGCCGGTCAAGACGTTCGCCATCCACTTCGGCGAACGCTATCCGCACGAACTCGGCTTTGCCCGCAGCGTGGCGGAGCGCTGCGGAACAGACCACGAGGAGGTCCTGATCCAGCCGCGCGACTTCCTGCCGAAGCTGCCCGAGATCGTGCGCGCTTTGGACGAACCGATCGGCGATCCGGTGGCGATGCCGAATTACCTGCTCGCCGCCCATGTTGCGCGGCAGGGATTTGACCGCGTCTTTAATGGCGAAGGCGGCGATCCGTGCTTCGGCGGACCGAAAAATCTGCCGATGTTGCTCGGGCATTGGTATGGCGGGCATGACTTTTCGCCGGGCTTCCGCGAGCGCGCTTACCTCGCCAGCTACCGCCGCGCGTTCGAGGAACTCGGGCATCTGCTCACGCCGGAATTCCGCGCCGCGATCGATGTCGCCCGCGATTGGAATGCCACCTCACGCCGCACTTCGCGGCGGCGCGGCCCGCCCGGTTTTTGGACAAATTGCTCGCCATCAACATGCGGCTCAAAGGCGCGCACCTTATCTTGCCCAAAGTAGAGCGGATGCTCGCCGCCCACGGGATGGCACCGCTCTCGCCGCTCTTCGACGAACGCCTCGCCCGGCTCGTCTTCGAACTGCCGGGACATCTCAAGCTGCATCGCGGCACCGACAAAGTGATCTTCAAGCGAGCCTACCGCGGGCGGATCCCGGACGCGGTTCTCGACCGTCCGAAGAGTGGGATGCGCGTGCCGGTCCACTTTTGGTTTCAGGGTGAGATGCGGCGCTTCGCCCAGCGGCTGCTTTCCGCCAAGGCGCTGCGCGGAGCCGGGATCTTTGACGAGCGGCGCGTCCGCGAATTGCTCCGCTATGAATCCGATCGCGGGCCGGGGCGCTTCGGCATCCGGCTGTGGATGCTGGTCACGTTCGAGCTGTGGCGCCGAGCAGGTGGTCGAGCGGGATCTTTGAGCGGAGGCAAAGGCGTGGGCGGAGATTGATTGGAATCTGTCGCGAATCGAACGAGTCACCAAAGGGCGCGTTGCGGAGCCGATCCCCGCCGGGTGGTCCGCTGCCTTCTGACCCACCCCCGACCCCTCCCAGGAGGGGAGATTGATCGCGACGCTCAGATTCAACGGGTTCACCCAATGGCGCTGCCCGGGCGCCGCTATTCGTTTGGCGGGGTCTTCCAATCCCAGGTTTCGCCGAAGAAATCCGCCGCGACGATCTTGCCGGGGGCGGTCGCGCTGGGCGGTTCGGTCAGGTCGATGATCGCCCAGTCGGGGAGTTTCGGGTTTTGCTGCGAGTTGGTGCCGTCATGCCCTTCGCGGAAAGTTGGTCCGCTGTTGATGACGATGTAGCGCTCGGGATTGAGCGGATTGGGGAAAATGAGGATCGGAACGTGATGGGCGGCGGCGTAGCTCTTGCCCGCCGCTTTGATTTCGCTGCCCCACTCGATCGGGAGGTCCGGCAAGATTTTGGCGATGGCCGGGTTCGATCGAGGATCGCCCCAGAGGATGAGGTTGTGGTCCTGCAGGTCGGTTTTGGTCACTGCGTCCGCCTTCTTCGACGGCGCGTCGCCGCGGAAGAGCGCGCGCCAGCGGTCCTTGAAGTGGGCGAGCTCGAATTCGACCCAGCGGCCGACCGCCGGGTTGAGCGCCTCGCCGGTCGGCTCGACGCAGAGGAACGGAGCCATGAAGGCATCGTCGATCGGACCTTGCAGCCCAGGCTTCTTCCGCCGCGCGCCAGCTGGTGCGCCCGCCTTCCAGCCGCCCTCCGTTTTGTGGAAAGCGATCGGCTCGCCGGGCTTCGCGGCGAGTTCCTGACCGTCGAGGCTGACGGCGATCGAAGCGGGGCGGATTGACTTTCGCGATTCGGGGCGCACGAGCCCCATCGCGGCGGGGTCTATTTCCAGCGCGGTGATGTTCTCGGTCGCGAGCGTGATTTTGAGCGCGCCGCCTTCGAACGTGTAGGAGCCGTCGGCGCGGGCTTCCGCCCAGTGTTCTTCCAAGCCGGTCGCCTTGAACCAATGCATCGACGGATAGCGCAGCGTGCGGGTCTGGAAGTGGATCTCGCGCGGCGGCTTGCGCTTGGCGAGCGCCTCCTTGATCAGGGCGAGCACCTTGTCGCGCGATCCCGGATCGTATTTGTGCGGCATGTTCGGACCGATGATGTGGGTTAGCTCCAACCCATGCGTCTTCAGCTCCGCCTGCATGAGATCGGCGGCTTGCTTCTGCTTGTCGATCTCGCCGCTGTAGGCGATCACCGGCACGTTGAGCAGGTTGCGCGCGTAGCCGGGCACGTCGTAGAGCCCCCAGAGTTTTTGCTCATACCAGACCGGATACTTGTCGGGCGTCAGCCGGTTGTATCGGGCGGTCTCGGCAAAGCCCGCGCCCGCGTGCACGACATCCCAGCGGTCCGCGTAGTGGGCGCCGATGTGCCAGGCTCCCGCGCCGCCCATCGAAACCCCATCAGCGCGACCGGCGCGCGGCTGTCGATCTTAAACTGCCGCCGCACGTGGTCGAGTGCGTCGAACACATCCAGCTCGCCCGCGTGCTTCCAGCCGATGCACTGCCGCCCGAACGGGTGCAGCACGATGCCGTCGCCGGGCTGGAACTGCCCTGGCTTCTTCGCGCGGTTGGCGATGAAATACAGATCGGTCTCGGTGTCGCCGCGCCCGTGCAGCCACACGTAGATCGGGGTGGAAGGCGTGATCTTCAGACCCGCCGGGATCTCCAGCCCGTACGGCTGCGCCGAGCCATCGATGGGCGACCGGTAGCCGCGCACCACCGTTCCGCGCGCCTCCAGCCACGGAGCCTTCCCGGCGGCGAGCGCCTCCGCGCGCTGGATGCCTTCGCCCAAGGCGGCATCGGCGACCTTGTCGCTGCCTTTGTTGTAGAATTCGCCGTGGGCCAGGGCATAGCGCACCGCCTTCGCGTAGATCTCGGCATCCGGCAGCAAGCCGTTGCCCGCTGCCTCCTCCAGCTTCGCTTCCAGGTCGGCGAGCTTCTTCTCCAAGGCGGCGCGCGCCGCGGCGTCCGGCAGCGCCTTGCCCTCCGGCGGCAACCGGCGGGGGATCGCGGGGATCTCTGCCTGCGCGTGCAGCGGGGCGGGGGAGGCGGCAGCGGCGAAGGCGACGATCAGGGAGAGGGGCAGGGCGCGTTTCATCGCGGGAACTTGAGGCGGCGGAATCGCCGTGTCTAGGCGATTGCCGCGATCCGGTCCTCGCCGCGTGGCGGATTTGCCGTATGAGCGGCGTCCCCGCCCTCGTAGAAAGTCCCATGCCCCATCCACCGCTTCCCCTCATCCGCCGGTTCGCCCCGATGTTCATTGCGCTTTTGATCGCCTGCCTTTCCCCGCCGGCGGCGCGCGGGGATTGGGATCTGGCGAAGATGGTGACCGGCTCTGGGGACGCGACGCGCTATCATGCGAAGCCGGTGCCGCGCGAGTTGGTCAACCCGTGGCCGGCGGAGCTGGAGGATGAATTTCAGCGGCGCGCGCACCGCGTGATCACGTTGCAGACGCGCGATACGAAGGCGGGCGTCAATACCTACTTCGAGAACGAGAAGCGGACCTACGGCTACCTGATGGCCCACGTGCTCGGCGGCAATGCCGAGGTCGCGCTCGGCTTTCTGGCCGCCCAAGACCACCAGCATGACGAATGGCATCGCGAGACGGCGGGGATCGATTACTACGCGTGCTTCACGCTCAAGCACCAGATGCGGAAGTATTTTTATTTCGGCGATCTGCTGCCGCCGGACTACCGGCGGCAGATGTTCGACGGGGCGAAGCGCTGGACGGCGTCCGACCCGCTGCGCCGCCCGCATTACGCCCACCAGCCGGGGAAACAGGGCTGGGGCCAGACGCGATGAATAGCTGGGTCGATGTCCGCTCGACCGAAAACCTGTGGCTGATGCGCACGACCAGCGTCTATCTGATGGCCGAGGAAACGGGGAACGAGGAGACCCGGAAACTCTATCGGCAGCACCTTCTCGACTACGCGAAAACGCTCTACCGCATCGGCATCGGCGAGTGGGATTCCGAGAACTACCACGGGCATTCGACGGGACCGCTGCTCAACCTCTACGACTTCGCCAAGGATCGGGACGTCCGCGCGGCGGCGAAGGCCTGCCTCGATTTCTACGCGGTCGCCGGGGCGGTGAAATACTGGCGCGGCGGATTCAACGGTCCGACCAAGCGCGACTACAACCACGCCCAGCCGTTCGGCGGGAGCGCCGCGAACTCGCTCTGGATGTGGTTCGGCGATCACCCGACCGGCAAGGAGGGCGGCTGGGAGTCGGACGAAGTCCACCAGATCACCAGCGCCTACCGCCCGCCGCTGGCGGCGGTCCACCTGGCGCACAAGAAGTTTCCGCGACCGGTGGAACTCTTCGCGGCGAAGCCCCCCTACGACGCGACCACCGGGCTGCGGGGCGACAGCCGCCCCGAATATTTCGAGACCCAATACGTCGCGCACAGCTACCAGATGGGGTCGCTGACCGGCGGCACCTCGGTCGATGGCGGCGACGTCAACGGGTTCAAGATCCTCGCCTTTGACCAGAAACAGGGTGCCGTGGCGCTCCACGCGGTGCCCGGCTCCAATCCCGCGTTTCCCGGCTCGCCGATGTATCAAAACGGGATCGTCTCCGCCCCGAACCGCGTCGCCCAGCAGGAGAACCTCGCGCTTTGGCTGGTCAAAGACGGTGCCTCCCCGTGGCTGTGGGTCGTGCCGGACGAGGTCAAAGTCACGCGGAAGGGCGCGGTGACGTTCCTCGAAGCCGACCGCACGTGGGTGGCGATCCGCTCGCTCGGCGCGTCGCCTCTCCAGATCGATGGCGCGTTGACCAAGCAGCTCCAGGAGGACAAGAAGTCCCGCTTTCCCGGGCATCAGGTGCTCAGCGCCCGCGGCGAGGGCGGCGCCTTCTGCGGGCTGGCGGTCGAGGTCGGCGAAAGGAATCGCACGGCTCGTTCGAGAAATTCGCCGCCGCCGCGCTCGCCGCCGAGGTCGATGCCGCCGAGCTGGCGGAAGCGTGGCGCGTTACAAATCGAGCGACGGCAAGTGGCTCGGCATCCATTGGAACGACGACCCGCTGGACCTCGGCGTCTGGCGGAACGGCACGCGGCTCGATCGGTCGAAAGCGGCGCTCTACGACAGCCCGGTCGTCAAGGCAGGGTGGGGGAGCGGCAAGTTGGAGGTCGTCACCCCCGCCGCGCGTTTCCAATGCGAGGTCGATGGCGATGGGATCGCGCGATTCGACTGAGCGCCGTTGCTTCGCGCCGGGTTGGGACGCCTCGATGCGGCGTCCGCCCAATGCATGGACCTCGCGTTCTGCCGCCGACCGGAACCGGTGGTAGAACCCAATCTCCCGGCGGCGAAGCGTCCGCCTGGATCAGCGTTCATCAGCGTTCATCAGCGTCCATCAGCGGTTTTGAACTGTGCGAAAGCCGGGCGGCGCCCCGGCAAACATCGTGTGGTCTTCAGGCGAAACGTGGAAGCTCGAAGCTCATCGCACGCGCCTCGCGGGTCGGAGGGTTGGAAACCGCTCATGGACGCTAACGGACGCTAATGGATTTTCTGGAAAGCCGGAGATTCGGTCGGGGGCCAATCTCCCGGCGGCGAAGCGTCCGCCTTGATTAGCGTTCATCAGCGTTCATCAGCGGTTTGAACTGTGCGAAAGCCGGGCGGCGCCCCGGCAAACATCGTGTGGTCTTCAGGCGAAACGCGGAAGCTCGAAGCTCATCGCACTTGCCTCGCGGGTCGGAGGTTTTAGAAACCGCTCATGGACGCTAACGGACGCTAATGGATTTTGGAAAGCCGGAGATCCGGTCAGGGAGACCCAATCTCCCGGCGGCGAAGCGTCCGCCTGGATCAGCGTTCATCAGCGTCCATCAGCGGTTTTGAACTGTGCGAAAGCCGGGCGGCGCCCCGCCAAACATCGTGCGGTCTTCAGGCGAAAGGTGGAAGCTCGAGGCTCATCGCACGCGCCTCGCAGGTCGGAGGTTTTAGAAACCGCTCATGGACGCTAAAGGACGCAAATGGATTTTCTGGAAAGCCGGAGATTCGGTCGGCATCGCCGCGATTGGGCGTCCGCACTGCGAATTGCCAAACCGCGCCCGCCCGGAAAGCCGCAGGGCGAATCCCTTGACAGGGGAAACGGGGGTCCTAGTCTCCGAGGCTCATGTCCGAGCGCCGCGCCTATATTGTTGCCATTGCCGCCTGCGGTCTGGCAGCTGCCGGGCTCGCCGCGCTGGTCTGGTGGCTGGGAATCGAGGGGCGGGATGCCATCGCCGAGCGGCTGCAAGCGGGCAAGCGCCCTAGGGTCGAGGACCATGTGCGCACCGCGACGTGGTGGGTGGCGGCGTGCGGCTCCGGATTGCTCGCGCTGGCGGCGCTGACCGCCCGGCGGTGGGTGCGTGCGGGCGATCCCGGATCGCTGATCCCGGCCGCGCCGCTTTCCCTGCCGGGCTGGCGGTGGTGGCTGGCCGCTGGCGGGCTCTTGCTCGTCGCGGCGTGGATGCGGATCGAGCGGCTGGACCTCGGGCTTTACAACGACGAAGCCTACATGTTCCGGCGGTATGTCGCGGGCGAGTTCCGGACCGATCCGGCGACCGGTGCGCCGCGCTTTCGCGAACCGGGCTGGGAGACGACGCTCTGGCACATGGAGGTGGGCAACAATTCGCCGCCCTACAGCGCGCTAGCCCGCCTGGTCTACGGTCTTGGCGTCGACCGCTTCGGGCTGGTCCCGGGGGAGGTCCACGAGCCCTCCATCCGCCTGCCGGCGGTCGCGGCGGCGCTCGCTGGTCTATTGGCGCTCGGCTGGCTGGCGTGCCGGCTCGGGTTGCCCGACCGGGGGCTTCTGGTGCTGAGCCTTGGAGCCATCCACCCGTGGATGGTCCGCTACGGCTCGGACGGGCGCGGGCACTCGCTCCTCTTGCTGTGGATGCCGCTGCTCCTTATCGCGGTCATCGCCGCCCTGCGCTCCGGCCGGTGGTTGCCGTGGCTCGCCGCCGGTGGCGTCTCCGCCCTCATCCTCTGGACCTTTCCCGGCGCGGTGCCCTGGCTGGTCGTGCTCAATGCGGCGATCGCGGCGGGGATCGGATGGGCGTGGGTCCGCCGCCCCGAGCAGCGCGGCGTCGCCCGGCGCCAAGCGGTGCGCTGGCTGGCGAGCAATGCGGCCGCCGCGCTGGCGTTCTGGCTAGCCTTCGCCCCGTCGTTCAGCCAGATCCGCGCGTCCCTTGGCGAAGTGGCAGCGCTCCGGGGCGGGCCATCGTATTCGTGGCTGCTCGACTTCTGGGGGCTGGCTGGCGTCGGGATGTCGTGGATCGACCGCAACCCGGATTCGTCGGTCGCCGTCTCGGTGCGCGGCGAGTGGGTCGATGGCAACGCCTTGCCCCAGGTCGCCGTCGCGCTGGTCGCGCTGGCGGCGCTCGCCGGTCTCTGGCGGGGGCTCCGGCAGCGCCCCGTCCTCGCCGCCCTCGCCGCCGCCCTGGGCATCGCCGCGCCGCTGCTCGCCTTCTTTGCCGCCCGGCTCACCGATACCGTGCTGCACCCGTGGTATGCCGTGTCCGCCTTGCCGCCGCTCCTGCTCCTCATCGGGATGGCGGCGCCGCGCCTGGCGGATCGCCCCGATCAGGGATCCGCGCGGGAGGGGGGGAAGGCGGGCATTCTCGCCGCGCTCTTCGTCTGTTGGGTCATGGCGGTCGCCCCCCAGCTCTGGATGATCACCCGGCATAGCCTTCAGCCAAAGCGCGCCGCCGTGAACCTGGTCCGGGGCGGCGTCTATCCCCAATACCTGGAGAACCGCAGCCAGGTGCGGCACGCCTCATTCTGGACCGATGTGTCGCGCTATGACCCCCACGTCGATGTGACCTGGACGGTCGAGGAATTGCAGGCGGTGGAGCAAAAGGCGCTGGCCGAGGGCGTCCCGCTTTTCGTCACCTTCGGGCACCGGCAGATGGCCATCGACAACCAAGGGGAATTGGTCCGATACCTCGAAACGTCCGGCCGCTATGAGCACGTCGGCGACCTCCACGGCACCGACCACGCCCAGTTCAACTACCACGTCTATCGCTGGCTGGGCGGCGAATCCGGAGGCTCCTCTCCCGATGGTGGGGCGCGTGAGCCGGGTGAGCCGGGTGAGCCGAGTGAAACGGAGGGATAGGGAGGAGCGCACCCCAGGCATTTCTGAGCCAGCAGTCAGAACGGTTTGAGATTGGGAGCGGCGCAAGCAGCTTGCTCACCCTTTAGCTGCACTGGCACGCTTTGCCGGTCAAATGGCCGCCGCCAACCGATGGCGTTGGGGAGCTGAGAATGCCCGTGATACCGACAATCGCCAATCAGAAAGTCCGCAAAATTCGCCCCCGATAGGAATCTCGGCGGCGTAATTGCCAATCGGATGCAGAAAAATCTGTTTTTTCGCTTGTGAAATTTTTCACAAGCTCCTATAAATCCCGCCCCCACCGCCACTCCTCTCTCCCGAAATGGCCCAATTTTTTCCCCGCTGGTCTAATACCCTCCCGCTAAAGCTTGCCATCTGTGCAGGAGCGGCAGGCGTGTTGGTGTCGATGGCGGTCCCGTATTACTTCACGCCGAAATACACGCGGGTGGGGTATGAGCCGACCCAGCCGGTGCCGTTCGACCACAACCTGCATGCTGGGCAGCTCGGGATGGACTGCCGGTATTGCCACAGCTTCGTCGAAAAGTCGCCGCACTCGAATATCCCGACGACGCAGGTTTGCATGAACTGCCACAAGCTGGTGCAGAAGGAAAATCCGAAGCTGGAGCCTGTGCGGCAGAGCTACCAGACGGGCGAGCCGATCCGCTGGGTGAAAATCCACCACCCGCCGGACTACGTGTATTTCGACCACAGTGCGCACGTGAACCGCGGGGTGAGCTGCGCTTCCTGCCACGGCAAGGTAAATGAGATGAAGGTGGTGAGGCACGACCAGCCGCACAGCATGGGCTGGTGCCTCGATTGCCACCGCGCGCCGGAAACCGCGCTGCGCCCGCTTGATCAGGTCACCAACCTAAATTGGAAGCCAGAGGATCTGACCCGCGATGATTTTTACAGCTACCTTTCAAGCATCGGCGGCGAGGTCCCCGAGGAACATCCCGATGGCGACCTGACCCAGGAAGAAGTCGGTATGGCCCTGAAAAAAGCGCTGGGTATCAACCCGCCCGAGCACTGCGCCGGCTGCCACCGCTAGATCTCCCGAATCTCCCCCAGAACCAACTTTTCCCCCACCAATTCTCCGCATCGTGAAACGCAAGTGGCATCACCCCGAAGCGCCGGACACCGGAAAACGGTATTTCCGCGGCGTGGGCGAGCTCCAAGACACCCCGCAATTCCGGGAGTGGCTCGGGCGCGAGTTCCCGCAGGGTGCGGCGGAGATGAATGACCCGGAAGAGGCATCGGTCTCGCGGCGCAATTTCATCCGCCTGATGGGCGCGTCCACCGCGCTGGCCGGATTTGGGATGGCGGGCTGCCGCCGCCCGGAAGCCTACCTCGTCCCTTACACCAAGGCGGTCGAATGGGTGATCCCCGGCAAACCGCTGCTCTACGCCACGGCGATGCCGCGCGCCTTCGGCAGCACGCCGCTGGTCGCGGTGACGCACGAGGGCGCCCGACCCACCTCCAAAACAACCCGCTCCATCCGTCGAGCAGCGGCGTTGACCAGCAAGCCCAAGCCTCGATCCTCGACCTCTACGACCCGGAGCGCTCCCGCGATTTCCTCAAGGACGGCAAAAAAGTCAGCCGCGCCGAGTTCGACGCCGCTTTGGCGGAGTTGAAAGCGGGATTGGGGGAGGGCACCGCCTTCCTTGTGGGCGCGGGCACCTCGCCGACCCAAGCGCGGCTTATCAAGCGGCTGCAAGAGCGCCACGCAGGCGTCCAAGTCTTCGAATACGAGGCGATTTCCGACGCCAGCCTCGTCGCCGCGACCGAAGCGGCGTTTGGCGCGGGCGTCCGCCAAGTCCCGAATTTTGCCAAGGCGAAGCGGATCGTCTCGCTCGATTGTGATTTTCTCGGCACCGACCAGCTCGGCGGCGCGAGCGCGCGCGATTTCAGCCGCGGCCGCCGCGTTGATTCGGCGGAGGACGCCAAGAGCATGAACCGGCTTTACTCGCTGGAAGGGCGCTGGACGCTCACCGGCGGGATGGCGGATCACCGCCTGCGCGTGCCGGCCAGCCAGATCCTGAAAGCGGCGAAAAAGCTCGCCCAACTCGTCGGCGCTGGCGAAGCCGCCTCGGCGGTCCCCGGCGAATTTGCCTCCGACCGCCCCGATGTGGATGCGTTTTTCGAGAAGATGGCAGAGGACCTGAAGTCGGCGAATGGCGCCGCGCTGGTCGTTGCCGGCCCGGGTCAGAGCCCCGCCGTCCACCAGCTCGCCATCGCGATCAACCAGGCGCTCGGCGCGTTTGGCAGCACCATCGATCTCGTCGAGACCGGATCTCCGGCGCTTCCGTCGATCTGGGAGCTGGCGAAGGCGATCAGGGCGGGATCGGTCAAAAACCTGATCATCACCACGGCGGCAGACCCCGCCTACAGCGCCCCCGGCGACCTAGGGTTTGCCGAACTGGTCAAGGGTGAGGTCGATGGCGTGAGCAAGGTGCCCAACATCATCCACCTCGGCACCCGCCACCTGTGCGCGACCGCCCGGCTCGCCAACTGGCACATCCCGGCGGCGCATTATCTCGAAAGCTGGGGCGATGTCCGCGCCGCCGATGGCACCTACTCGGTGATCCAGCCGATGATCCTGCCGCTCTACGGCGGGCTCTCCGAAATCGACTTGCTCCTCGCGCTTTGCGAAAACGACGCCGAGAAAGAAGCCCGCCTCGCCGACGCCAAAAAGCGCGAAGAAACCGCAGCGATGATGGCGGAGGCTGGCGAGCCGGCTCCGCCCGAGCCGCCGCTCCCCGCCATGGGCGAAGTCCGCGCGAGCTTCGACGAAATCGCCGGCGGCTCCGACGACGCCAAGTGGAACAACTGCCTGCGCGATGGATTTCTCGCCGGCTCTGGCTATCCGAAAGCGCAGGCGACGGTCAACGCGGCAAATGTCGCGGACATGATGAAGGGGCTGAAGGAGACCGCCGCGCCGACCCAAGCGGCGATGGAGGTCCAATTTGCCGCCGACTACAAAATTTTCGACGGTCGCTGGGTGAACAACGGCTGGCTGCAGGAAGCGCCCGAGCCGATCGCCAAGATCACCTGGGACAACGCCGCGCTGATCAGCATCAAAACCGCCAAAAACTTGGGGGTTGAGAAAGAAGGTCAGATGGTGCGCGTGACGGTCAATGGGCAGACGCTCGAATTGCCCGCCGTCCGCATCCCTGGTATCGCTGACAATGTCGTGGTGATCGCCCTCGGCTACGGTCAGAAAGAGTGCGGAAAAGCAGGCACCGGCACCGGTTTCGACGCCAACCCGCTCCGCTCGCTCGATTCGCCTTTCATCGCCACCGGCGCCGTCGTCGAGGCGATGGGCGAGACCTACGAACTCGCCATGACCGGCGAGCATTGGGCGATGGAAGGTCGCGCCATCGTCCGCGAAGGCACGGCGGAGATGTTCGAGAAGAACGAGGCATTTTTTGCCCAGACCCAGGGCATGGACTCGCACATCCCGCCGAACATCCCGATCTACAAGCCGGAAGGGCGCAATGGCGAGCCGCACCTCGATCCGTCGATGACCCAGTGGGGGATGACGATCGATTTGAATTCCTGCACGGGCTGCAACGCCTGTTTGACCGCCTGCCAGTCGGAGAACAACATCCCGATCGTCGGCAAAGAGCAGGTCATGAATTTCCGCGACATGCACTGGATCCGGCTCGACCGCTATTTTGCGGTGGACCTTGACGGGCATTTTGAAAAAGAGGGCAACAAGGTCAACGATGACAATGTCGATGATCCTGAAATGGTGGTCCAGCCGGTCGCCTGCCAGCAGTGCGAACTGGCTCCGTGCGAGACCGTCTGCCCGGTCAATGCCACGGTCCACAGCCCGGACGGGCTGAACGTGATGGCCTACAACCGGTGCATTGGCACCCGCTATTGCGCGAACAACTGCCCCTACAAAGCGCGCCGGTTCAACTTCTTCGATTACAACAAGCGCGACCCGCTTATCGAGGGCAACCTGATGAAGGGACCGCTCGGCGAGCGCCACGACAACGACGCCCGCGTCCTCCAGCGCAACCCGAACGTCACCGTCCGCATGCGCGGGGTCATGGAGAAGTGCACCTACTGCGTGCAGCGCCTGCAGACCGCCAAAATCAAGGCAAAGCAAGACGGGCGCGACGCCAACAACCCGCAGCCGAAGCCCGATTCGGTCAAGGTCGCCTGCCAGATCGCCTGCCCGAGCGAAGCCATCGAATTCGGCGACGTCCGCAAGAATTCAGGCAGTGCGGTGCGCAAGCTGAAAGACAGCGGCCGCAACTACCAGCTTTTGAAATACGTCGGCGCGGAGCCGAGGACGAGCTACCTCGCCCGCCTGAAAAATCCGAATCCCGCCCTGCTCGCCGCCTCGGAATTCGAGCGCAAGAAAGTTGGGCAGGCGACCGCCTCGATGCATTAAACCTCACCTGGATCTCGATCTATATCTCCCGACCCGCCCCAGATGGCTACCGGAACCACAGCAACATCCTCAGGAGAACGCAACGTCTTGCGGCGTGACGCGCTGGTCCTGAACAACCGCAGCTTCGCCTGGATCACCAACCGCGTCTGCGGGATCATCGAAAACCGGCAGCCGCTGCTCTGGTGGATCCTCTTCCTGCCCTGCGCCGCCCTTGCTGCCTTCGGCGTGGCCGGCTTGCTTTCCTACCTCGTTTCGACGGGCGTCGGCGTGTGGGGGAACAATAACCGGGTCATGTGGGGATGGCCGATCGTGAACTTCGTTTTCTGGATCGGTATCGGTCACGCCGGAACCCTGATCTCAGCCATTCTGTTCCTGACCCGCCAGAACTGGCGGACATCGGTCAACCGCGCCGCTGAGGCGATGACGATCTTCGCGGTGATGTGCGCCGGCCTGTTCCCGGCATTCCACGTCGGGCGGATCTGGATGGCGTGGTTCCTCGCGCCGATCCCGAATGCCAACGCAATCTGGCAAAACTTCAAGTCGCCGCTCCTCTGGGACGTCTTCGCGGTTTCGACCTACTTCACCGTCTCGCTGATCTTCTGGTTCCTCGGCATGGTGCCGGACCTCGCTTCGATCCGCGACCGCTGCAAGCCCGGTCTGCGCAAGCTTCTCTACGGGATCGCCTCGCTGGGCTGGCGCGGCGGCAACCGCCAGTGGCGCCACTACGAGATGGCCTACCTGCTCCTCGCCGCGCTTTCCACCCCGCTTGTCCTCTCGGTCCACTCAGTCGTTTCCTTCGACTTCGCCACCTCGGTCGTCCCCGGCTGGCATACCACGATCTTCCCGCCCTACTTCGTCGCGGGTGCCATCTTCGGCGGCTTCGCCATGGTGCTCACCCTGATGATCCCGGCGCGGGCGATCTACGGTCTTCACGACCTGATCACGATGAAGCATGTGGACAATATGGCGAAGATCATCCTGCTGACCGGATCGATCGTTGGCTACGCCTACCTGATGGAGCTGTTCATCTCCTATTACGGCGCGAACAAATACGAGGCGGCCGCTTTTGAAAAGCGGGTCACCGGTCCGTTCTGGTGGGCCTATGCCTCGATGATGTTCTGCAACGTCGTTGCCCCGCAAGCATTCTGGTTCAAATGGTGCCGCCAGAACCTGATGGTCGTCATGGTCGTCGCTATGTTTGTCAACATCGGCATGTGGTTCGAGCGATTCGTCATCATCGTGACCACCCTGCCGCGGATGTGGCTGCCGGGCGATTGGGGTGACTTCTCGCCGACTTGGGTCGATATCTGGACCTTCATCGGCACCATCGGCATGTTCCTCGCCCTTTTCCTTTTGTTCCTCCGCTTCCTCCCCTGCATTAACATCGCCGAGGTGAAGTGGACCAAAGAAGGTGCCCACGTCCATGACGACGGCCACCAGTCCGATAACGAAATCACCGAGCGGCAATACCGCGGCGACGAAGCCGTGCCGACCGCCGGCTAATCAACCTCCCTTCCAACCCACCAACCCAAGCCAAGAACTGTGGCAACCACCACGATCAAGCGCGTTTACGGCTACCTCGCCGAATTCGACAGCCCTCAGGCACTCGCCAAGGCTGCCGAAAAGGTGCGCGATGCCGGCTTCAATAAGTGGGACGCCCACTCGCCTTACCCGATCCATGGCATGGACGGCGCGATGGGTATGGGGCGCTCGAAATTGCCCTGGTTTGTGTTCTTCGGCGGATTGACCGGGTTCTGCACCGCGTTCTGCCTCGCCTATTTCACCCAGGTCTTGATCTACCCGACGGTGGTGCAGGGCAAGCCGGCGAACATCTTCACGGTCCCCGCGTTCTTCCCGATCATGTTCGAGTTGACCATTCTGTTCTCGGCGTTCACCACCCTTTTCGGATTGCTTGGGATGATCCAGCTCCCGCGCCTCAATCACCCGCTGTTTGAGTCGGAGAACTTCGCCCGCGTCACCGACGATGGCTTTTTCATTTCGGTGGAGGCTGCCGACACGCAGTTCTCCCAAGAAAACACCCGCAAGTTCCTCGAAGAGATCGGTGGAGCCAACATCGAACTGATCGAAGAAGAACTGTAATCGCCCCGCAATGCGCTACTTTTTCCTAGGTCTCATCCTCGCAGCCGTCCTCGTCATTTCCATGGCGGGGTTTCGGGGTCATCGGTTTTCCGAGCCCCCGGTCGAGCTGTTGCCGGACATGGATCGCAACGCCAAGATCAAGTATCAGGCGCCCGCCGATTTCTTTGCCGATGGCGTCGGATCCCGCTTACCGGTCGCTGGCACCGTGCCGATGGGATTTGAAGTCCCCGGCAAGCCCGCCGCCGCTGGGGCGATTGACCCGACTGGATTCACCCATGCCGACGACTATTACAACACGGGCAAGATGGGCGAATTCTGGGGCGATGGATTTCCTGAACAAGTTCAGGTGGACGCCGAGTTCCTCCGCCGCGGCGCCTTGAAGTTCGAGATCAATTGCGCGATCTGCCACGGATCGTCTGGCGATGGACAAGGGGTAACCTCAAAATTCGGGTTCGCCAACATCGCCAACCTTCATCTCCCGATGTTCACCGATGCCTCCCGTCCCGACTATCGCCCGGATGGATCGATTTTTGACACGATTTCGCACGGCAGAGGTCTGATGGGATCCTACGGCGGTGTTCTGACCATCCAAGACCGCTGGGCGGTTGTCGCCTACGTTCGCGTCCTTCAGAAGAGCCGCAACCAGAGCCTCGAAGCCCTCGGTCTAACCGCCGAGGAATTCGAGAGCCTTGCTTCCTCCGCCTCTCCATCCGCCGCCGCCGCCCCCGCCGGGAACTAGTCCCCCTCTTTTAACTCTGCGCCTTTTTCAATCTACCGCCCGATGAGCGACCACCACCACGTCAGCCTTGAGGATCTTCCGCCCGACGGCGAAAAATTCGACGTTACGCGGATCGCCGGACCGCTGAAGGTATTATTTGCGGTCGGCGTCGTCGGCGTGGTTGCGTCGGTCGGCATGCTTGTGTTCGGCGTGAAGGCGATGGCGTATTCATGGCTGTTTGCCATCGCGTTTTTCTACACCATCACGATGGGCGGGCTCTTTTGGGTCCTGCTGCACAACGCATCGAATTCCGGCTGGGGCGTCGCCGTCCGCCGGGTCATGGAGCACCTCGCCAATATGGTGCCGGTCATGTTCGTGCTCTCGCTCCCGTTCCTTCTGCCGAACGTCCAGAATGCGCTTTGGGAATGGATGGCCGAACACCGCGCCGTCGAACATGCGATCCATGCGGTCCAAGAGGGTAACGTCACCGAGGAGATCGCCGCCCATCACCACGGGGTCGTCGAAGCCGCTAAAGCCAACCCTGGTCTAACCCTGCAAGAGGGTCTTGAGGCGGATCACAAGGCGCTGCTCGCCAAGAAATATGGCTACGTCAACATGACGTTCTGGCTCATTCGTTTCTTCGCCTTTTTCTTCTTCCTGTGGTTCGGGGCTTATATGCTCCGCAAATTCTCGGTCTCGCAGGACCATGGAGCGGGAATCAAGGCGACCTTTTCCGCGCGGCGCTTCGCCTGCGGCTGGCTTCCGCTCTTCGCGGTCTCGCTCACGTTCACCTGGCTCGACTGGCTCATGGGGCTGAACTACAAATGGTTCTCTACCATGTGGGGCGTCTATCTCTTCGCCGGATCGGCGTGGAGTTCCATGGCTGTCCTCATCTTGACCGTCACTTGGTTGCGCAGCCAAGGTTACCTCCAACGCGTGGTGACCGACGAGCACTTCCACCTGATGGGCAAACTGCTCTTCGCCTTCACTGTCTTCTGGGCCTACATCGCCTTCTCCCAGTTCTTCCTGATTTGGTATGCCAACATCACCGAGGAAACCGAGTTCTTCATCCTGCGGAACTCGGGCGGTTGGAACCTTGTCTCGATCCTCGGTCTTCTTTTCGGGCACTTTGCGATCCCGTTCCTCGCCCTGCTCCATGTCTGGGTGAAAAAAAGCCCGCGCTACATCACCGCAGTCTGCGTCTGGATCCTCGCCATGCACATGATCGATCTTTACTGGATCGTGATCCCTGAGCGCGGTCCCAGCCTGACCGGGGGCAGATGCTCACCATCCCGGGACATTCCTCTACGACATCTTGGCCTTCGTCTCGGTCGGCGGTATTTTCCTCTGGTGGTATCTGCGCAGCCTGAACCGCTACAGCCTCTATCCGTGCCGCGATCCCCGCTTGATCGAATCGATCAACCTGCACAATTAATCAATCTAGCCGAAAGCACCTAATCCCCATGGATCACCATCCCGAAGATACCCCGCTAAACCGCTTCCTCACTTTTTGGGGCGTGTTGGGTGTGAGTTTGGTCGTGGTCATCCTTGCCATCGTCCTCCCCCGCATTTTGAAAAAGTCGGTCCCAGACGCGCCCGGCTATGCCGAGCGAGGTGCCACCGCCGCTGAAGTCCGCGCCGTCCGCTACGCCGAAGCGAATAAATACGAGTGGGTGGATAAGGCGGCTGGAACCGTCCGGGTTCCCGCCTCCGTCACCTATGAGGCGGCTGTGAAGGACCTCGCTGCCAAGAAAGCCGTCAAATCTTCGATTCCCATTCCGGGAACGGACGCCGCTGCTGCGGCCGCCGCCGCAACTCCAGCCCCTGAGTCGACGCCGGCTCCGCAGGGCGATGCCGCAGATCCTCCCGCTAGCGATGCAAAGCCAAAATCCGGTAGCGAGGGCGACGCGCCAGCTCCGGAAGCTCCCCAGAATTGATCCCCCTATTTTCTCCCCTCTGATTTCCATCAGTCTCCTGAAGCCCAAAGCCCATGGCTGAATCCACCACCAACAGCGCAGCCCCCCAGACCAGCACGCGCGAGGACTTTCTTCGCCGGGCGGAGATCGACAAGTCTGTCCGGTTGCCGTTTTACTTCCTGATCACCAGCGCGGCGTCGTGGCTGTTTGTCGCCACCATCCTTGGGCTAATCGCCTCGATCAAGCTTTTCGCCCCGTCCTTCCTCGACTGGAATGGTCTCCATTGGATGCAGTATGGGCGGTTACAGCCCGCATTTGTTTCGGCGCTCGTTTATGGTTGGGCGTTGCAGGCGGGATTGGGCGTCATGCTCTGGCTGATGGCGCGCCTCACCCGAGTGCCCCTGCGCAAGCCGGGCGTTCTGCTGGTGGCTGGTCATTTTTGGAATGCCGGCGTCCTGATCGGAGTGGTTGCGATCTTCATGGGGCGGGGCACCTCGCTCGAATGGTTCGATTTCCCCTCATTCGTCTGGCCGCTCCTCTTTGTCGCCTACCTGCTCGTCACCGTGTGGATGGTGATCATGTTTAAGGCGCGCCGGGACGGCGAGGTCTTTGTCTCCCAGTGGTATCTCCTCGGGGCGTGCTTTTGGCTCCCGTGGGCGCTGATCACCACCTACGTCTTGGTCCACCAATTCGGAGCTTCCGGTGTCGCCGCCACGGGCGTCGCCGCTTGGTTCCAAAGCGTTGTCTTCCTGCTATTCTTTGTGCCCGTTGGATTGGCGTCCGCCTACTACATCATCCCGAAGATCAGCGGACGCCCGATCCATTCCTACCACCTCGCCATCCTCGGTTTTTGGGGTTTGGCGATCCTCGGTGGCTGGGCGGGATTCCAAAAATACAACGGGGGTCCGTTCCCCGCTTGGATGCCAGGTCTAAGCGCCGGGGCTCTCATCTTTATGGTTCTACCGGTCCTCGCCGTCGCCCTAAATCATCACCTTTCTGTCAAAGGGCATCATGCGCTTGTGCAATACAGCCCCAGCCTCCGATTCACCTTTTTCGGTGCCCTCTCCTACACCATTTATTCGATCCTCGCCGCGATTTTTGGAACCCTCGGGGCTTCCCCGCTAACCCAGTTCACCTTGGTCGGGCAAGGCATGACGCTTTACGCCGTCTATGCCTTCTTCTCGATGTGCATGTTTGGGGCGATCTATTTCATCATGCCTCGCCTGGCAGGTTGCGAGTGGGTCTCTCGCCGCCTCATCCGATTTCACTTCTGGACCTCCGCTTACGGCAGTCTTGCCATGATCGGCTGCCTGCTTATCGGTGGTTTCTTCCAGGGCGCATCCGCTGAGAAACCCGAGGTCGGTTGGTATGCCGTCGTCGAGAGCGCCAAGCCGCTGCTCGTCGGTCAGGCTTTCGCGTGGGCATTTATCCTCGTCTCGAACCTAGGATTCCTTTTCCATCTTGCGCTGATGGTCTTCCGCCTTGGACGCCGCAGCCCGAAACCTACCCTGATCCACGAAATGCCGGAGGAGGGTTCCGGTGCCGCCGCCCACGCCTAAATGCTTTAGCCACAGGAATGAATCCCAACAAAATCAGAATCTTCCTTTTTGGTCTCGCCGTCACCTTTGGCGCACCGTGGCTGCTGCTTGTCATCGTCCCGTTCGCTAATCTCCAGGCGCTCCAACAGGTTCCGTTTAATGAGGATGCCGATGGGCGCACCGGATTGTTTCCCGGCAAACTAGGGGCCGCCAATGGAGTCGAGGTCTATCGTGCAGAAGGCTGCGCGAACTGCCACACCCAACTGGTCCGCCCGACTTATGCAGGGGTCGACGGCTGGAAGAAAAATTGGCAGATTCCTGGCGAGGAAAGTCCGGTCCGCTACAGCCTGCCCCACGACTACATCGGTCAAGATTACGCATTGCTCGGAAATTCGCGCATGGGACCAGATCTTCGCCAACGTCGGATACCGACGCGATGAGCAGTGGCTTTACGATCATCTTTACGATCCTCGGATTGTCGCCCTTGTCAAACATGCCGTCCTACCGCGCCATCCTTTGAAGTGGGCGAAGTCGGTGGACAGCCTTCCAAGTTCGCGGTCCGCTTTCCAGACGGCGCCGGGCTTCCGGACGGTTAAGGGAGGCCGTTCCAGCGCAAAGCTAAGAGCCTTGTCGCCTACCTGCTCTCGCTGAAACAGGAAACAGACGTTCCGCTTTCCATCGGGGCTGGCGCGACCAAGCCGGTTGCCGAAATCGCCGCCCCCCGGCACCGGAAGGCGCTGCCCCGTCAGGGCCGCTCCCGCTGCGAATTAGCAACCTTCAACTGAAAGCGACGTAAGACATCTCCCGAAATGAGCCCCCCAATCCCAATCCAGTCGAAAATCTCGACTACGATGAACGCGCCGACGTCGCGCGCGCGTCCACAACTCCGTGGTCGGGAGAAGGTCGAGTCCCAGGGCAGTGAGCCGGTTGCCCCATGGAGCCTGATCGTGCGGCAGCTCGCCATCTTGATCTGGGGTGGGATTTACGTCGGGAAGAAAAGCGGTCCGATCAGCATGGAGTCTGCTAATATCGCGGGTTCGGCTTACGTGCCGGACGCTAATCCCGGCGGTGGGGTGGAGACGGTCCGCAACTTTCCCTTTGAAAAATTGATGGCGGACGGAAAGAATACCCTACAAGGCCTGGTGCCATTGCCACCAGCCGACGGGGATGTGGCGTCCTGGGCAGTTCCCGCCTTTGGTTGACTCCCCGTGGGTGCTTGGCTCTGATGAGCGGCTCGCCCTTATCGTCCCGAAGGTGTTTAATGGACCCATCACCCGTGCACGGCGCTCAATTCAACGGGGTGATGCCGCCTCAGAGCAGACCATGAATGATAAAGCGGTTGCTATGCCGTTCTTGACCTATGTCCGTAATACTTGGGGGCAACAAAGCGCCGATCGTCATTCTGAGGCGGTTGCCTACGCCCGCGACAAATACAAAGACAGGGCAGGAACTCCGGCCAATGTGGCTTTCCTCGAAACCATTCCCGACGACCAAATGCTTCCTGGACCGGAAGTTGACCCTGAGACGGGCGAGCCTGTCGGGGAAGGTGCCGCCGACGAAGGTGCCGCCGCTCAATAATCCCCAAAATCCTTTAAAACACCATGCACTACCGCAGCTGCCGCCACGACCACGGGCATGACCACGCCCATGATGATCACGATCACCACCACGAGCAATCGTGGCTCGCAAAATACGTGTTCTCGACCGACCACAAAGTGATCGGTGTTCAGTACGGTGTTAGTGCCCTGATCTTCCTCGCCTTTGGCTTCTTCCTCATGATGGTCATGCGTTGGACCATCGCCTATCCCGGCGAGCCGCTGCTGCCTTGTGGAAAGCTATTTGGTGAGCATTGCAATTTCGATGGGCGTTGTTAGCCCCAATCTTTACAATATGTTCGGCGATGCACGGCACCATCATGGTGTTCCTTGGAATCGTGCCGCTCGGTTTTGCCGCCTTCGGAAACTTCGTCGTCCCGCTTCAGATTGGAGCCATCGACATGGCGTTCCCTCGGCTCAACATGTGGTCCTTCTGGGTCTTTTTCATCGGCGGAGCCCCCGATGATCTACAGCTTCTTCTGCCCCACGGGTGCCGCCCAAGTTACTTGGACGAACTATCTGCTGTTTACCACGACGCTGATGAGCAACGAGCCGAATATTATCAATACCGGTCAGACGATGTGGCTGCTCGCGATGGTTTTCGTCATTTCGTCCTCGCTGCTGGGATCCGTGAACTTCATCGCCACGATCATCAATCTCCGCGCCAAGGGGATGACTTGGATGCGGCTTCCGTTCTTCGTCTGGGGAATGTTGGTCGTTGCCTTCCTGCTCCTCCTCGCCTTCCCGCCGCTCGAAGTCGCCGCTATCATGCAGGTCATGGACCGGGTCGCCGGCAGTTCGTTTTTCCTTCCGACCGGCTTGATCGTGGATGGTGCCGCCGCCGACATCTCCGGAGGAGGCAGCCCCGTGCTTTACCAGCATCTCTTCTGGTTCCTCGCCCACCCGGAGGTTTACGTTCTCCTGCTCCCCGCCATCTGCATCGTCGCCGAAGTCATCCCCGCCAACACCCGCCGCCCGCTCTGGGGTTATAAGGCGATGGTCTATGCCGTTCTCGTCCTCGGGTTCCTGAGCTTTATCGTCTGGGCGCACCACATGTATTTGACCGGTATGGGGCAGGTCGTCTCGACCTTCTTCCAATTCACCACGGTGATGATCTCCGTCCCCTCGGTGATCCTTCTGACCTGCCTTCTGATCTCGTTCTGGGGAGGCTCGATCCGGTTCACCGTCCCGATGCTCTTCGCGACCTTCTTCGTCCCGATGTTCGGGATTGGCGGTCTGACCGGTTTGCCCCTCGCCTTCAACCTGATCGATCTCCACCTGCACGATACCTATTACGTTATCGCCCACTTCCACTACATCGTCGCGCCAGGCGTTATCTTCGGGATTTTCGCGGGGATCTACCACTGGTTCCCGAAAGTTACCGGGCGGATGATGAACGACTTCTTGGGCAAAATCCATTTCTGGGGCAGCGCCCTTTTCATGAATCTGTTGTTCGGACCGATGTTCTTCCAAGGCATCGCCGGTTTCCACCGCCGCTGGTATGATGGCGGCAAATACTTCGAACAAACCTCAGGAAAGATCTTCATCGAAGGCGATGCTTGGTATTCGGGTTGGATCACCGATATGTTCAACCACGGCGAGGCGATCACCTTGCTCGACCTCAACATCTTTATCTCGATCGCCGCGTGGGGGCTGGCCATCTTCCAGCTTCCGTTCATCATCAACTTCTTCCACAGCATCCGTCACGGGAAGAAGGCGGAGTCCGACAACCCGTGGCATGCCACCACCCTAGAGTGGGCTGCCCCGAATTGCCCGCCGCACGGAAACTTCGTCGAAGAACCTGTAGCCTACCGCGGTCCCTACGAATATTCGCTTCCTGGGGCTGACAAGGACTACACGCCACAGTTCGAACCCGATCCGGATGCCGCGCCCGAAAAGGCGGAACCCAAAACGGAGCCTGCTGCCCATTAAATCTTTCATCCGAGCGCGACTGCGCTCGTCTAGCCAAAAATTTCCGACCAGATGCAAATCCCCTACGAAGTCAGCCCCCGCCCGGACACCGGGCTCTACAATGCCAAAGTTGGCATCTGGCTCTTCCTTGCCTCGGAAGTCATGCTCTTCGGCGGATTGTTTTCCGCCTATGTCTTCCTCCGCGTGGGTGCCGACTATCCTTTTCCGCATCATCGGCTGGATGTTACCTTGGGCTGCACTAACACATTTGTGCTGATCGCCTCCTCGGTAACGGTCGTCTTTGCTTGGGTGTCTCTAAAGCTTCGAAAATGGGGCAATTTTGTCCTGTTTATGACAATCACAATCCTTTGTGCGGCAACCTTCATGGTTATCAAGGGATTTGAATATCACGCCAAGTTTACCCACTATGCCGTCCGCCTAACTGATGGCTCCGTGCTAGAGGGGCATCTTGAGGACAAAACGATTAAACTCGGGGGCGTGGAGCATACTTTGGCGGGCGACATGATCGGCTTTGATCAAATCACCGAGATCACCTTAGATCCCCGGAAGTATGGGGGGAGCCTTTTCAAGAACCTAGTTGGCGACGGCGGAACGGGAGTGGATGGTCACGGAGATTTGGTCTCGATTAATTCCAAAGATCTAGAAAATCATGCCGAAGCTGCCGAAGATATTGGGGACGATGCCTACTCGAACGAGTTCGACGCGAAGTTTGCAGGAGCGGATACGGAAAAGATGAAGGAAGCGACTGCTGCGGCTCAAAAGCTTCGCGAGAAGGCGGGTCCGATGAAACAGATTCGGGTCAATGGAGTGGGACTCGACTACGATCTCGAATTTGTCATCGGAGAGCCTCCGGCGAGTGGCGAGTCGAAAGTGGTCGTGGCGCTTGATGGCGGCGCGCTAGCGGTCAAGATTTTCGATCCAACCGGTCAGGTGATCTCTGATCGGAAAGAGGCAGAAATGCTGCGGAAAACCGAGGTCTCTGCGCTCAAAGCATTGTTTGGGACGGAGACGCCGAAGGTTCCTGTGGTATCGGAAGACAATAAGCCGGAACTCATCAAAAAAGCGACGACTGCCGCTGGTTTAACCAACGTCGCCATCGCCTTCAAGAGCACCCAAGTCTTCGCATATTCGGAGAACGAAGTTGTCCTCCGGGATGGCACCATCTTGAAAGGTAAACTGGTTGACGACAGCATCCACCTTTTCCCCGATGGCGTTGATTTACGGAATGTTGAGGATCTGGATATGGCGGCGGCTTGGGATCTGGTCGGGAATGACTCCGAGATTAAAAAGGCATTTTATGAAGAGCGGGCGAAGAACATGGAGATCGAGTTGGAAAAGCAGAAGACCCGTCAGGCCAAAGGAATTGATTACAAGGTGAACACCCGCTACACCGAGACCTTGTTCGGCTTCCATCCGCACCACGATGAGGCTGCACACCCTGATTCTAAAGGCGAAGGCGGCGAAGGGGCGCATGGCGAGGAAGGCGAAGCGGGAGAGAAGGGCAAGGCGCACGGCGATCATTTGGTCATCCCCCGAGAGCAGGTTAAATTCTACTCGAATTTCCTCCCTCGCCTCAACACCTATTATGCGATCTACTTCACGCTGACCGGTCTGCACGGTCTCCACGTTGTGGCAGGTGCGATCGTGCTCGCCTGGTTCCTCTTCACCGGCAAGAAGATGTATGATCGCAATCCAGAGCACCTCGCCAACCGCGTGGAAGTCGGCGGGCTTTTCTGGCACTTCGTCGATTTGGTCTGGATCTTTCTCTTCCCGATCCTCTACCTAATGTAAGTAAGCTGTCGCCAGAGGCATTTCTATCACCTTTCCTACTATGGCTGATTCTCCCGAAGCAATCAAAAAGCACATCAAAACCTACTTGTTGGTGGGGGCGACGCTCTTTGTCTTCACCGCGATTACCGTTTGGATCGCCTACATCGATCTCGGAACCCTTACCCGGAATATTACGGTTGGTTTGTTGATCGCCTCCTTCAAAGCGTCCCTAGTCGCGTTGATTTTCATGCACCTGAATCACGAGAAAGGGCTGATCTATAAATTTTTGGTCTTCACCACGATCTTCTTCCTCAGCCTTATGGTGCTAACGCTACTTGCGCTGAGCGACCCAATGTTTTCCGAGTCCTTCCGCTAGCAATGTCCCTGAAGTCCTTCCATCCCATCTTCATTTTCCTTGCTGCCCTCCTCTCGCTTGGGTTTGCGGCGTGGACGATGTTTTGGGGAGGGGACTATCTTTCTGACGGATTGAAGACCGGCGGTTTGGTCAGTGGCGGAGTTGGGGTTTTGCTGGTTGGCTACGGGATTTGGTTTGTCGCGAAGGAATACAAGAAAATCACCAATTAGCCCTAGATTGGACCGACTCGCCATGATCTCCACGCTCCTCGCCTCCCTTCCCACGATCTTCGCCTGCGCTACCTGCATCGGCAATCCGAACGAACGGACGACGATCGCGGCGAATGCGGCGATCATCTTTATGCTGGTCGTTCTCGTTTTAGTTTTGGGTTCGCTATGCGGGCTGATCGCGTTCTTGCGCCGCTGTGAAAAGCGCGCGGCTTCGCTTGAGGACAATTAATTTCCCTCTATTTGAATTTCATTCTTCCCCTTTAAACCGTGATTCTCGCAAATATTCTTAACAACTGGCTCGGCACTCCCGAGATCGCTTCTGAGCATGGTCAGATGGTGGGGAACATGCTCGAGCTGGTCCACTGGTTCATGCTCGTGCTTTTCGTGGGCTGGAGCATATTCTTTTGTTACTGCCTGATCCGTTTTAACCGGAAGGCGAACCCGAAAGCGAGCTATGAAGGGGTGACGGGTCATGCGTCGAGCCACATCGAGGCGGGTGTCATCATCGTTGAGATTATCCTGCTATTTGGCTTTGCTTTCCCGCTGTGGGGGCGCGGGTCGCCGATCCGCCGACCAGCCCGGATACCGTGCGCGTCCGCGTGGTGGGTGAACAATTTTTCATGGACGATGCATACCTGCGGAGCTGACGAGACATTCGGGCGGACGGATGTCGGGCTGATCGGAGCGGACAACGCCATCGGCTTGGATCCAGACGATCCGAGCAGCAAGGACGATATCATCCTCAAGAATAACCTGACCATTCCTGTCGACCGCTATGTGTGGCTTGAAGTCACCTCGAAGGATGTGATCCACAACTTCTGCCATGCACCCGATGCGGATGGCGCATGATGCGACGCCGGGCACGCTGAACCATATGTGGTTCAAGCCGACGAAGACCGGCGACTGGGAGGTGATCTGCGGTCAGCTCTGCGGGGCAGGACACGCCAACATGAAGGCGTTCCTTCCGTGGTGACGAATGAAGATTTCGAGACTTTCCTGAAGGATAGCGCCCCGAAGACAGCGGAGCCGGCGGTGGCTCAGACGACCCCAGCCTCTGGGGAGGAGGGCTAGCCCCTCTCAACCTGTCGAGTCGGCGAGGCGAAATCTTGGCGAACTCGCCGGGACAAATGCCGCCTTTCGGCGGCTGGGACCGTAAATGGAATGAACCCCAGCCCCGACCATGCATCGATTTTCCCTCGTCATCACCGCCCTTGCTGTCCTCCTCGTTTGGATCGGGGCGGCCGTCACCAGCAAAGATGCTGGCATGGCGTTTTCAGATTGGCCGCTCAGTAACGGCTCGATCAACCCGGATGGTTGGCTAGGCGTTCCCCATTGGTTTCTCGAGCATGGTCACCGGTTGATTGCGACCCTGACCGGTCTTTGCACGCTCACGCTCTTCGGGATGGCATTCGTCGATGGCTGGAAGCGGTTCGCCGAACTACTTGGGCTCGTCGCGACGTTTGTCGTGATCGTGGTCTTGGTCAATCGTGGGATGTATGTGGCGGCCGCGACTGGCGGGGTCGCCTGCCTCTCGTGGCTCGCCTACGGGTGGAGAGAGCGGGGCTGGACTCTGGTGCAAAAGCTGACCGCGCTGGCGCTGTTGGCGGTGGTTTTCCAGGCGTTGCTCGGCGGCTTGCGCGTCCTCCACATTTCAGACGCGTTTGGCATTGTGCATGGATGTATCGGGCAGGCATTTTTCTGCCTTCTCGTTTTGATCAACCTCGCGACTTCGAAGACGTGGCAGGAGCCGCTGATCGATCGCCCCCGAGAAATCCGTGCGCAAGCTCCGCTGGCTGGGAGGCATCTTTCTCGGCGCAGTCGTGGTCCAGCTTTTTCGGTGCCTCGGTGCGGCACCTCATCCGCGTGGCCGTGCCGCGCGATGTTTTGACGACGGGCGGCGAGGTGTTTCCCGGCTTTGATGGTGGGGCGCTGATGTTTTTGTTTCTTCATAAGACGTGGGCGCTCTGCGTGCTGGCAATGGCGATCGCGCTGGCGGCGAATGCGATCCGCGACCGGGCGGGACTCGGAAACCTCTGAGCCGCTTCTGCAAGCGCGGATCGGTGTCGCAGTTTGTGTCCAGGTCACCCTCGGCATCATTGTGCTGATCAGCGGCACCGAATTCTTCGTGACCGGAATCCATGTCTTGACCGGGTTGTCGATCCTCGTCGGGGCGTTTGCGTTTTTCGTCCAGATCCTGCGGCGGGTTCCGCACCTGGGTATGATCGCGGGGCAAGGTGGCCTTGATCGCGGGGCGGACGGTGGCAGCTTGGTCGGTCGCTAGCCTCGCACGACTTCGCCTTGATGCCCGAGCCTCTCCCAGAATCACCCGACCACGCCGCCGCCGCTACCCGACCTGGCGTGGTATCGGCGCATCCTTCTGGGTCCGGGATGCCGTCGCGGGCTGATCTGATGGCGCTGACCAAGGCGCGCCTCAGCGCGCTGGTCCTTTTGACCACGCTGGCGGGCTATTGGCTAGGGCGGGATTACCTCGGGTTGCCCGTGGGTGGCTGGCTCCTTTTCCACACCTTGTTGGGGACGGCACTTTGCGCCGCGGCGTCCTCGGTTTTTAATCAGATCATGGAAATGGAGGCGGACGCCCGGATGCGGCGGACCGCCGACCGCCCGCTGCCTGCCCGGCGCCTGGCCCCCGGCGCGGCTTTTGCCATCGGCTGGCTTCTGGCGGCGCTCGGGCTGGTCCACCTCGGGCTCAAGGTCAATTTTGAGGCAGCGAGCCTCGCGGCGGCGACTTTGATCAGCTACATTTTCGTCTACACCCCGATGAAGGTGCGCTCTGCCTGGAATACCGCCGTCGGTGCGGTCAGCGGCGCGCTGCCGCCGATCATCGGCTGGGCGGCGGCGGCCGGCGCGGCGTCAGAGTCACTCGCTTACCGATGGGCATTTGTTTTTGCCGCGCCCTCCCTGTTTCTGTTTGCGCTGCTCTTTGTCTGGCAGCTCCCCCACTTTCTCGCGATCAACTGGATGTATCGGGACGAATACATCCGGGGCGGATTCGTCATGTGTTCGAATTCGGATCCCGGCGGCGGGCGCACCGCCTGGCTTTCCCTCGTCTCGTCACTCGCCGCGTTCGCCTTGGCGTTTTGGCCGTGGCTCGGCGGCTTTGCGGGGATCGGTTTTGCCATTGGGGCTGGACTTTCAGGTGCCGCCCTTGTGCTCTTGGCGCTCGTATTCCTAAGGCTCCGTGAACGTTCCGCTGCCCGGCGGCTCTTTTTTGCCACTTTGCTTTACCTGCCGGTCGTATTGGGATTGCTCATCACGTTTTTCCGCCACCCCTAAAACTCAAATCTTCCTCCGCCATGTCCACTGCCAATGCCCCAGCCGAAACGGAACCCGGGATCAAGCCCGCCATCCTCTGGACGATCATCGGAGCATTCCTCATCGGCGGGATCCTCGTTTACTGGTCGTATGTGAAATACCTCAACCAGACGGTGAACGACGAGCGCCTTCCTACAATGGTCGCCTCGAGGCTGACTTCACTGCCGTCAACCAGCACGGTGAAGAGGTCCAGCTCTCCCAGCTCAAAGGCAAAGTTTTGCTTATCAGCTACGTCTTCTCCCGCTGCCCCCGCGGCTGCGCTGGAAACCAGGCGGAGCTGGGTTCGCTGCGGGACCAGTTCCCGTCATCAGATCTCCAGTTCCTTTCGTTCAGCCTTGATGCGGAACACGACACGCCGGAGACGCTTGCGAAATTCATCGCCAACCACGGGATCGATGACACCAACTGGTGGTTCCTGACCGGCGATCAGGAGGGGATCCGCAAATACATGACCAACCAGGTGAAGTTCGAGCCAGTCCGCGAGCAGAAGCCGGAAGAGCGCCTCTCCGAAACCGACCTCTACATCCACGACATGCGCACCGCCCTCGTCGATCACAAAGGTCACATTCGCGGCTACTACGAGCTGATGAGTCCGCAGAATGGCGACGTCTATCGGGAGAAGTTGGAGAAAGACATCCAGCAGCTTCTCGCCGAGGTGAAGGAGTAATAGGCAGTCGGAAACGCCGTCGCGCCGCGCCATTAACGCTCACCTCGGCGACGCCTTCTGTCCGCTTCCAACTGCTGCCGCTCTTGGCAAATCCGACCGCGCGGGAATCGATCGTGATGCAGCCGCGGGCGAGTTCCTTTTGCCGTCCTTGATCTTCGTCTCGATATCGCCCTCGAAGTGCTCCGGCTGGAGCGTCACGAATTGCTTGTATTCGATCCGCAGGCGTCCGCCCGCCGCGCCCTTCTTCGGCTCCGCATGGAATTTGATCCGGTAGTGGGCAAAGTCGTCCTCTTCGGGCGCGGGATCGTCGGTGTCGACATAAGTGTAGATGACCTCGATTTCCGGCGTGGAGACGGTCGCGTCCACCCCGCCGATCTGGACGGCGAATTGTGAGGCGGCGCGGGCGATGTTCTCCCGGTCCTTCTTCGAGAGCTTGAGGTAATCGCGGATCATCGAGCGGCTGCCGTAGCGGACCCGGATCGCCTCGCCGAGGTCCTGCGTGTGGATGATCCACGACACGTCGACCGCCCCGTCTTTGGCTCTACCAACGACGAGCAGGCTGGGCGGGATGTCGTGGGCGTGCGAGTTTGCCGGGATGAGGCTGAGCGCCGCGAGGCAGATGATAATTGGGAGCCGGAACATGCGGGTCATTAAAATTCGTAGTCGAGATCGAAATTATAGTCTGAATCGGACCCGTCAAAACTGATGCCGTGCACGGTGAGCTTTCGGTCAACTTCCGAAGCGGCAGGTAAAGCGCCTTCAGATGCCGATCCCACGGTGCAGAAATTTTGTTTTTGGGGGCGATAACGGCAAAGCTAAGATGGCTCCAGATCCCGTGGGTCGAAGCCAAAGGCAAGACCCGACATAGGTGATCAGCAGCGCGAGCACCGCACCCGCCGCAACCGAGACACCGGATCTCTTTGCTCCCTTCAAAGCGGCTTACTTCGCCTCCCGGTCGGCGATGATGAGATAGACGGAGCGCTGGGCGCGGTCGAATGGGGACTCGCCGCCGGCTTCGAGCGCGGCGGGCGCGAGCTTGATGCCATCGACTTTGGACGCCAGATCGGCGATGTGGTCTGCCTTGATCGCATAGTTGACGTTTTGGGGCATCGCGCCGGTGATCGCCACGGTGGTTTCGTCGCGCAGGCGCATGAGGACCACGCCGACGACTTCGCCGCTTTCGGAGACGAGCGGCCCGCCTGAGTTGCCGGGCTGGACCGGGACGCTGATCTGGAAAAATCGCTCGTCGTCCTGGATGCCGGCGAGCGAATTGACGTCGCCGCGGGTGAGCTTTTGCTTCGTGCCCTGCAGCCCGATATTCGGGAACCCGATGGTAAATACCTCGTCGCCGAGGTTGATCGCCTCACTGTCGCCGAGGGCGAGCGGCTCGAGCAGCGCGTCGACTTTCAGCAAAGCGAGATCGTCCTTTGGCGAGCGGGCGACGATCTGGGCGCGGGTATCGATGCCGTCGATGCGCACCGTGATGTGGGACGAATTTTTGACGAGGTGGTAGGCGGTCGCCAGATAGCCGTCCCGCGCGATGGCGAACCCGGTGCCGGAGGTTTCCTCCTGCGGCAACTCGGCGCGCTCGGGTTTACCCGGCTCCGCTCCGGCGGTCTCCGGCGTTTCGCCGATCTCGCGCTTCTTGCGGAGGATCGCCTGGGCGGCACCGCGCTGGTCGGCATAGTAGACTGGTCCGGATTTCGCCTGCCCGTCGATGGTCACGTAGCTTTCCTTGCCGACGTAGTAGATCATCCCATTCCACTGGGCGCCGGCAGACATTTCGCCCAGCCCCTTGACCATGATCGACCCCATCGGTCGCTGGCCGGTCTCGGTGATCGTCCGCGTCTCGGTGACTGGCTTCTTCGATCCCGATAGCGGGCCGGGGGTGCGGCGCTCGGTGATCGTCCGCGTCGTCTCCACGGTGCGGAAGGCGTCGCACAGATGCCCGTCGGAGCTGCTTTGCAGGACTTTGAGCGTCGCGTTGATGCGGACGGATTCGAGCAGATTGGCGGTGTCGGCGTGGTTGGCGGCGATCTCCCGCCATGCCTTTTCCGCCTCATTTTCCTTCTGGGCGAGCAGGTTGGCTTGCTCGCGCTTGTAGCTGAAATGCCGCCGGATGTAATCGGGCAGCTTTTCGAATGGGATGCGCCGCACCCCGCTGCCCGTCACCACGGTCAAGCCGATCGCGTCAAAGTTCCGCACGTCTTTGGTGAAAAACGATTCCGCATCGGTGGTCATGAACCGCTTGTGCTTGTCCTTGAATTCATCGAGCACCTCGCCCCCATCGTTCTCTGGCACCTCCAGATCGACCGGGATGAGGATGTCGTGCCGCTTGGCGAAATCCTCGAGCAGCAGGGTTTTGTGGATGTTCTCCAGGCCGCCGGAGTGCTGGATGCGGATCGATTCCTCGGACGACGACTTGATGATCACGTCGCGGAAGACGCGGCCATCTTTGGTGGTGAGATCTTCCGCCCTAGATCCGCCACAGGCGGCAAGGGCGATGAGGGCGGCGAGAGACGCGAACGATTTCATGGGGTTAGGGGTGGGATTTTGGGGGGATGCCCGAGTCTAGCGAATCCCACGCCGCAAATCAATCCAATAACCAAATTGTAATCCTGAGCACCTCCGCATCGGCAGATGATCGGCAGGCTCACTCCGCCGCCACCGCCTCGATGCTCGATACGTAGATCTCGCCGGCGGCTGGCGTGAAGCGGATGTTCCAGCGCCAGAGCCGCAGCCCGTATTCGCGGCGGCCGTCGCCGTCCGCCTGATAGGCGGGGCGCGGGTCGGCGCGCAGGTGGCTTCGAGCAGCGCCTCGAATCCGGCTCTTCCGCTTCGGCGGCGTCCAAAGCGGCTTCGGCGTTCGGGGCAAAGCGGATGGGTGCATCGGCGAGCGCGGATTTCGGCGGCGGGGCGAACCCGGATTTCGCCGCCGGGATCGCATCGCAATACGGCACGTAGGGTTTGAGGTCGAAACGGGCGAGCCGTCGGCGATGTCGAGACCGGAGACGCCGATCCGCCCCGGATGGATCGATTCGATGCGGAGCGCCGATAAGCCGAGCGGGTTGGGGCGAAATGGCGCCCGCGTGGCGAAGACGCCGACCCGCGCGTTGCCGCCCAGCCTTGGCAGGCGCACCGTCGGTCGCCATTCGCCGCCATCCGCGAGGTGAAAGCCAAACGTGACCCACAGGTGGCTGAACCTCCAGCCCGCGCAGCGCGTCCGGGTCGTCAAACGGCGGGTGCAGCACGATGGATCCGCGCGCTTGCGGCACGATTCCCGGCTGCCTCGGGCGCGCCAAATTTCGGCGAGGGCGAGCGGACCACGCCGATCGGCTGGAGGCGGCGGGCGGGATCGTCGGGCGCGGCGGTGGGGTCGGGATTCATGCAGGCGGCGACCGCGACGATGGAGGGGTTCGGAGGGGCGTTCAATCGGGAAGCGGCTCTTGCCAAGCCGCGATCCCCGGCGAATTAGCGCCGTGCAGATCCACCCCATCGACCTCCGCCACCAAGGGCAACCCGGCGTCATCGCCGCCTTTCTCGTGCAAGGCGCGACCGGCTTGGCGCTGGTCGAATCCGGTCCCGAATCCACGCTGCCCGAACTGCTCGATGGCATCCGCGCGCTGGGATTTTCGCCTGGCGACATCCGCCATGTTCTCGTCACCCACATCCACCTCGACCACGCGGGCGCGGCGGGCTGGTGGGCGCGGCGCGGCGCCCGCGTTTACGTGCATGCGCGCGGCGCGGCGCATCTGATCGATCCTCCAAGCTGCTCGCCAGCGCGGAGATGGTTTACGGCGACCGGATGGTGCCGCTGTGGGGCGGGATGACGCTACCCGGCGGAGAACGTCCAGCCGATCGCTGGGGACCGCGCCTTCTCCACGTCGGCGATCTCGCCTTCACCGCCTGGGACACGCCGGGGCACGCCCGCCATCACCTCGCTTTTGAGATCGAAGGCAATGTCTTCGCCGGGGATGTCTGCGGCGCCCGGTTCGCCGGTTGCCCCTACACCTCGGTGACCTCCGCGCCGCCGCAGTTCGACCCCGCTGCCTACGACCGCTCGCTCGCCCTCCTCGCCTCACTTCTCGCCGCAGCGCCTTTACCTGACGCACTTCGGAGCCATCGATGACCCTGCGGACCATATCGCCTGCTACCGCGCCGCCGTGCCGACGCCGCCGCTTTCGTCCATCCGCTCGTCGCGGCGGGCGCGGATGACGCGGAGATCCGCGCCCGCTACACCGAAAAATGCCGCGCCGAGGCGCTCGGCTCCGGCTGCTCCGAAGCGAATGGCAGCGCTACGAAGCCGCCAACCCGAGCGGGATGTGCGCCGATGGGATCGCGTTGTGGGGCGCGGCGGGCGGACCGCTGAAGCTCCGCCCTCAGCCGATCCAGACCTCCGCGCCGCTTCCACCCGGTCGAACAGATCCGCGACGTCGGCATTGGTCATGCGGATGCAGCCGATGCTCTTTGGCTTGCCGATGCCCGCCTCGTCGTTGGTGCCGTGGATGTAGATGTAGCGATCTTTGGTGTTGGCGTTGTGCGGCTCCAGCCCGTCGAGCCAGAGGATGCGGGTTAGCACCATATCCGCCTCGACTTCCTCGCCCGCCCAGATGCCCTCCGGCTCGCGGCTTTTAAAAATCGTGCCGGGCGGCGCGCCGGCCCCGATTTTTTCGGCGATGCAGAAGCGCCCGGTCGGCGTCTTGTGGCTGCCTTCCTCCTCGCCGGTGCCGAACATCGAGGTCGAGATCGGATAGGTGCGGGCGACCTCGCCGCCTTGGATGAGGCGCAGGGTCTGGCCGGCGACGGAGATTTCGAGGCGCGGCGCGGCGGGATCGGGTTCGGGGAAAGGCTGGCGTTGCATGTGGATCAGGACACATTAGAATCCCGCCCCATTTTTCCAAAACCCTAATTTCAAAATCAGCATGAGCGCGCAGCCGCATGTCGCTATCGCCGGTGCCTCCGGCGCCGTGGGACTCGAACTTCTCCAATGCCTCGAAAAGCGGAATTTCCCCGCCGGGAAGCTCACGTTGCTGGCCTCGGCTCGCTCGGCGGGCAAGACGCTGCCGTTTCGCGGCGAGCAGCTCCCGGTGCAGGAGATGACGCACGACTCGTTCGCCGGCGTGGACATTGCGCTGTTTAGCTGCGGCGGCGGCACGTCCAAGGAATTCGCGCCCTCCGCCGCCGCCGCCGGCGCGGTGGTGGTGGACAATTCGTCCGCCTGGCGCATGGACCCGGATTGCCCACTGATCGTTCCGGAGATCAACCCGGAGGACGCCAAGGCGGCGCGCAAAGGGATCATCGCCAACCCGAACTGCACCACCATCATCACGCTGATGGCGCTCGCCCCGCTGCACCGCGCGTTCGGCGTGAAGCGCGTGATCGCCTCCAGCTACCAGGCGGTCTCCGGCTCCGGCTGGAAGGGGATCTGCGAGCTGGAAGATCAGGTCAAGGCGATCGCCGCCGGCCATGAGCCGAAGCGCGAAGTCTATCCGCACCAGATCGCCTTCAACGTGCTGCCCCAGGTCGATGTCTTCACCGACAACGGCTACACGAAGGAGGAGATGAAGATGCAGAACGAAGGCGCGAAGATCCTGCACCTGCCCGGGTTCGTCGCCTCGGTCACCTGCGTGCGCGTCCCGGTTTACCGCAGCCACAGCGTCTCGGTCGCCGCCGAATTCGAAAAGCCGGTCGATCTCGCTGCCGCGCGCGAGGCCATCGACGCGTTCCCCGGCGTCACGGTGACCGACGATCCATCCGTCCCGCTTTACCCGACGCCGCTCGACACGACCAACCAGGACGACTGCCAGGTCGGGCGCATCCGCCGCGATCTCGCGTTCGAAAACGGCCTCAACTTTTGGGTGGTCGGCGATCAGGTGCTCAAGGGAGCCGCGCTCAATACGGTGCAGATCGCCGAGCTGCTGGTCTAGCTTTATCCCGGCGGCTAATCGGGCTTCCGGCGCTCCGTTTCGCCTTTGATTTTCACCGCGCCGCCCTCCGCCGCGACAGGCAGCGGCGTGAGGCAGAGGCGGTCGCCTTCATCCAGCCCGGCCGTGACGGCGGAGCGGTCGCCGCTTTCCCACGCGATGGTCAAATCGCGGCGCTGGATCGTGTTCTCCGGGCTGATGACGATGGCGATGTTGCCTTCGCGGATCGCGCTGCTCGGGATCCAGAAGACGCTTTCGAGCGTCCGCCCCTCGATCTCCGCCTCGACGAATTGCCCGACCTTGAGCGGCGGGTGCCCGTCGCCGCGATCTTTGTAGGGATCGTCGACCTGGGCGACGGCGACGATCTCTTGCGTGCGCGGATTGATGGTGCCCTCGGTGCGCACGATCGTGCCCTGCCACTCGGCGCGCTGGCCGCCGATCTCCGCCCACAGCGTGACCGGCGTGCCGCCGCCGCTTTCCGCCGCCGCCGCCGACCCGCCGCGGAATTGCTCGGGCAGATCGACGAAGGCGAGGTCGGAGAGCCGGAGCGGCAGCGGGATCTCCGCATAATCGACCGCGTAGATGTTGCCGACCTCGGTGCCGGCCCGCACGTATTGCCCGATATCGGCGAGCTGGGCCAAGACGCGGCCGGCGTAGGGCGCGCGGATCTCGGTGCGCTCGAGGTCGCGGAGCGCGCGGTCCACCTGCGCCGCCTTCGCATCCTTCTTCGCCCTCGCCATGGCGAGCTGCGGCTCGCGCAGGACGAGCGGGGCGGGATCGCCGCCTTTGCCGAGCCGCCGCCAGTCCTCGCGCGCCTGGTCGGCGCGGGCTTGTTCTTCCGCCATGTCGGCTTCGGCTTGGGCGAGCGCCTCGCGCGCGGCGGCGAGTTCCGCTTCGTAGTCGCTCGGGTCTAGTTCGAGGAGCACGTCGCCCTTCTCGAAGAAGCCGCCATTCCGGAAGGCTGGCGAGACCGCGAGGATGCGGCCGTTGACCTCCGCGACGAGCGCGGTCTCGGTCCGCGCCTTGACCCGGCCGTGGGCGCGCACCGCCGTCGGCACATCTTGGCGCTGCACGGCGGCGACCTCGACCGTCTGGCCGGTCGGGATCGGCGGGCGGCGCTGCGCCTCCGGTTTGTGGGCAATCATCCACCACGCCGCGAAGAGGCTGGCGGCGAGGATGGCGAGGGCGATCAGGGCGCGCATAGGGAAGGTGAAACGTCAGGGGGAGCGCGAAAGTTGCAGCCGCGCCGACGTTCCGCCACACCGAAAATCACATCCGCCCATCCCGGCCAACGACGCTGCCCCGCTCGCCCTCCACGAAAATCTTTTTTCGTGGGTCGCGCCTGAATCGCCGCGCTTTCGCGGAGGGCAATTTAGAACCACCCTACTTTGCCAAGATGACCCAGACCAACCGATGCCCCAAATGCGGCTCCGCCGTGCCGCCCACCGATGCCCCCGCCGGGCTGTGCCCGAAGTGCCTGCTCCTCGGCGCGGGCGAATCCGATGGCGCTTCCTCCCCGGCTTCGCCGCGCCGCTTTGTCCCGCCGGCGGTCGAGGATCTCGCCGGCCAGATCCCCGGCTACGAGATCGAATCGCTGATCGGTCGCGGCGGGATGGGCGCGGTTTACAAAGCGAGGCAGCGCGAGCTAGATCGCCCGGCGGCGATCAAACTGCTGCCGCGCGAGTTGGGCGACGACCCCGCCTTCGCCGAGCGCTTTCGCCGGGAGGCGCAGGTCATGGCGAAGCTCGACCACCCGAACATCGTGCGCATCTACGACTTCGGGCAGTCCGGCGGCGGGCACTTTTACTTCGCCATGGAATACGTGGACGGCGTGGACCTGCAGCGCCTTATCCGATCCGGCGAGGTGGCGGAGGCGCAGGCGCTCGACGTGGTACGCCAGATCTGCGAGGCGCTGCAATACGCGCACGACCAGGGGTTCGTGCACCGCGACATCAAACCGGCCAACATTTTCATCAACGCCGCCGGCCAGGTCAAAGTCGGCGACTTCGGCATCGCCCGCGTGCTCGGCGCGGGGGCGGGCGACGACGACCCGACGCTCCTGCTGACCGGCAGCGGCCAGGCGATCGGCACGCCGAACTACGCCGCGCCGGAACAGCTCAGCGGGGGAGCCGTCGATCACCGCGCCGACATCTACAGCCTCGGCGTCATGCTTTACGAAATGTTGACCGGCGAGATCCCGCGCGGAGCCTTCGACCCGCCGTCGCAGAAAGTCCGCGTCGATGTGCGGCTCGACGAAGTGGTCATCCGCGCGATGCGGTCGGAGCCGGAACGCCGCTACCAGCGCGCCGCCGAAGTGCGCGCCGATGTCGAGAGCATCACGCAAACGCCCCCGCCCCCGCCCCCGCCGGCGGAATCCAGTGCGACGCCAGCCGGCGCGGCATCGCCTCCGCCATCGCCGCCGGGCGGATCGCCGCCCAAGCGCAAGAAGAATGGCTGCCTGCTCGCGGTGCTCATCGCCGCCTGCCTTGGCATCCCCGCCTTCGGCATCATGTTGTTCGTCCCGTGGTGCACCTACCAGCGCGCCGGCCACGGAGGCGAACGCCATCGGATCAGCGTGACCGGATCGCCCGATTTTGTGCCTTCCAAGATCTCGCACCAACTCATCGAAGAAGCGTGGAACGCCTGGCACGCGGACAACGAAGCCGGGGCGAGAAATGCGCTGCATCAAGCGCTGCAATCCGGGTCATCCGACCACCATGTCCTCGCCCAATCCACGCTGTTGTATTGGGAATTGGGCGACGCAGAGTTGGCGCAGCACTATGGGAAAAATACTCCCAGATGGCCTGCTCTCAGACCCGATCTACAAAAAGGTCGCCGCCATCGTCGACCGCGCCGAAGAACGCGCCGCGTTGCTCCACCAAGCGCAAAGCCATTTCCACCCGGATGGCGAGGACGAAACCCTCCGGCGCGCGCTAGATTTCGTCGACCAGGCGGAGGCAATCCTAGAAAACGATGAGACCACGGAGTTAAGATCAAAAATCGAAGCAGCTCTCAATATGAAAGGGGGCGAGATACGTTCCCCGAATCCAGTCCCTTCAGAATCCGTAGACAAGGCATCAGGAACTAACCTCCGAGTCATCCAAACAATCGATGGCGTGGATGTGTATGCGACCGACGATGTTATAGCCCCATTCCCTAACATTTCTCCGCTGCGAAAGAGGTTTATCAACGTTTCCGAGGAGACCTGGAATTTAGTCGCGAACTATGTTTACCGTTCAACACTAGATCGCAGTGCATCAAGAAACGATGTGATCACCCTTCTCGCTGCTTTGGAAGAGTCTGATCCAACCCATCTTGAAGTGATTGAATTCGCTGCATTTCATTTTTCAAATCTGGGAGAACCAGAGCGGGCAATTCAACTTGCCGAAAGGTTCTTAAAGCTTTCTGGCGAAGAAGAGAAAGACGAGGCCGTGCGGCGCGGCAGGGAATTAATGGAAGAATTGCGGAGATCGATGACTGAGGTCGTAGGACTGGTTGACGCCGCTAGCGCAGAGTTTGCCGCTGGCGAGGTTGAACGCGCCAACACTTCGATTCAGCGGTCGCTAAAATTGTTGCCCACGTACCAGAAAGCCATCGATCTAAGGAAGGCAATTGGAGAAAGGCTTCTGGAACCTTCCCCAGAGAACCTCATCGAAACGCCGTCTCGCGCCTCCGGCGACCAACCTCCTGCTAACGATTAACTGGTAAAGGCATCGCCCAAAGTTCGCCGCCAAAAAATCCCGTCAATCCGGTTAATCCTGTCCAAAAAAAACACTTTTTCCCTTCTTTTCCTCCTTGCGGCAAAAACCAACCCCACCCCGACATATGCCCAACGACGATCCCTTTCCCGAAACCCGCTGGACGCTCGTGCGCCGCGCGCGTGGCGGCGAGGGAGAGGCGGCGCGGCGGGCGATGGGCGAGATCTGCGCGATGTATTGGTTTCCGCTTTACGCCTATGCGCGGCGCAGCGGGCGGACCCCGGAGGAAGCCGAAGATCTGGTGCAGGGCTTTTTCGCAGAGATCCTGTCGCGCGGCGCGATCGGGAGGGCGGACGAGGCGCGGGGCAAGCTCCGCGCCTTCCTGCTCGGCTCGTTCAAACACTTCATCGCATCAGAGGCGCGGCGCGAGGGCGCGCAGAAACGCGGCGGCGGCGCGCGCCCGATCTCGCTGGATGCCGGTGCCGCCGAGCAGCGCTACGCCACCGAACCCGCCGACCGGCGCACGCCGGACCAGCTCTACGAACGCCGCTGGGCGCTCGATCTCATCGCCCGCGCGATGGCGGCGCTGGAGGCGGAATTCGCGGACCGGGAAAAGGCGGGCCAATTCGCCGCGCTCAAGCCGCATCTCGAATGGAACCCCGGCGGCGCAAGCTACGTGGAGATCGCGGCGCAGCTTGGCATGACGCCCGGCGCGGTGCAGGCGGCGGTCAAGCGCCTGCGGCATCGCTTTCGCACGCTGCTCGAACGCGAGATCGCCGAGACCGTGGCGCGCCCCGGCGACGTGGCGGAGGAACTGCGCTGCCTGATCCTCGCGCTCGGGTAACGCAGAGGCGCGGTTCGGCGGCTCCGATCCGCATTGACGAAATCGCCGCGATCTGGCAGCTATAGGAAGAACCCAACTTCCACCGCCATGATCCGCCCCACCCTGCTTCCCCTGATCGCCGCCGCCGCCTTGGTCGCGGCCATTCCCACCCCCGCCGCCGAGATGCGGGAATTCACCGATGCCGCCGGGCGGACGCTCAAGGCGAGCGTGGTCAAGGTGGATGCGGCCGGCGAAACGGCGACCATCAAGCGGGCGGACGGCAAGGTCTTCACGCTGCCATTCAACAAGCTGTCGGCGGCGGACCAAGAGTATCTGCGCGGCTGGCGACCCGCTGCCGCCGCCGCCGGGAGCGCGGTCCCGGTGACCACGGACTGGCCGACCTGGCGCGGACCGAACCGGGACGGGATCAGCCCCGAGACCGGCTTGCGCCACGAGTGGCCCGAGGACAACCCGCCGAAGGAACTCTGGCGGACCAAGGGATTGGGCAAAGGCATGTCGAGCCTGTCGATCAGCGGCGGCAAGTTTTTCACCATCGGCGAGAAGGGCGGCAAAACCTATCTGATCTGCCGGAAGGCGGAAGGCGGCGAGGATGTTTGGGAGACGGAATTCAGCGGCGGCGGCGACCCGAATGGCACGCCGACCGTCGATCCCGCCTCCGGTCTCGTCTTCGCCATCTCGCGGGGCGGGGACATCGCGTGCTGCGAGGTCGAGTCCGGCAAGCTGGTCTGGAAGAAAAGCTTCAGCGGCGACTTTGGCGGCAAGATGATGTCGAGCTGGGGCTTCAGCGAAAGCCCGCTGGTCGATGGCGACCGCGTGATCTGCACGCCGGGCGCGCAGGACGCGCTGCTCGCGGCGCTCGATAAAAAGACGGGCAAAGTCATTTGGAAGACCGACGCCTCGGGCGCGGATCTAGGCAGCGCCGGACAAGACGGCGCGGGCTACGGGTCGGCGGTCATCTCGCAGGGCGGCGGCATCAAGCAATACGTCCAGCTCGTCGGGCGCGGCTTGGTCGGCGTGGCGGCAGACGACGGGCGCCTGCTCTGGAACTACAACCGGATCGCCAACGGCACCGCCAACATCCCGACCCCGATCATCAAGGGCGACTATGTCTTCGGATCGACCGGCTATAGCGACGGCGGCAGCGCTTTGCTCGAACTGCGCAAGAGCGGCAGCAACGGCGTGTCCGCCAAGGAAGTTTACTATCTGGACAACAAGGAACTCCAGAATCACCACGGCGGCATGGTCCTGGTCGGCGACTACATCTACATGGGGCACGGGCACAACAACGGCTTCCCCGAATGCGTCGAACTCAAGACCGGCAAGACGCATTGGGATCGCCCGCGCGGCGCGGGATCTGGCTCCGCCGCCGTCGTCTATGCGGATGGCTATCTATTCTTCCGCTACCAAAACCACATCATGGCGCTGATCGAGGCGACCCCGGATGGCTACCACCTCAAAGGGTCATTTAAGATCGGATCGTCCAACGGCGAAAGCTGGCCGCATCCCGTCATCCACGACGGCAAACTCTTTCTCCGCGATCAGGACGAACTGCTCTGCTACGATTTGAAGTAGGCGCGAGCCAGGCTGAATCTTGATGCCGCAGGCGGCATCGATTCCATCGATCCTCGGCGAGAAATCTTCAATTATCGCCAGGCGGGCGATGGGCGGAACGTCCGCCATGAATGCGATTCCCCAGTTTCCTCTCGCTCATGGCAATGTGACACGAATGGCACCCGATCCGGCTTTCGCCGGGCGGCGGGACAGCGCAAAACTTCGGGAAGTTTATCGATTTCCCATGCGGATCGCCATCGTCTCCGACACCCTGCCCCCCGACATCAACGGCGTTGCCATGACGCTGGGCAGGCTGTGCCGGGGGCTAGCCGGGCGCGGGCACCGGGTCCAGATCGTGCGTCCGCGCCCGGCGGCTGGAGCGGCGGGATTTGACTCGCGCGACCTCGGCGCGGAATCGGAAATCCAGATCGCCTCCGCCTCGGTCCCGCTTTATCCGGAGATGCGCTTCGGGTTTCCCTGCGGCTTCTCGCTCGACCGGTCTTGGAGTGCGTGCCGCCCGGACGCGGTCTATGTGGCGACCGAATCGCCGATGGGCATCTCCGCGATCCGCGCCTGCCGCCGCCTCGCCATCCGCGCCGTCTCCGGCTTCCACACGAACTTCCATTCGTATCTCGCCTCCTATCACCTGCCGTTTTTGGAGAGCCTTGCCGACCGCTATCTCCGCCGGCTGCACAACCGCACCGCCTGCACGCTCGCGCCTTCCCGGGACGTCGCCCGCGACCTCGCCGGGCGCGGCTACGAAAACGTGGCGCTGCTCCAGCGCGGCGTGGACACCGCCCTCTTCGACCCGCGCCGCCGCGACATGAGCCTGCGCGCCGCTTGGCGGGCGGCGGAAGGCGATCCCGTCGCGCTCTACGTCGGACGCATCGCCGCCGAAAAAAACCTCGCCCTCGCGTTTGAGGCGGCGCGGCAGCGCGGGCTGCGCATGGTCGCGGTCGGAGACGGGCCGGAGCGCGCGGCGCTCGCGCGGGAGTTCCCGGAGGTCATCTTCGCGGGCAGCCAGCGCGGCGAGGATCTGGCGCGCCACTACGCGAGCGCCGATCTCTTTTTGTTCCCCAGCCTGTCGGAGACGTTCGGCAATGTCGTGCTCGAAGCGATGGCCTCCGGCTTGGTCGCCGTCGCGTTCGACTACGCCGCGCCCGCCGAAAACATCGCGGAGGGGCGCAGCGGATTTCTCGCCCGCTACGGCAGCGCCGATTCATTCCACGCCGCCTGCGACCGCGCGCTCGCCGCGCGAGATGCGTACGGTGCAGATCCGCGCCGCCGCCCGGAGCCAGGCGGGCAAACGCGGCTGGGCGCGCATCGTCGAAGAATTCGAGTCCGCCTTGCGCGGCGCGCCATCCCCGCCGGGCGCGGCGACTTTACCCTAACAGACCCACAAGACACCCATGAAGCCCGACTCCCTCGCCAAGCGCATGCGATTCCGCACCATATTCATCTCGGATGTCCACCTCGGCACGCCTGATTGCAAGGCGCGGGAGGTCATCCATTTTTTGAAGAACACGCGCTGCGAGAAGCTGGTGCTCAACGGCGACATCATCGACGCGTGGCACCTGCGGCGGCGGGGCGCCCAGTGGGATCAGGCGCACACCCACTTCCTGCGCACGGTTTTGAAAAAGATGGAGAAGGACGGCACGCAGATCATCTACTTGCGCGGCAACCACGACGACATCCTCTGGCGCTTCCTCCCCTTCAAGTTCGACAAGCTGGAGATCGTCAACGAGCACATCCACGAGGCTCCCGGCGGCGAGCGATACCTCGTCGTCCACGGCGATGGCTTCGACCAGGTCACGACCAACCACAGATGGCTCGCCGTGCTCGGCTCGGTCGGATACTCCGGATTGCTCCGCCTCAACCGGCTCTACAATTTCTTCCGGCGCCTCCGTGGCAAAGAATATTTTTCGCTGGCCAAGGCGATCAAGGCGCGCGTCAAGAGCGCGGTCAGCTTTGTCGGAAAATATGAGGACCAGCTCCAGGGCTTGGCGAAAAAGCGCGGCTGCGAGGGCATCATCTGCGGGCACATCCACACGCCGGATGACAAGCAGATCGGCGATGTCCGCTACATCAATTCCGGCGACTGGGTCGAGACGATGTCCGCCATCGTGGAGCAAGCCGACGGCACCATGGAGGTCCTGCTCTACACGGAATTCAAGGAACGCCTCGCCAAACATCGCGAGCGCCGCCAGCGCCTGATCGCCGGCCCGATGCTCTTCGACGACGAAGATGACGAAGACGAGGACGAAGCGTTCGACAGCGATGAAATCGCGGCGGCGGCGGCGGCGGTTGCCGCATAGCCTTTACCGCCGGTTGCCGAGCGTCGGCATCGCGTGGTAAAGCAGCCAGAAGATCGAGGTGAAGAAGCCGCCGACATAGGTGGCGGCGGACGCCCAGGCGGCGGATGCGGCGGCGGATTCCTCTTCTTCGCCGCGCAGCGCCCGCGACTTTTCGAGGAGTTCTAGCCCGCGGCGGGAGGCGTCGATCTCTGCGCCGATGGTGCTGAGGTTGACCGCCATGAGGGCGGTCCAGGCGATAGCGCAGCAGCCGAGGGCGATGACAGCGGTCATCCATTTCAGGATGATCAAGGCGAGGAACGGCAGCGGGACGAGCGGCGTTAGGATGAGGCAGAGCCGCACCGCATTGTGCCGCGCGATGAATCCGGCGTAGCCGGCGGCGTGCTGCATCGCGTGCCCGACCTCGTGGGCGACCGCGCCGGCGGCGGCGGCGTGGCTGCCTTTCAGCACCGATTCGGAAAGCGTGATCCGCTGGCGTTTCGGGTCGTAGTGGTTGGGGAAATAGCCCGCGCGGGGACCGACCGAAACCTCCGGGATGCCGGCTTGCTTGAGCAGGAGCTTGGCGAGGTCCGATCCGGTCATGCCGCCCCGCAGCTTCACGCGGGCGGCTTCCTCCAAGGCGCGGCGCATCCACCACCGCGCGCAGATGACGAGCGCGATGAGGGCGAGGATGACGATGATGACGAGCTTGGCGATAGCGGCGATTGGCTGGCTGTTGGGGATCAGTTATCGGGGAATCGGCGGGAGCGCGAACCATTTCGGCGAGGAAAGCGGTGGCGCGCGGCGATTGCCGGTGGACCAATAGCGGAACAACCACCCCTGACATGCGCCTACTCTCCCTTCTCGCCCTGATCCTCGCCTCGCTCCCCGCCGCGGCGGCACCCGCTGCGGGCAAGCCGAACCTCCTCGTGATCATCGCCGACGACCTCGGCTACGGCGATCTTTCGTGCTATGGCGCGCCGGATCTAAAGTCCCCGGCGCTCGACGACCTGGCGGCGCAGGGCATGCGGTTGACGAACTTTTACGCGAATTGCCCGGTCTGTTCGCCGACGCGCGCGGCGCTGCTCAGCGGGCGCTACCAGGAACTCGTCGGCGTGCCCGGCGTGATCCGGACCTATCCGCAGGACAACTGGGGCTACCTCTCGCCGGACGCGACGCTCCTGCCCGCCGCGTTGAAATCCGGCGGTTACCACAGCGCGATCATCGGGAAATGGCACCTCGGTTTGGAGGCTCCGAACCGACCGACCGACCGCGGCTTCGACCACTTCCACGGCTTCCTCGGCGACATGATGGATGACTACTACAAGCATCGTAGGCACGGCATCAACTACATGCGCCTGGGCGATGAGGAGATCGATCCGGAGGGGCACGCGACCGACCTTTTCACCGAGTGGGCGTGCGACTACCTGAAATCGCGGCAGGGCAAGGCGGAGCCGTGGTTCCTCTACCTCGCCTACAATGCGCCGCACACGCCGATCCAGCCGAAGCCGGAGTGGGTGGCGAAGGTGAAGGCGCGCGAGCCGGGGATCGCCGACCGGCGCGCGAAGCTGGTCGCCTTGATCGAGCACATGGACGAGGGGATCGGCAAAGTGCTCGGCTGCCTGAAGGCGATAGGCGCGGAGGAAAACACGCTGGTCCTCTTCGTTTCCGACAACGGCGGCCAGGTCGATGTCGGCGCGAACAACGGACCGCTGCGCGGCGCGAAGCAGGACATGTATGAGGGAGGCATCCGCGTCCCGATGATCGCGCGCTGGCCGGGCAAGATCGCCGCCGGGGCGGAGTCGGCGTTCGAGGCGATGACGATGGACTTGTTCGCGACCGCGCTCGACGCGTCGGGCGCGTCGGCTCCGGCGAACCTCGACGGGCGGAGCATCCTGCCGACCCTGACCGGGCAGCCGCAGGAGGCGTTCGCGCGCGATATGTTTTGGACGCGGCGCGAGGGCAACCTGCGCTACATGGGCGAGGTGACGCGGGCGATGCGCCGCGGCCCGTGGAAACTCGTCAAGAACTCGCCGTTTGCGCCGTGGGAGCTTTTCAACCTCGCCGACGACCCGCAGGAAGAAAACGATCTCGCCGCGAAGGAGCGGAAGAAATTTCAGGAGCTTGCCGCCGGGATGCGGCTGCAGATCCAGCGCGGCGGCGCGGTGCCGTGGCAGAAGCCGGACTAGCGGCGGCGGCGCTCCGCCCTTGCGGCGCGCGGGGATCGCGGCTTTTCTCCGCCGTTGCCCATGCCCACTGCCCCACCCCAGAGATCCCCCAGAAACGTCGTCGTGCTCGGCTCGACCGGCTCGATCGGCACCAGCGCCTTGAAAGTCGCGCGCGACATCCCGGACCGGATGCGCGTGGTCGGGCTGGCGGCCGGGCGCAATGCGGAGTCGCTGGCGGCGCAGGCGCGCGAGTTCGGCGTGCAGCAGGTCTGCCTCGCCGACGAATCGCGCGCGGCGGACCTAGCCGCCGCGCTGCCGGACGGCACCCGCGCCCTTTCTGGCGATGACGGCTTGTGCGAACTCGCCACGCTGCCGGAGGCGGATCTGGTCTTGATCGCCATCGTCGGCACCGGCGGATTGCGCCCGGCGCTCGCGGCGATCGAGGCGGGCAAAGACATCGCCGTGGCGAGCAAGGAAATCCTCGTCATGGCGGGGGAGGCGGTCATGGCGGCCGCCGCGCGCAAGGGCGTGCAGGTGCTGCCGGTCGATAGCGAGCACAACGCGATCTTCCAATGCCTGGAAGGGCGCGATCCGGCGGAGGTCCGCCGCATCATCCTGACCGCGTCCGGCGGTCCGTTCCGCCAGCTTCCCGCCGCCGACCTCGCCTCGGTCACGGTGGCGCAAGCGCTCAAGCACCCGACCTGGGAGATGGGGCGCAAGATCACGATCGACTCCGCGACCTTGTTCAACAAAGGGCTGGAGATGATCGAGGCGCGCTGGCTCTTCGGCGTCGAGATGGCGAAGGTCGATGTCATCGTGCACCCGCAAAGCATCGTCCACTCGATGGTCGAATTCGCCGACAGCTCGGTGCTCGCCCAGCTCAGCCATTCCGACATGTGCTTCCCGATCCAATATGCGGTCACCTGGCCGGAGCGCGTGCCGAACTCGCTGCGGCCGCTCGACTTCGCCGCGCTTGCCCGGCTCGATTTCGAAGCGCCGCGCACCGATGACTTTCCCGCCTTAAACCTCGCCCGCCAGGCGGGGGAGGTCGGCGGCACCCTGCCCGCCGTGATGAATGCCGCCAACGAGATCGCCGTCGATGCGTTCCTCGCCGAGCGGATCGGCTTCCCCCGCATCTGGGGCGTCGTCGGCGAGACGATGGCGGCGCATCAAACCGCCGCGCACCCGAGCCTCGAGCAGATCATCGGCGCCGACGCCTGGGCGCGGGAGTTCGCGGCGGCGCGGGTCTGATGGCAGCCGGTGCTCCGGGGCGGCTTCGCCACACCCTGCCTGTCACTCGCGGTCGATGAGCTGGAGCAGCCCGGGAAAGCGGCGCTTTAGCTCTTTTTCCCGGATTTTGGAAAGCCCCTTGGTGCCCTCGATCCGCGTTTCGATCAGCCCGGCGTCGCGGAGGACTTCAAAGTGGTGCGAGCAGGTCGCCTTGGAGACGGCGAGATCGAATTCGTTGCACGCCAGCTCGCGCCCTGCCTGCCGGAGCGCGCGGACGATGGCGAGCCGGCACGGGTCCGCCAGCGCGTGCATGACGGATTCGAGCGCCACGTCGTCGATGGCGGGATGTCGGTATTCTTTCACGGAAGCCTGACTTTAGCGGCGTTTTGGCAGTTGTTCGATGAAATTCAAACTTTTTATTTGCGCGCCGCGACCGGCTGGGCATTAGTTCGATCAAAATCGAACAACCGTATCCAAAACCATGAGCATCCTTTTCGAACCCATCACCCTCGGCGCGTGGACGCTGCCGAACCGCATCATCATGTCGCCGCTGACCCGCTGCCGCGCCTCGGAGGGGCGCGTTCCGAATGAACTGATGGCGGAATACTACGCCCAGCGCGCCGGGGCGGGGCTGATCATTAGCGAGGCGACGTCGGTCGACCCGATGGGGGTCGGCTACCCGGATACGCCGGGCATCTGGTCGGATGCGCAGGTGGAAGGATGGAAGAAGGTGACCGCCGCCGTGCACGCGGCGGGCGGGCGCATCCTGCTCCAGCTCTGGCATGTCGGGCGGATCTCCGACCCGCTTTACCTCGGCGGCGAACTGCCGGTTGCCCCGAGCGCGGTGCAGCCGGCCGGGCATGTGAGCCTGGTCCGCCCGATGAAGGATTTTGTGACGCCGCGCGCGCTGGAGACCGGGGAGATCGCCGGGGTGGTGGAGGCGTTTCGCAAGGGCGCGGAAAATGCCCGGGCGGCCGGCTTTGACGGTGTCGAGATCCATGGGGCAAACGGCTATCTGCTCGACCAGTTCTTGCAGGACCGCACCAACCTCCGCACCGACCGCTACGGCGGGAGCCTGGAAAACCGGGCGCGCCTCATGCTCGAAGTCGTCGATGCCGTCGCTTCGGTCTGGGGCCCGGATCGGGTCGGGCTCCACCTGGCCCCGAAAGGCGATGCCCACGACATGGGCGATTCCGATCCGCTGGCGACGTTCTCCCACGTGGCAGCGGAATGCGGGAAGCGGAAGCTCGCGTTCTTGTTCACGCGGGAATCGCGGGACGAGCCGCAGATTTTTCCGGCGATGAAGCGCGCCTTCGGCGGACCGCTGATCGCCAACCAAGGACTGTCCAAAGACGAAGCCGAAGCGCTGATCGCCAAGGGCGATGCCGATGCGGTGGCGTGGGGGCAGCTCTATATCGCCAACCCCGATCTGCCCGAGCGGCTCCGCACCGGCGCGCCGCTCAACGACCCGCAGCCAGAAACATTCTACGGCTCCGGCGCGGCGGGCTACACCGACTACCCCGCGCTGGTCGCTTAACCACGACGCCGACCTTACTCCGGCGCGAATCCCACCGGGTCGTTGACCGCGTCGATCAGGCTCCGCAGCCTGCCGAACCGGGATCGGTTGTGCCGGAAGATGAGCCGGGGCAGATCGGCGATCTCGGGTTCATTCTTCTCGGCGTTGAGCGCTTCGCCCTGGCGGATGGCGGTTGGCTTGCCGCTGCCGCCCTCGGCGAAGAGGTCATTGAACTCATCGTTGAGCTGGGCGACGCGGCTTTCGGTCAGCGGGCGGAGGAGCCGGATGACGAGCTGGTCGTTGACGTAGCGGTAGGAGTGGAAGTTTCGGTAGAAGCCGGTGATCTCCGCGACGGCTTCGTCCACGTTGTCGGTGACTTTGAAAAAGGCAAAGTCCTCTTCGGAGATCATGCCGTTGTCGAGCAGCTCGGCTTTGATGAATTTGACGAACGTCTGCCAGTAGGTGCCGCCGGGCGCATCGACCATGACCAGCGGGTAGATCATCGCCTTGCCCGTCTGCATGAGGGTGAGCCGACTCGGAAGCACTCGTCCATCGTGCCGAAGCCGCCGGGGAAGAGCGCGCAGGCGTCCGCCTCTTTCACGAAGGTGAGCTTGCGGGTGAAAAAATAGTTGAAGTCGATGAGCTTGTGGTCGCCTTCGATGGTGGCGTTGGCGTTTTGCTCGAAGGGCAGATTGATGTTCAGCCCGAAGGATTCGTCGCGCCCGGCACCCTGCTGCGCCGCGCCCATGATGCCCTCGCCCGCGCCGGTGATCGTCATGTAGCCCTCGCGGAGCATCCGGCGGGCGAACTCGGCGGCGGCGTCGAAGTCGGGGCGCCCGGGCTTCGTGCGGGCGGAGCCATAGACGACGATTTTGCGCCGGTGCCGGTAGGGGCTGAAGACGCGGTTGGCGGCGCGCACTTCCTTGAGCGCTCGGTTGATCAGCTTGAGGTCGCCGACGGTGATCGGGTCGCGCCCGATCTTCAGCGCCGTGATGATCATCTCGGCGATCAATTCCTCGCCGGCCGTGCAATGCCAATCGCGGACCAATTCGAGGACCTGCCGATCCGTCTCCGGATCGCCGGTCGTCCCGCGGTGCGGCGAAAGGGCATGGATCGCTCCCCCGGTGAAGTCGGGTTCGGGCGGCTTAGGTGCTCTGCGTTTTCCCATGATAAAATTTTTACTGATAGGGGGGCGGATTCAGGTAGCAAAGGAATTTGGGTATGGGCAGAGGAATTTTGGGGCAGAGGAATTTTTGAACTAGAGAGAGAACATTCATCTGGCGGTATCTCATTGTCCAACCTGCCGAGAGGTTGCCGGTTCGGCGTTAGTGTTTAAGACTCGGGCAGGATGGTGATGAACGAGAGTTGGTCACGGTAGATATTGATCAACTGGATGGCGCAGAGCCCCGTTGCATTGAGGAGCGCACGGATCGGAATTTCAAAGCGGTTGAGCGCATTCTATCGAGCGCGCTCGTGACAAAGGCGTGCCCTTCGGCGTGCAGGCAAACAAGATGGGTTCCCATCTGAATACCGTTTCGCCGGAGTGGCAGCCGTTTGACGCACTTGAGTTCCCCCGCAAAGGGCGACCAACGCTCCTCGGTAAAACTCAGCCGTAAGGAAGCCGCCCAGAGTCGTCACCAAGGCGCGCGCAATCGAACAAACCGGCACAATTTGGGTGGACGCTCTCCGCCACCGTTCATTTGAAACGTTGATCTTCCGCCGGTCGATCTGGGCAAACGGAGTCCCGAGCAGCTTCCCGTGCACCGACTCCCCGCCAAAATTGAGAAGCTTAATCCGGTTGAGGGACAGAAGAGCCGCATACTGGAGCTGCCTGCGCCTCGTGCGCAGGGGACAGCGCCCGAACCGCCTTCAATTCGTAAACCATCTGCCCAACGACCAGATCAAGATAGTAAGTTTTCTCGAAATCTCGAAAGCGGACCGAAACTGGAACTTGGGTGGATACATCCGCAAAGCCCCTCGGCGCGGAGCCGCTGCGCCAAATCTAGCTCATAGACCCGTTCGTCGCATAGGTTGCCGAAAAAAGTTTTGCGATGCGTAGGCACATCTCATGACGGCGCGGTCAATCGAACGAAACTCGGCTGCTGAAATTGGCGTGGGCATCTTCGGGAACGTTGGACTCTCGCGAAAGCCCCAGAGACATCCAGCTTCATCTGGCGGTTCTTTGGCTTCATAAGATCTCATTCCTTTGCCCCCAAATTCCTCTGCCCAATTCGGAGCCGTTTTCGACCAAACGCCAGCGCTTGCCTCCGATCAGGAAGCGCCATAGATTCGATATGCCCGACCTTTGGCAGCCGATATTCGTCGGCGTTCTCACCATCGCCGTTTTTGCCGCGTTCATCCGCGAATGGCTCTCGCCCGACCTCGTGGCGATGGGAGCCTTTGTCGCGTTGATCGCGACCGGTATTCTGGGCAGGGACGAGATCACGGCGGTGATGGGCAACCAGGCGCCGATCATCGCAATTTCGTGGCCTGCATGTTCATCCTGAGTGCCGCGCTGGAGCGGACCGGGACGATCGAGGTGCTCGGCCATTGGTTTGAAAAGCTGGCGGGCCGGAGCGAGCGGCGCGTTTTGGTCATGCTGGTGCTGCTGGTCGCGCCGCTGTCGGCGGCGGTCAACAACACGCCGGTCGTCGTCGTCTTCCTGCCGATCGTGCTCGCGCTGGCGCGGCGGCACCACCTGCGGGCGAGCAAGCTGCTCATCCCGCTGTCGTATGCCGCGATCGTCGGCGGGACCTGCACGGTGATCGGGACATCGACGAATGTCCTCGCCACGCAACTCGCGCAGGAAAACGGGCTGCCGCCGTTTGGCATGTTCGAGCCGCTCAAGCTCGGCATCATCTTCGTGGGCATCACCTTCGCCTACCTCGTCTTGTTCGGGAACAAGGCGCTGCCGGAACGCACGACGCTGGCCACGCTCTTTGAGGCGGAGGAGGGCAAAGAATACCTGACCGAAGGCGTCATCGAAGAGGGCTCGCCGCTGGCCGGCAAGAAGTTCACCGACACGCCGCTGGCCAAGCTGCGCGACGTGCGGGTCATCGATGTGGTCCGGAACGGCCACACGGTGAAGAAGCGGTTGGACAAAATTGTCTTCGAGGCGGGCGACCTCGTCCTCCTCAAAAGCCGGGCCGGCGGGCTGATGGAACTGCACCAGTCGAAGGGCATCGAATTGACCGGCGGCGCGGAGCAAGGCGACGGCAGCGGCAATGCCGAGGTCGATCTGGGGCTGACACCGCTCAAGACCGAGTCCGCCGTTTTGATGGAGGGCATCATCGGACCGAAGAGCTCGCTGGTCGGCAGAACGCTGCGCTCGCTCAATTTCCGGCAGCGCTTTGGCGCGATCATCCTGGCCGTCCACCGGCGCGGGGAAAACCTGCGCGAGCGCTTCCAAGACGTCGAACTCGCCTTCGGTGACACGCTGCTGGTCGAAGGTCCCGCCGAGCGGATGAACGAGCTTTTCGCCGAGCGCGATTTCCTGAACCTGAGCCGCCCGCAGCACCGCCCGTTCCGGCGCTCGAAGGCTCCGATCGCCATCGGCGCGATTCTCTTGTTCATGGCACTCGCCGCCCTCTTCGTCCGGGACGAATCCGTCTCGCTGGCCGGCATCGCTTTGGGCGGAGCCTTCCTCGTGCTCGCCACGCGCTGCGTCGAGCCGCGCGAAGCCTACGAGGCGGTGGACTGGCGGGTCATCTTCATGATCTTCGGCATGATCGGGCTGGGCAAGGGGCTCGAAGTCTCCGGCGCGGCGCATTGGATCGCCATGGAAACCTACCAGGTCTTTGGGCGGTTCGGGCCGCACGCCGTCGTCGCCGTGATCTATCTGCTCGCCGCGCTGATGACCGAGATGATCAGCAACAATGCCGTCGCCACGTTGCTCACCCCGATCGCCGTCGGCATCGGCATCGCCATGGAGGTCAATCCCGCGCCGTTCGTCGTCGCCGTCATGTTCGGGTCGAGCGCGAGCTTCTCCACGCCGATCGGCTACCAGACGAACACGTATGTCTTCGGCGCCGGCGGCTACAAGTTCACCGACTTCTGCCGCGCCGGTGTGCCGCTCGCCGTCCTCTTGTGGATCGCTGCCTCGCTGCTGATCCCGGTGCTCTGGTCGTTTTAGGCGAGGCGGCTCTGGTTATTTCACCTGCCTTCGCCGGCTTCGATCGTGACGACCAGCGGGCGGTGGTCGCTTGCTTTCTTCCAGCCGCCGGGCGAGGCGACGTAGCTGCGCGATGGATTCTTGTCGATGGCGGGCAGGAGCGTCTGGCTGGCGAGGATAAAGTCGTAGCGCGCGTAGGTATCCGCCTCCTCCCAGTAGTAGGTCCACCGCGCGCCGAACCGGTCCACCAGCGGCACGCCGGCGAGGAAGGTGGGTTTCTCGACGTTGCCTTTGACCGCCTTGATCGGAGCCTGGTCCCGCGTGTCGTTGAAATCGCCATAGACGAGGAGGCGCGCGTCCGGCTCGGCGGCGAGAATGCGGTCGGCATGCCGCCGGATGAGATATGCCTCGTTGCGCCGCATCAGCCGCTGGTCCGCCTCGCCCAGGTCCCGCCGGCTTTTCAGGTGCACGCCGATGAATCGCACGTCGAATCCCGGCGCGAGTGCGATCGTCGCGTCGAGGATGCCGCGGCGCATCGAAAACTCGCGGGAGCCGATCCGGTAGGTGAGGTTCGGCTGGGAGGCGCGCGCCTTGATCGGAAAGCGGCTGAGCAAGGCGAGGTGGCGAGCCTCGTCCGGACCCGCGACAAATTCGTGGTAGTGGAGGTTGACGCCCTTCTCTCGCAGGCGGCGCTTGAGGTCGCGCAAGCTTTCCTCGCCGCCGAGTTCGCAGACGCCGAGGATGTCGGGCCGTTGGCCGGCGATCACTTCGATGAGCGCCTCGATGTCGGACTCCGGTTTGCCCTCGCCCGGGACCCGAACGCCGCCTTCGCCAAACTTGGGCGGCGCATCGGCACCGACCTGATAGTTCTTTAGGTTGTAGGCGACGAACCGGATGTCGCGCACTTCGCCGCCGTCCTCCGCTTTGCCCGGCCAAGGCGATGCCGCCAGCACCGCAAAGAGGAGCGCGCAGAACAACCGGCATCGCAGGGAGGATCGATTCATGGGGGGATACTGGCGCGGGACCGGCGCGGCGCAAGATCCGGCGCAGTGTGCCGATCTTGTCGAGAATCGGCGTTCGCGCCTTGCCCCGCCGTAGCCGCGACCTACGGTTGGCGCGTGGATTCCGACCCCATCCCGCCAAATTCCGCCAGCCCCACCGCCCGCGCCGGGCGCTGGGCGTGGCGACTCGTGCTCAAGTCCTCCATCGCCTTCGCCGTCGTGGCGATCTCGCTGGTGGTGGAGGAATCGTATCCGTTCTCGCACAACCCGATGTATTCGAAGTTCTCGCGGGACTCGCATTATTACTATGTGACCGACGAGCGCGACGAGCCGATCATATTTCGCGACCAGTTCGGGACCTCGGCGATCAAGATCAAAAAGCTGATCAAGAAGGACATGGATCGGCGCGGGCGCGACGATTTGAAGTTTCCGGCGGACCTTGCCCTGCTCGAAGAAATGGGGCGCGATGCGATGGCGACCTTTATCAAGGCGCGGCAGGAGGCGGACTTCCTCGACCACCCGCCGTTCACCGGGCGCAAGCCCTACCGATTCGTCCGGCTCTACCGGGTGAACATGTCGATGGGCAAAGACTCCGTCGTCCGCGAGGAAAAATTCCTCGTCGCCGAAATCGACATGCCGCCTTTGCCTGTTAAGCCCGCGCCCTTGCCATGACCAAGCCATTCCTCCCGATTTTTAAGAACGACGCGGGCTGGCTGGAACTGACGCTCGTCCGGCTGTTCCTCGCGTGGTTCGCGCTCGACTATTTCCTGCACTTCTCGGACCTCACGCCGTTCACCGCTGCGCCGACCGCGCCAAAGGGGATCGCGCTCTACGTCGATCTGCTGCCGCTATCCGATCCGGGAAACCTGAAGATGCTCAAGGCGCTCATGTATGTGGCGCTCGCCTTCTTCGCCCTCGGGGTCGGCACCGGACCGGCGATCGCGGCCATCGCCGCAGGGGTGACGCTCTGCCAGACGCATCTGAATTCCTATGGCAACATCCACCACGGCACGCAGGCGATGGGGATCGCGCTCGCCTTCATGGCGGTCGGCTACCTCGTTCATTTCGCCGGGGACCTGGCGCGCGGGACGTGGCGGTGGACGGTGTTTTCGCGGATCGGCCCGCACCGGCTGGCGTTCAACTTCGGGCTGCAGGCGCTGGTCGGCTGCCTACGTCGTCGCGGGCGTCTCCAAGCTCGTCATCAGCGGGTTCGAGTGGTTCACGGACCTGCCCTACATCGCCGTGGATGTGCTCAAGATCGGGCACCAGCACCTCTACGGCGAGGGCGATCCGGCGATGCTCGAGCACGCCGAGAAGATCGCCAAGATCATCAGCGACCACCCGACCCTCACCATTATCGTCGTGGGTTCCGGGCTATTCTTCGAGCTCTTCGCCTTCCTCGCATTGATCAACCGCTGGTGGTCGCTCGCTTTCGGGCTCGTCCTCTACGGGATGCATGAAGTCATCGGCTACCTCATGCAGCTCAGCTTCCCCAGGAATGAGCAAATGCTCTTCGTCTTTATGATCAACGGCCCGTTCCTCGTCGCCCTGCTCGCCGCGTGGATCGCCAAACGCGGCGGCGAACTCGAAAGGCTGCAGGCGTGCTGCCCGAGGCTGCTGAATGGCGGCGGGGAAAACTGATCGGATGAGGCACGCGGGACGATGGAAACCGACCACACATTCTACGAACTGTTCTCGCATCGCCCCGAGTGGCTGGCGGCGCTGACGGGGGTCGATCTGCCCAAGATCAAAGAGGCGCACGCACTTTCCTTCAAGGCGGCAGAGGCGCGCTGCGATCTTGTTTTGGAGCCGGTCGATTCAAGGGAGGTGCATACCCTGGTGGAGTTCCAATTCTACTTCGATTGGTCGATCTTCAACCGCACAGAGCTTTCCCGGCAATTGCTCTGGCGGAAGCTGAACCTGCAGGATGATTGCCGCCGGAGACGCTATCGCCCGCGTGCCGTCCAGTCCCTGGTCATCTTTGGCTCACCCAAGCAGATTCCGCCGACTGATTCCTGCGGTGCGGCGGTCTTTGTCTTCGACGACCTCCTCGATGCCCTGCGGGATCGCGAACCAAACTCGCCGCTCCTCCCCGTTTTTTCGCCGCTGTTCGATTCAGCGGCGCACCTTGAAAAAAATGCGAAGATCCATTATCGTCAAATCGTTGACCGCCGCGATTTGTCCGATGCCGACCGCCGCCTGCTCACCGAAATCTATCTCCGATTGATCGCCCAGCGATTCAAAGACAAAAGCCCCGAACTTCTCCGAAAGATGATCGCCGAACTCACCCCGCTCGCCGAAACCTCACTCGGAAAATCCCTTCTCGCGGAAGGGCGTGCGGAAGGGCGTGCTCAGGGGCAGCTGGAGGCGCGGGCCGATCTCATTCGTTCGATGAAAAGTCGGGGGCTTTCCGATGCGCAGATCGCGGAATTCACCGGTCTGCAGGCCGAAGAGATCCGCGCCGCCCTAGCGGAGGTTCGGAGTGACACCGGCGGCAAATCCGCGCCGCGACGAAAATGAGGCGGGAGGATGGCTACTTCTCGTTAGGTCCTTTGATCGCCGGCTCCACGAACATGTATTTCTCCGGGTTGCCCTTCGCCCAGCCATTCTCGCACATCACGACGGCGGGCAGCGCATCGAATTCATCGGGGGCAAACTCGCCGACTTTGGCGGTGATCTCAAAGCCCTGGTCGGCGGTCCGTTTGATGGTCTGCACCGGCAGCGACGAGATCACGCCGTCGGTGGAAAAGAGATAGATCTCGCCGGGATCAGGATTGGCCCCATCGGCGGGGGTCAGGTTCACGGTGACCATTTTTTTGTCGGCGGAGAGCTGGGCGGCGGCTTTCCACGCGGCGGATGGTTTCGGCAAGGCGGCGCGGGCGGCTTCGAATTCCTTGTGCCACTTGGCGTCCCACCGCGGCTCGCCCGCGTCCGGCGCACTGGGGAGCGTTAGTCCGACATCGAGGAAGCCGGGGTGGCAGGTGTCGGCGCACGCCATCCAGCTCGTTGCCCCTTTGATCGCATATTCCTTTTCGGGCAGCGATTTCGGCGGGGTAATCTTGGCGATCAAGAGCACGTCGCGCTCGTAGCCGTGCGCCGGATAGTCGTACATCATGACCCGCTCCGGCGGCGCGTATTGGATCGGCCCGGCCTCGAATCCCTCTGGCAGATCCCATTTGATGACCATCGGCACGCCGACGATCCCCGGGTTCTCCCAGTAGGTGTGGAATTTCGGGTGGTGGTGGACGTGCAGCCCGACATAGAACGCCTCGCCGGGGCGGATCGCGGTGACCTCGGATACGAACTTGAGGTCGATGCCGACCGGGTCGTCGGCATTGGCGCAGGCGGCACCCGCCACGCAGAGCGCGATGGCGGCGGCCAGATTTGAGGAAATTCGGTTCATGGTACGGAAGGATACGGTCGGGAGCCGGACCTTCTAAAGCGGATTTTGCCACGATCCACCGGCGGATTGTCCACCGGCGGTAGGAAATGGCTTCACAAAAAACGAATAACGGATAACGATGGTCGCGTAATTAACCGGAAACACCTCAGCCCCATGCCCCACGAATTCCACGACAAGCCACGCACCACCAAGCTCCAGCGCGCCTTCTTCTGGCTCTCCGGGGCAGGCACCGAAAGCCTCGAACAATGCCCGAACTGGGAGCAGCGCAAATACGTCGCTCTCGGCGCGACCGTCCTCGTCCCGACCGTCTTCGCCCTGATCGCCGCCTCCTATGCGATCTCGACGATCAGCGACGACTGGCGGGTGATCACCGCCGTCGCCCTGGTCTGGGCCTTCATCATCCTGACGATCGACCGCGCCCTGCTCTCGACCTACCGCTCGTATCAGGGCATCACGCGGAAGCTCAGCCAGTTCTCGATCCGGATCGTGGTGGCGGCGCTCATGGGGATCACGATCTCGCACCCGCTCACCCTCCTGCTTTTCCGCGACACGATCGTCTCGGAGATCGAGCGCGAGCGCGCCGCCGAGCTGGAGCAGGTGCGCCAGGAATTTTCGGCGAAGAAAGCGGATGTCGAAGGGCGGATCTCCGGCGTGGAAGACCAGATCGCCTCGCGCCGCGACGAGTGGCAGAAGACGTTCGAGGCGCAATTCGTCGGCGAGGTCGTGCAGAATACCGAAAATGCGGCGGGCAAGACGCGGCCGCCGGAGGTGCAGGCGCGGCTCGACCAGAAGCTCGGCGAGGCGACCGGTGCGTTCCGCGCCTCGCTGGAAGCCGCGGAAAATGAGATCGCCGACCTCCAGCCCAAATACGCCAAGATCCAGACCGAACTCGGCTTCTGGCAGGCGGAGTTCGAGCGCGAGGTCAACGGCCAGCGCAGCGGCATCGTCGGATTGGGTCCGCGCGCCAAGAGCATCCAGAGCGACCAGCTCGCCTGGCGGCGCGACGAGGCGAAGCGGCTCGGCCAGCTCATCGAGCACCACACGGCGGAGCGCGCCCGCCTCCAGAGCGAGATCGCCGCGATCGAAGAAGGCGTGTCCGCGGACTTCGACGCCGCCGAAGCGCTCGCCGCCGAGAAGCGCAATGCCGAGCAGGAGCGGATCGCCGCGTTGAAGCGCTCGGTGCAGGAGCAGCAGGCGGACATGTTCGTCGAGCAGCAGAACGTGTTGCGCGCGACGATCGCCAAGCAGATCGACGTGCGCACCGAGGAATTGCAGCGGCTGCAGGGCGAGCTCGCCACGGTCGCCGCGGACGAGGTTGCCCTGATCGGCAAAATCAACGCCGAACCGCGCCGCGACATTTTGAAGCAAACCCTCGCGCTCCACCGCCTGTGGCAAAGCGGAGCCGAGGGCGGGCAGTTCGCCTTCACCGCCTACATCATCCTCACGCTCCTCTTCATGCTGGTCGACACGATCCCGATCATCGTGAAGTTCTTCTCCAAACCCGGTCCCTACGACACGCTGCTCGACTGCGACGAGGTCCGCTACGACCGCGAGCGCCAGGCGTTCCTCTCCAGCTACAACCGCTACATGGATGAGCTGTCCGGCGGGCGGCTGCTCCACCTCACGCAAAACAAACCGCTCGAGCGCGCGCTGATCGAAGGCGTGGACCGCTCCCGCGCCGCCAAGGAATTCCTCGAGTCGCTCATGGAGATGGAGCGGGCGTTCGAGGAGCGCATCAACCACGAGCGCGCCCGCATCGCGGCGGAGGGCGACTCCGATTTTGCGACCGCCAAGCTCCGGCACCTCGAAGAGATGGCGGAGGCATTTTACACGGACATGCGCGCGCGGATGGAGCAATTCTTCAGCGGCGCCGATCCCCGCCGCGCCGTCTAGGCAACGGATAACAAATTTCGTCCGCGATGCCAAACGCCCGCCGCTTCACGATGGCCGCCGGGTGCGCCGCGCTCGCCGCCTCCGCCGCCCTCTCCTCGGCGCTGGCGGGCGAGGAAATGCCGTTTGGCTTTGAGCAGCCGCACATGGGCACGCTGTTCAAGGTCGTGCTCTACGCCGAGGACGAAGGCACCGCCCGCGCGGCGGCGGAGAAGGCGTTCGCGCGCGTCGCCGAATTGAACGCGGCGCTGTCCGACTACGATCCCGAATCGGAGCTGAGCAAGTTTTGCCGCGCCCCGGCGGGAGAGGCGCATAAACTCGGTGCCGACCTGCTGACGGTCATGGCGCTCGGGCAAGACCTCGCCCGCGAGACGGGCGGCGCTTTCGACATCACGATCGGCAAGATGACCTCGCTCTGGCGGCGCTCGCGGCGCAAGGGCGAGCTGCCCGACGCCGAGCGGCTCGCCGCCGCGCGCGACCGCACCGGCTTCGCCCTGCTGGCGCTCGATGCCGAGGCGCGGACCGCCACGCTGGCGAAAGAACACATGCAGATCGACCTCGGTGGGATCGCCAAAGGCTACGCCGCGGAGGAAGCGCTGCGCGTGCTGCGGGACGCCGGTTCTCCGCGCGCCTCGGTTGCGGCCAGCGGCGACATCGCGGTCGGCGATCCGCCGCCGGGCAAGGCGAGCTGGGAGATCGGGCTGGCGGGTCTCGACGCCGAGCCGAAGGAAGGCGCGCCGACGCAGACGGTCTTGTTGAAAGGCGCCGGCGTCTCGACCTCCGGCGACACCCGGCAGTTTGTCGAGATCGGCGGCGAGCGTTACTCCCACATCGTCGATCCGCGCACCGGGCTCGGGTTGACCCGCCGGATCAGCGCCACCGTCATCGCGCCAAGCGCCCAGCTCTCCGATCCGCTCGCCACCGCCGTCTGCATCCTCGGTCCGGAGAAGGGCATCGCCTTGATCGAAGCGCGCGAGGGCACCGAGTGTTTCGTCGTCTGGATGGAGGGCGACACGCTGCGCACCGCGTCCTCGTCCGGCTTCGCGAAGTTCCTCGCGCCCGCCAAGCCAGAGTAGCCGCTACCTCTAGCCGAGCGCCAAGCTGCGGATCGCGTCCGCCAGCGCGCTGACTTGCCCGGGCGTGTGAGCGGCGGAAAACGAAAGCCGCAGCCGCGCCGATCCGCGCGCCACGGTCGGAAACCGGATCGCCGGCGCGAGGATCCCGCCTTCCAGCAGCTTCGCGGCGGCGGCCAGCGCGGCTTCTTCGCGGCCGGCGATGATCGGGACGATGGCGCTCGGCGGCTCGGGCAAGTCGAGCGCGGCGGCGAAGGCGCGGAGGTTTTGCCAAAGCCGCGCGCGCCGCGCGTCGCCATCCGGCGAGGCGCTGATCTCGATGGCGCGGCGCGCGGCGAAGGCGACCGCCGGCGGCGGTGCCGTCGAATAGATGAAGCTGCGCGCCCGGTTGATGAGCAAATCGATGAGCGCCGCCGATCCGGCGAGGTAGCCGCCGGAGCAGCCAAGCGCTTTGCTCAGCGTGCCCATCTTGAGATCGACCCGGTCTCCGCAGCCCAGCTCCGCCGCCAAGCCGCGCCCGCCGGGTCCGCACACGCCGATGGCGTGCGCCTCATCCACGAGCAGCAGCGCGCCGAAGCGATCCTTCAAGCCCGCGATTTCGCGCAGCGGCGCGCGGTCGCCGTCCATGCTGAAGATCGCCTCGGTCGCCACGATGACGCGGGCGTCGCCGGCAAGCGTTCGGCGCGCCCAGCCGAGCAGGGCTTCGAGCTTGCCGAGGTCGTTGTGGGGGAAGACGCGGATGGTCGCGCCGGAGAGCCGAGCGCCGTCGATCAGGCTGGCGTGCGAGAGCTTGTCGAGCAGGATGGCATCGCCCTTGCCCAACAAGGCGGGCAATGCCCCGGTCGCCGCCGCGAAGCCCGACCCAAACGCGACCGCCGCCTCCGCGCCTTTGAAATCCGCGATCGCCGCCTCCAGCGCGACGTGGGGCGAAAGCGTGCCGCAGACGAGCCGGGACGCGCCCGATCCCGCGCCGAAGCGCCGCACGCCTTCGATCATCGCCTCGCGGAGCGCTTCGGTGTTTGCCAGCCCGAGGTAGTCGTTCGACGAAAAATTCAGCGCCTCGCCGCATTTCTTCGCCAGCGTGATCGCGGCGCCTTGGGCGGAATCGAGGACGCGGAGCCGCCGGTGGAGCGACTGCGATCGGAGCGCCTCGATCTCGGATTCGAACGATCGCATCGGCTAGCGGGGCAAGTGATTGGCGACTTCTGCGATCATCGCTTTCTGCAAGGCGCGGACGCGGTCGCGGGCAGCGAGCGCCTTTTCCTTGGCGGCGGCATGATCGCTGGCGAGCGCGAGGGCGGCGGGCGTCAGCTTCTGCGCGGGTTCGTCCTTGTCGTGGTCGAAGAGCCAGTCGCCCAAGCCGATGTCGCGCCACATGATGCCTTTGCTCGTCTGTTCGGCAAAGCGGCAGACGATGGCGGGCACGCCGTTGCCGATGCCCATGATCGGCGAGTGCATCTCGTTGCCGAAGATCCCGGCGCTGCGCACGTAGGTGCTGATCGCCTCGTCGGTCAGCCAATAGCCCTCGCGCCAGACCACGCGCTTTTTCGCGGCGGCGGGCAGCGGGTCGTAAAGCATTTCTTTGCCGATGCGCATCTGGGTCATGTCCTCCGGGCAGAGCATCACTTTGTGATCGGTCTGGCGGACGACCGCCTCGATCGCCGCGCGGAGCGGCGCGTGGTCGTGTTCCTTCATCTCGTCGTTGCGCGCCGCCTTCGCCTCGTCCCGCGCCCGCTTTTTCTCCGGGATCCGCCAATACGGCGTGTGGCGATAGCGCGGGATGCAGCAGAGGAACTTGCCCTCCTCCAGCCCGTGCGCGGCGAGGAATGCTTCGGCTTTGGCATCGTCGCGGACATCGGCGGCGAACGCGCCGTCGGGACCGAACGCCATGACCGGCGCGCGGCAGCCCTTGTCCTTGGCGGCTTGCAGCGAGACGGAGTCGCGGAAGAAGACAAACTTCGCTTCGTTCAAAACCCCGATGGTGGCTTCGTTCGGATCGGGCAGCGTGATGCCGCAGACGCCGAAGGGCTTGCCGGTCTTTTCGTGCCAGCGGGCAACGTCTTTCTGCGCGACCAATGACGGACCCGAGCCGTGGAGGAGCAGGTCGCATTCGTCAAACGCCTTCGCCAATTCGGCACCGCCCTTGACGATGGCGACCTCCGGGAATCGGCGGCGGAGCATCTCCTCCACGCCATGGCCGGCATTCATCGAGTGAGCCGGACCTCCGCCTCCGGCAGGTGCTTTTCCAGCAGGGCGAGAACGCCCGGCGTGTGCCCGATGTCCCCGATGTTCACCGTCTGCCACGGCGATCGTAGTAGGACGCGCGGGGGATTCGCCCCTCGCGCGTGCAGGCGCGGCGTGGCGGCGGCGGCAAGGGCGGCGGTCAGAAATTGGCGGCGGATCATGCCGCGAAGATGCGCGCCGATCCGCGCCGCGCGAGTGCGGATTTTAATCTATGGAACGCGGCGGCGGTTCAGATTGCCGTTCTGCGATCTGTTGGGTTTGGCAGAAAATGGCGGTAGGAAAATTCCTGCCAGGCGGATGGATTTAATGCGGGTCGCGGCGGGCGAAGCCTGGTCGGCGGGCGGGCTTGGTCGGCGGGCGGAGCCTTTGGACTGCGGCAGCCTGCTGCCGCTTTCGGCGCGGGCGGCCTGCCGCCGGGATGTGTTCCGATTCCCCAAAAAGCGCCTGACGCGGAAAGGCAGGGACCTTTCTCCGAAAGGTCCGGGTGCTGCGGGCAGCGCGCGGTGCCGGGAACCGCCCCTCTGGTAAGGCGGCGCGCCTTCCACCGGACGGCTCGGAGAGCCATCCCTGCCTGCGGCGGGCGGTCACTTGAACCGGACGAGAAACTTAAGCAGCCCGCGCACCTCGCCTTCCTGGTCGATGTCGGCGGCGGCGCGGAACCGGTCGGTGATGCGGAACGTGGCGCTGGCGGTGTGGCGCCCGGTGCGGCTATCGATTTGCCCGACGTCCAGCCACAGCCGATCCATGAGCGATTCCGTGGCGGAGTCGCCGAGACCGCGGCGGAGCGCGCCGCCGGTCAGGTCGTCGAAGAAAAGCTGGGCGGCTTGACCGCGGCGGTGCCGGAGCCGCTGGTCAGTTCTTCGCGCGTGGCGCCGGTGGCGAGCAGCGACATGGCATCCTCGGAGTTCAAGCCGGTGTCGCTGGTCAGGACGAGCTGCGGGTCGTTGACGCTGCCGGAGCCGGTGAGGTTGACGACGTGCTCGCGGACGAACGCGCGGCCTTCGACGTCGATGTAGGGGTTGGTGAATCCGGTGCCCGGCGTGAAGCGGAGTTCGCCGCGGGTGAGGCGCAGGCGGCTGAAGGGCAGCGTGGCGGCGGCACCGCTGGCGATGCTGACCGCGCCGTCTGGCTGCGGCTCGCCCAAGGTCCCGCGGACGACCAGGTCGGCGGTGATGTCCGCCTCGGCGAGGTTTGAGCGGACGAGAAACGGATCGTCGGTCACCACGCGGACGTCGTTGAGCGCCCACGCGGCGAAGGGTTCCGCCGAGACGCCGGTGGCCTTCGGTTTGGGCGGAGCCTCCTCGGCGGCGGCGACCTCGTCTTTGCGGGGCAGCTTGCCGGGGCCGTCCGGGATCTTGGGTCCGCGCTCGGGCCGCAGCAGCCTGCCGAGCGGCAGGATGTCGATGTCGCGGAAAAACCGGCTGCCGGTCACCCCGATCTTGCCGCCGATCGCCGCCGCCTTCCACGGTCCGTCCAGCGTCAGGTCGCCGTTGGCGCGGATGTTCAGGCTCTCGTCGCGATAGATGAGCGCCTCGCGGGTTTCGAGCGTGATCGCGAACTCCGGCTCCGCCCACTTCATCTCCGGCGCGCGGACTTCTCCGCCCAATGCGAAGCGCCCGCCGGCGACCTCGCCTTTGAGCGATTTGACCTCCACGCGCTCCGGCGTGAAGGCCAGGTCGATGTCGATGTCGCGCAGGCTCGGCACCGCCCGCTCGCGGAACCGGATCTGGGGCGCGGCGACCCGCAGCCAGCCGTCCACCGCCGGTTGCGCCGCCGTGCCGGCCACCTCGATCTGGATCTCCGCTTCGCCGTCGATCTCGCGCAGCGCGGGCACGAAGTCTTTGACCGGCTGCAGCGAGGTGCGCGGCAGCGCCAGGCTCCCGGCGACCGGCAGGTCCTGCAACCGCTCCGGCTCCAGCGCCCAGGCGCGCAGATCCGCCGGAGCCTCGGCATTGAGCGAAAGCGGCTGGAGCTGCGGGTGGCGGACCTCGCCGGCGAGCTGGGCGCGGCCATCGGCGACCGCCAGCGTGAGGTCGGCGTCGGCGGAGCCATAGCGCGATTGCCCGGGCAAGGCGGCGCCGCGCAGCTCGACCCGCGCGGATCCCTGCGGAGCGGCGAAAGTTCCGCGCAGCGCGACATTGGCCTGGGTGGTGCCCGCAACGGGCGGCTCCTGCCCGATCAAGCCGAAGATCTGGCCGGCGGTCAGCGGCTCGGTCTGCACATCGATGTGAAATTCGCCGTCCTGCGCGAGGAACGTTTGCAGCGAATCGACCGCTTGGAGATCGAGCGGCACGGCGAGCGATCCCGAGGCCAGCTCCGCCTCCGCATGGGCGATCCGCAGCGCCTCCACCGATAGCCGCGCGCCGCCCAACGCGACCTCCGCGCCGCCGGACAGCTCGCCAGACCGCACCGCAAGCGTCGCCTCATAGACACCGGCGGACGGCGAGGCGGCGGAAAGCTCGGCGCTGACCGGCTGCGCTTCGTTGACGGCTAGATCGGCGATGCTCGCCTCGGCTCCCCACGAATCTGGGATGCCGGTGAACGTCCCCGCCGCATTGCCGGCCAGGTTCGCCGAGCCGCCGAGCTGCACCTTAGCGCCGGCGGCGTCGAGCAATGGCTGGAGCGCGGCGAGGGCGGGCAGCGCCACGTCGGCGGTCGCGTCGTAGCGGATCGGCTGGGCGGGAAAGACGCTGCCCGACACCGCGACGGCGTTTTCATCCGGAAGATCGGCATCGACGTTGACGGCGATGACCTCGGCGCCCGCGCCCTTCGCCGACACCGTGACGTCGCCCGCCGTTTCGCCCCGGAACGCGACGCCCCGGGCGGTGACCGCGGCTTGCAAGCCCGCCGCATCCGGCGCGGCGTCGATGCCATTCAACTCGACGCCGAAGGCGCGGATCAATGCGAAGAGCTCCGCCGCCGATGCCTCGACCGCGACCGATCCGGCAAGCACCTCGCCGCGATAGCCGACGTTCGCGCCGCTCGCCTTGACGCGGACGTCACGGACCTCGCCGCCTTCCAGCCTGCCAGAGATGCCCGCGTTCGCCACGCCGCGCAACCCGCCGGCGAATTCGCCAAGGTCCGGCGATTCGACTTCCAACCGCTGGATCTCGGCGCGGAGGCTCTTCCAGTCGCCGAGGTTCTCCGGGTCAGGCGTGGCGGTGGCGTCGACCGACGCGCTGGTGCCGCGCGGCGTCTGCACCTTGGCGGTTGCCTGGGCGGTCCCGCCGGCGATCTTCGCCCGCGCCTCGGCGCGCGCGAACGCGATGCCCGGCAGGTCGAGGTCGCGCACCGATAGCGCGACGTTGCCGGTGAGGCTCGCCCGGCTTGGCACCGACATCCTCGCACGAGGCGGCGAGCGACTCGACGACGGCGGGCGGCACGCCTTCAAGCCGAGCGCCTCCGCCATCTTGGCGAGGTCGAAAGCGCCGCCCGCGATCTTCGCCTCGGCGGCGCGGGTGTCGAAGGCGTAGGACGCATCGAGGTCTGCGCCGAACGCGTGGATCTTTGCCTCGGCCGTCGATTCGTCGGCGCTGGCCCGCGCAACGCGCAGGTCGTCGAGCAAGTTGAGGTCGCGCACCTCGGCGTGATCTTCGCGCATGACGACGGTGGCGGAAATGTCGCGCTGCTCGTCGCCGCCGGGGATGAGGAGCCGGTCGATGCGCAGCGGGCCGCCGGCTTCCGGCTGCATTTCGAGCGACACGCCATCGACCGCCCATTCGTTGCCGCCCGCCGCGCCGCTGACCGAGATGTCGCGCAGCGCGATCTTGGCGCCATGCAGGGCGAAGATTTCTTTGGGCGGTCCGCGGCGGCGCTTCCGCTTGGCCGCGCCGCCGTCGTCCGGCTTCTTCTCCGGTTTTGGTTCGCGCTTCACCGGCTCGATGCGGACGCGCACGCCCTCCGCCTCGACCTCGGTGATCAGGGAGAGCGGCGGAGCCGACCAGTCGCCGAAGAGATCGTAGGCGACCTGCGCGCGGCGGACTTCCAGCACCTTCAGATCGGCGCGCTCGCCGCCTGTGGCGGTCAGGTTTTCGATGCCCGGGCCGCCGAGGATCGTGCCGGTCAGCGCAAAGCCGGGGTCCACCGCGAGGTCGATGCGCTTGACCTCGCGCTCTAGAAAATACGCGCCGATCATCCGGAACCCGGGGCCATTCAGCCAAAGCCCGCCCGGGATGCCGAGGAGGAGCGCGAGGAGACACAGCCGACCGAAACAGCCGCGACACCCGCGCTTTTTCTTCGCCGGGGCATCGCCATCCGCCGCCGCTGGACCGCTGCCGGATCCCGGCTTCGGCGGCTTCTTCGCGGCGGGCGCGCTGTGGTTATCGGGCATTGGGAATGTGGGGGGAACGGGTTACCATAGCGCGCTGCGCCAACAATTCACTTGTAGCGAATAAGAAATCACGTAGCAAAACCGCCCCCGCGCCCCGCGCGCCAATTTTTCGAAAACACAACCAATCCAGACCATGTCCAAGAAGCCCGTTGTCCTGATCATCCGCGACGGATGGGGCATCAACCCGCACGGCCGCGAGCAAGCCGAAGCCGACGGCAACGCAACGCTGCTGGCCAGCACGCCCTTCCACGACCACCTCTATGCCACCTATCCGGGGGCGACGCTCAGTGCGAGCGGCGAGGACGTCGGCTTGCCCGACGGGCAGATGGGCAACTCCGAGGTCGGCCACCTCAACCTCGGCGCGGGGCGCATCGTCTACCAGGACCTGACCCGCATCAACAAGGCGATCAATGACGGCGACCTGGCGGGCAACGCGGTGCTGCAAGAGGCGTTCGCCAAGGCGAAAGACAGCCGGCTCCACTTCATCGGGCTCGTCTCCGACGGCGGCGTGCACAGCCACCAGGACCACCTGATCGCGCTGGCGCAGGAGGCGAAAAATGCCGGGGTCACCGATATCATGGTCCACGCGATCACGGACGGGCGCGACACGTCGCCGACCGGCGGCGCGGGCTACCTTTCGTATTGCGAGGATGGCTTGGCCAAGGCGGGCGCGCGCATCGCCACGGTCATCGGGCGCTATTACGCGATGGACCGCGACAAGCGCTGGGACCGCACGAAGCTCGGCTGGGATGCGATCGTCAACGGTCGCGGCGAGCCGTGCGACATCCTCGCCAGCGAGGCGGTCGCCGGGCAATACGAGCAGGAGAAGACGGACGAATTTCTCATGCCGATGATCTTTGACGAGCACGACCAGCAGCGCATCCGCAACGGCGACGTCATCGTGTTCTTCAACTTCCGCGCCGACCGCGCGCGGCAGCTCTCCGAGGCATTCCTCAAGCCGGACTTCGGCGGCTTCGTCCGCACCAACGAGCCGAAGACCCACTACGTGACGCTGACCGAATACGACGAAACCTACGGCTGCCCGGTCGTCTTCCCGCCCGACACGCTCAAGGACACGCTCGGCGAGGTCGTCGCCCGCGCGGGCAAAAACCAGATGCGCATCGCGGAAACCGAGAAATACCCGCACGTCACCTATTTCTTCAACGGCGGCGTCGAGAAGGAAAACGAGGGCGAGGACCGCGTCATCATCCCGTCGCCCAAGGTGCGCACCTACGACCTGCAGCCGGAGATGAGCGCGCCAGAGGTCACCGCCGCCGTGGTCGAGCGCCTGCCCGACTACGACCTCGTTATTCTCAATTTCGCCAACCCCGACATGGTCGGCCACACCGGCGTCGTCGAGGCGGGGGTCAAGGCGGTCGAGACGATCGACGATGGCGTCAAGGCGGTCGTCGAGAAAACGCTCGCGCTGGGCGGCAAGCTGCTCATCACCGCCGACCACGGGAACTGCGAGCAGATGCGCAATGCCGACGGCTCGCCCCACACCGCGCACACCACCAACCTCGTCCACGTCCTCTACGTCGCCGCCGACTCCGCCGACTACACGGTCAAGGACGGCATCCTCGCCGATGTCGCGCCCACCCTGCTCGCCATGCTCGGCGTCGATCAACCGGCGGCGATGACCGGAGCGAGTTTGATCGAGAGGAAGTAGCGGGCGGACGGGCGGACGATGTGCCGTGCATTCTTTGCCGTAGTTCCCTCAGTGCATCGTCCCCGCGCCCGTTGCGCCGGGAGCCTGCGGGACGACGTATTTGAGCGTCAGCCCTTGCACCGAGATGCTGAAGATGACGACGACGTAGGTTGCGGCGATGAATAGGTCTCGGGTCTCTCCGAGATCGGAGGGCAGACCGAGGGCGAGCGCCACTGAGATGCCGCCCCGCAGGCCGCCCCACGTGAGCGTGCGGATGACGCGCGGCGAGAAGGTGCGGAACCGCTTTAGCAGGAGGATCGGCGTGCCGACGGCGATGAACCGCGCGAGCAGGACGACCGGGATCGCCAGCAGCCCGGCGAGCAGGTAATTCCCGGTGAAGCTCAGGATGAGCACCTCCAGCCCGATCAGGACAAAGAGGATCGCGTTGAGGAATTCGTCGATCAGCTCCCAGAACGAATCGAGCCGCTGGCGGGTGACATCGGTCATCGCGAGGCGCCGCCCCTGGTTGCCCAGCATCAGCCCGGCCACGACCATCGCCAGCGGGCCGGAGGTGTGGAGCGCGCCGGCCAGCGCGTAGCCGCCGGTGGCCAGCGCCAGCGTGATCAGGATCTCGAGCTGGTATTGGTCCACGCGGCGCAGCATCAGGTAGCCGATCCCGCCCAGCGCCAGCCCGAAGGCGATCCCGCCGACGACCTCGACCAGCACCAGGTGCCCGACCTCGCCCGCATCAAAGCCGCCGCCCGACTTGGCGACCCCGAGCAGCAGCAGGAAGACGACCACGCCCACGCCGTCGTTGAACAGCGATTCGCCGGTGATCTTGGTCTCGAGGCTCTTCGGCGCGCCAGAGGTTTTTAGAATCCCCAGCACCGCCACCGGATCGGTCGGCGAGATCAGCGCGCCGAACAGCAGGCAGTGCACGAATCGCGAAGTAGTGCACCATCCGCCCCGCATGCAGGCGTCTTCGCCGGAACATCGTCTTGTCAGTGGCGCAGCAGGGCGGCGTTTACCCACGGCGTAGGGACCTGTTTGCTCGCACCACGAGGATCGCGTCGCGGGCGAATCCGCGCTCACTCAGGATGATGCGCGCCTCGGGAAATCGCTCGCGGATGAGGCACGATGCGCCCGAGGGCTTGAGCGTGCCGTCGCAGGCGTCCCGGTCGCTGGTGCGCAGCCCGCCCAGACCTACCACTCGATGAAGCAGTAGAGCGGCAGATAGCAAAGCCGCCGTAGCCGTGGAAGAAGCGCCCTTCCTGCCCGCCGATGAGGCTGTCGGTGGCGTCGAAATCCAGCACGATCTCCCCGGTGCCCGGCGCGAGGCGCGAACTTGGCGGATGAGGAGGCTTCGATACCGCGTGGTCGGCATGGATCTTGTGGGCGCCCGAGGCCTCCCGCCGGGAGAGCTGGTCGCCCAGCCGGTTGAGCGTGGACTTGCCGGCCGCCCCTGTCCCGCCGGGCGAGGCCAGCGGGTCGGGCTTGCCCACGCCCAGCGCCATCATCGGGTCGCGGCGCAGCGTGTCGTCGTTGAGATCCCGTATCCCATCGCCATGCCGAATCCGCTGGCGCAGCAGTTCGGTCAGGGAGTGCTCATGACTCGGTCGGCGGCGGTCGGTGAGCAGGCGGCGAGTTGATCGATCATGCCCGTGCGGCTGTCCATCCGCGGAGCAGGAGCACGCCGCCCTCGGCGCTGACGTTGCCGCCCTGGAACTACCACCTTGCGCTTGCCGAGGTCTTGAAAAGCGAAGGTCTGCTGGTTACATTTGTATGTGGCGGTTGGGTTTTGTGTGAGCCATTGATCTGATCACCAACAACTTACACCAAACTCCAACCGTCCGCAATTCCGGGCATGAAATCCGGGTTAGGATCACAGGATGGCTTGCATCCACGCCCGTGCCGCCGGTGAATTCACATCCACCCCATGAGTGAAACGAGAAGCGGCGTCCGCTGTGACGATCATCGCCCCCGGTTTTCGGCGACGATAGAAGACAAATCCCGATCCGGGATCGAATCTAAGGGGGCGAATCGCTTGGCAAAGACGTCAGCAAGTGGACCATGGTCCTCCTGCTCCAGCGATTCCTCGGGCACAATTCGCCCAATCGACCCTCGAAACCAAAAGAACCGTCTCCTTCATCGAGCCATTTGAGGATCGCAGAAACCCCATGGGGAGATCGATGACAGATGTCGTTTTCATTGGCAAAGGATAGCGCACATCACGCCGGTTAGAACGAAATCTCATCCCTCAGTGCATCGTCCCCGCGCCCGTTGCGCCGGGAGCCTGCGGGACGACGTATTTGAGCGTCAGCCCTTGCACCGAGATGCTGAAGATGACGACGACGTAGGTTGCGGCGATGAATAGGTCTCGTCTCGCCCAGATCGGAGGGCAGACCGAGGGCGAGCGACCAGATGCCGCCGCGCACGCCCACGTGAGCGTGCGACGACGCGCGGCGAGAAGTGTGAACCGCTTAGCAGGAGGATCGGCGTGCTGACGGCGATGAACCGCGCGAGCAGGACGACCGGGATCGCCAAGCCCGGCGAGCAGGTAATTCCCGGTGAAGCTCAGATGAGCACCTCCACCCGATCAGGACAAAGAGGATCGCGTTGAGGACGTCGATCAGCTCCAGAACGAATCGAGCCGCTGGCGGGTGACCGGTCATCGCGAGGCGCCGCCCTGGTTGCTAGCATCAGCCCTGCCACGACCATCGCCAGGGCGGAGGAGCGCGCTAAGCGCGTAGCCGCCGGAGCGCCAGCGTGATCAGGATCTGAGCTGGTATTGGTCCACGCGGCGCAGCATCAGGTAGCCGATCCCGCCCAGCGCCAGCCCGAAGGCGATCCCGCCGACGACCTCGACCAGCACCAGGTGCCCGACCTCGCCCGCATCAAAGCCGCCGCCCGATGGCGATACCAAGCAGCAGCAGGAAGACGACCACGCCTACGCCGTCGTTGAACGATTCGCCGGTGATCTGGTCTCGAGGCTCTTCGGCGCGCCGGAGTTTTTGAATGCCCAGCACCGCCACCGGATCGGTCGGGAGATCAGCGCGCCGAACAGCAGGCAGTGCACGAATTTGATCTGATCCCAAATGCCGAGGTCAGCAAAACGCGGCGCCGCCCACCAGAAAGGTCGAGATCACTACCCCGAGCGTCGCGGTCAGCCCGATGACGAACTTCTGCTTCGCCAAATCGTTGAGGTTCACATGCAGGGACCCGGCAAAGAGCAGGTAGCCCAGCATGATCTCCATCAGCACCTCGTCAAAATCGACCGCCGCCACCAGCTTGCTCGCCGCCTCTTCGATCCCCGGAAAAAACTGCCCGATCAGCACCAGTAGCAGCGAGATCACCAGGCTGAGCAGCATCAACCCGATCGTGTGCGGCAGGCGGATGAACTTGTAGTTCACATAGGCAAGCACGGCGGCGATGGCCAGCAAAACGCCGGCGATGTCGAATGGTTCCATAGCCGCGTCTCCTAGCGCCTCGGGCGCGCGCGCGCAAGGCGATGCGGTGCGGGGGCATCGGCGGCGCAGCCATCGGGCGTCCGCCTTGATCGGCGCGGCGGCGGCGCTGTAGCTGAATTCGTGAGAATTCAGTCGGTCGGTGGGGCGAGCCGTTCACCAGTAAGCGGAAAGCTAACGCCTTGGCAATCCCCTCGCCTCGGGCACCCGATTGCGCCGAGAGCGGGGTAGCCGGATTCGTAAGGTCGGGAGTGACGCGGAGACAGACGAAGTCAATTCGGGCGACTCGGCGAGGATGCCGCCGAGGTCCGTCCCATGCGATGGAGGGCGGCTTCGCCGGTTGGGACTAGATGATCGGCAGGATGCCGATGCTACTTTGTCGCCGCGGTAGGGACGCCCCGCCGAGGCGTCCGCCGTGCGGGGGATGGCGGGAATCGGCACCGCGCCGAGAACCTTGCGGGAATCCCTGCTTACCGCGACCGCGGCTCTGCACCCCGCTTCTGGTGGAGTTGTTCGCCCTCGGGCCAGTCTGCGCCTTCGTCGATCCAGCGGGTCAGGAGCTCGATCTCGCTGGCGGCGAGGGCGTGGCCAGTGGGCGGCATGGCGCCGATCTGGTCGTCGCGGAGTTGGGTGACTTGGATCACGCGGCTGGCGGCGGCGTTGCCGGGCACCAGGTAGCCCGCCCCGATCATGCCGGCGCGGTCGCGGAAGTCGGGCAGCCCGGGCAGCGCGTCACCCCGGTGGCAAGGCAGGCAGCGCGCTTCGAGCAACGGTTTGACCTCGCGGGCGAAATCGACTTTTCCCCGAGCCGGAGGCGTCGTCACACAGGAAGCGGCCAGCAGGGTGAGGATGGCAGAGGCGATGGAAGGCGTAGGGCGCATGATGGAGATTGGGTGGGCGCGAGCGCCAATCTTGTCGCATTTCGGAGGCGCGTCGAATCTGGAATTTGCAACCGGATTACCAACGCGCCGAAACGGTCTGTGCGGACGTGAACGCCCGCAATCCCAGGGGCGGAGCCCTTGGACTGCGGCAGCCTGCTGCCGCTTTCGGCGCGGGCGGCTTCTGCCGCCGGGATGTGCGCCGATTCCCCAGCGAGCGCCGGACGCGGAAAGGCAGGGACCTTCTCCGAAAGGTCCGGCGGCTGCGGGCAGCGCGCGGTGCTGGGAACCGCCCCTCCGGTCAAGGCGGCGCGCCTTCCACCGGACGGCTCGGAGAGCCATCCCCGCCTACTACCGTCTCTACAACCTGCTGCCCGCGGCGTATCCAACGACTCGCCGCTAATTCTCGGCGTCGCCTCCCGCCGCTGCGGGCGGCTTGCGAAACCGGAACGCGCGGTAACTCCAGAATTCCTGGTATACCGAGCTTGCCGATCTCATCGTAAAGGCGCGATTCGTCGAGGCGGGCGACGACTTCGGGCAGGCGGGCGGCCGTCTCGCGCTTCCCGCAGTAGTAGGCGTAGAGCGCCTTGCCCTCGGAGCGGGCGCGGGCTTCGAGCGCCTTCAGGTCATCGAGCGACTCCACGATGTGGGCGCGCGGGTCGTAGGTCTGGATCTGGCGGTCGCTCACCCCGAGGCTGGCGGTCAGGATCGCGCCATCGTCCGTGCCGGCCGCCGGCGCCTCGCCCCGGATCTTTTCGATGACCTCGCGCATCGGCTGGCGGTCGAAGGTGCGGATGCGTAAAGCGGATCGGCGCAGGCGTAGCCGGCGCACAGGATGAGCAGCGCCGGCGCGCCGATCTGCGCCCACCTGCCGAGCCGCGCCGCCTCGGCGGCGGCGACGCCGAGCGCGATCGCCAGCGCCATGGTCGCGTAGATCAGATACCAGATGTGCATCGGCGAGCCGGTCGCCCAGCTTTCCGCGACCGCCGCCGCCGCGCCGCCCGCTAGCGCCGCCGCGATGAGCCGCCCGCGCCAGCCGCGCCACAGCAGCAGGGCGATGCCCGCCCCGCCCAGCACCGGCGCGATCCAAGCGACCCACGCCTTGGCGAGGATATTCGCTTTGCCCAGCGTCTCCGCGCTGGTCCCGAGGTGCTCGCCGTCGAGCTGGGATTCCCACGGGAAGCCGAGCGTCAGGTGCGTCCAAAAATCGCGGAGCCACGCCGCGCCCATCCCGCCTTCCACCGCGATCGGGTCGTCCATGTATTCGGCGATCTGCGGGACCGACGGCGCGATGGCGGGGGCGAAGAGCAGGAGCGTGGCGACATTGGCGACGCCCAGCCGCGAGAGCCAGCGCCCGCGCGCGCCGCGATACCCGCGCCCCGCCAGGATGATCGCCGCCGCCGCCGCATTGCCCAAAGCGAAAACGTAGATCGAGCCGAGGAAGCAGAGCAGGTAGCCCGCCTGCGCGGCGGCGTAGCCCAGCCACCAGCGCCACCGCCCGGTGCGCAGCGCGGGCAGCAGGCAGCAAAGCGCCGCCGCCATGCAAAACATCATCGTGGCATAGCCGCGCGCCTCCACGCTGTAGCGCAGGTGCCAGGGCGAGATCGCCAGCAGGATGGCCGCCGCGATCCCCGCGCGCGGTCCCGCCGCCATCGCCCCTAACAAACCCACCAACGCGATCGTTCCGACCCCGCTGAGGAACGGGAAGAACCGGAGCGCCGCCTCGGAGAATGCCTCCGGCCCGCGCCCCGCCATCGCCTGCCACGCCTTGAGCGAGAGCCGCGCCTCGAACGTATGCAGCAGGTGGTTGTTCACCTTGTTCTTCCACGCCGCCTCCGCCCACGTGACCGGTTTGAATTCCAGGGCGCCGCCGCCGCCCGGCTCGAATTTGCCCCACACGTAGGTGCGCGCCGAATACTCCTCGTCATTCCACAGGCTGTGGGTAAGGCGGGGCGCGCGCAGGATCGCGCCGCACAGCACGGCGGCGAGCAGGGTGAAGGCGAACGCCTTGCGCCCGCGCCCCGGCTCCAGCAGCGGCGCGGGATCGGCGGCCGCCAGCCCCGGCGACCAGAGTTTGGCGAACGCCAGCGCCCCGGCGGCGAGCAGCGCATTGGCCGCCGCCGCCCACCACAGCCCGGTCGCCCCGTAGTGCTCGGGCTTTAGCTTCTTGCCCTCCGCGATCCGCCGCGCCGCCTCCGAATCCCACGGCGGGTCATGCCCCAGCATCCACGCCGCACTCGCCACCAGGACGGCAACCAACGCCCAAAACAACGCCGCCGATCCGATCCCGCAGCGGGCGGGCAGGTCGCGGGCAAACGTCGTGGCGTGGCGGAGGGCGTTCATGGGGTGGGGGATCGCACCGGACTCGGATTCTCCGCGATGGCGAGGGCGATTTCGCGATCCGGATGAAGGCGGAGCGCCTTGGTTTTGAAGGTTTTGAAGGCGGACCGAAAATCTCCGCGAATAATCTCGCCGCGCCGCACGTCACATTTCCCGGTCGCCACCCGCCGCACGACCATGCTATGATCTCAATCCGATGATGAATCTCCGATCAGCCACCCTCCTCGCGGCAGCGGTCCTCGCCGCTTGCTCCAGCGGGGACGAAGCCGGGCGGTCCGGCGAAGGCGTGCGCGCCGCCGCAGGGGCGATTCCCGCGTTGGCAGAACCTGCGCCCGGCGCGATCGCGGTGCAGGCGGTCGTCGCCGAGGTCCCCGCCACCTGGCTGGCGGACCGGCTCCTGACCGGCGATGCCGCGGTCGCCTTCGATGAGATTCGCGCTGCAGGCGGCGGGCGAGGCGTCGGTCGTCACGGCGGTTTCGCTGGCGGTGAAGCCGGGCGACAGCGCCGAAGCCGAGGCGGGCGAGCGCGTCGAAGCCGCCAGCCGAGAGGCGCTCGAACGGTTCGATGTCACCGGCAAGCCGCTGACCGAACCGATCCTGATCGGCGATGTCTTCACCGTCGAGCGCGCTACTTCACCCCGGCAGGCGAGGCGATGATCGTCTACCGGCTCAAGCACGACGCCGCGCTACTGCCGCAGTTCTCGGACTCGCGCCGCATCATCGGCAAGAAGCCGGACCAGACGCCGATCTTCAAGCCGGTGCGGGTCCCCAAGCGCACGCTCGCCACGCACGGCGGCGAGGTCGTCATCGCCAACGGCGCGACCGTATTCGCCGCCGCCTGGGCGAGCGCCGACACCGGGGGCAAGCCGCCGCCGAAGTGCTCTTCCTCAGCGCCAAGTTTGCGCTGCCGCCTGAGCCGGTGGCGCTGCTGCCGCTCGCACAGGAGGTGCGGCAGACGCAGGGTCGGGGCTCGGAGCAAAGCACGCGCCGGAAGGCGGCGGCACCCTCGGGGCGGACGGCGCTCCGCTCCGCTGCCGCCTCTCCGCCGCGCTCATCGACGTCCCCGCGCCGGACTTCGCGTGGAAGCTCCTCAGGCGCGACCCCGGCGAAGACCTCGACGCCGAATTCCTCCGCGACGCCCTCGCCCTCTGCCGGTCGGGCGAGGCGCGCATCGTGGCGGCAGCCGGATGGAATGCGGAAACCGAATATGGCGCCGAGCCGGTGATCCGCTTCCGCAACCGCTGGGAGGGATCGACCATAACTTTCAGACGCCGGACCGATGGGCGACGAGATCGTGGTTCCCAGCAGAATGAAGGAGATTCTGGAAGGTGTCGAAATCGAATTGTTGCCCCACTTTTCAACGAACCATCCGAGGGTGAATGTGGAGTTGTCCCTTAAGGCGACGCTCGCTCCGCTTACGCGAAGCGCTGGGTAAAGTCAAACCTCCTAAAGCCGAGGCACGAGGAAGCCGATCCCGAGTTGGATTTTGGAGGAATCGGTTTTCTCGGCGAGCCTCAAGGCGACCGCGCGTGCGGGCGTTCCTTGCCTCGCCGCCGCCGCGCAGATCCCTGATTTCGTCTCCGGGCTAGAGCCGGGTGGCACGCCTCGCCTCGCCTTGATCTTCCTGCGAGCCGATCCGCTTCATGCGCCGCCGGATTGCCCGCTGATGACCAACCAATATTTGCCGCCTTCAGACGAGCATGAGCTGCCGCGAAACCTAGCGGGTGACCCCATCCCAGATCCGCCCCCGATTGCCTATGATCCCGTCAAGCGCCTGACCTGGGCAACCTTCGCCGTCCCGCAAAGCCAAATTTACGAATTGATGGACAACGGGATGCCGGAATTCGATCAATCTTGTCTTGGTATCCGCGACGGCTCCGTCCGGGTTGTTTCGATTGCGCAGATGGCGCTAGTCTCCGGCGCACGGCAGAACCTTTCGGTGACTAAGGAGTTTCCCGAACCATCGATCGACGCCTTCATCTTGGAGGCTATGAGGTTCATCCCAGGAGTTTACGGAGAACCCGCCGGCTACTTCTGGGAAACGGATACATCCACGGGAATCAGTGGGGAAACCGCCGATGCCAACACTCTCGGGAGGTTTCACTTTCTTCCACCGCAGAAGACGATTGTTCGTGTTCAACCGGAAGGTGCCGGGAGGCAGCATCTTGGCGAAGGGTCGAGGGAGCTTTGGGATCGGCGGGTAGAGGAGATCCAAACCAGTGTCACGATGCAAAACGGCGCCGCGACCGGCTTGGCTATGCAGCTTGGTCCGCCGACGCCGGCTGGCGGAGAGCGGGAAATTTACCTTCACTATCTGCTACCATGGTTTTTGGAGAACAATTGAGGCCTGCGCTTCTTCATACGATCGCCTTGGCGGTTTTAGCCGCCGGTCCGGCGCATGCGGGACCGCCGCTCGGCGATGGATATGTCCGCAGCATTTCCTGCGAGGTCCTCACACTTTCTGCGAAGCTGGAGAGCACGCATTGGGTCTTTGCGGATCGCGAAAGCCAGAACGACTCCGATCTTGTCCGGGAGATTCAATCCAATGCCAAAGGGAAGGCGAAGCCGCTCGACCTCCACTATGTCCAATCGCGATCCAGCAACAGATTCGAGGCGCGCGCCGGAACGGGTAAGTGGACGCCGGGGGGATTCGGCTCCACCAATTACACAGCACCGACCATGATGCGGCTCGTTCTAACGGAAGGCTCCGAGATTCAGTTCGATGGGGTTTTAGGAGACTTCGGACTAGTTATTCACGCGCCGGTCGCCTACCGGCATAACGGGGGGATCACGCAACGCCCGATCGCCATCGACCGCGCGGGGCGGACCATCGATCTGCCGCGCTTTCCGGTGGTGGAGTTTGAATCCGAGCTTTCTTTTCGACCTGGCTACTACGGATTGGCGGCGGCGCTTTGCCCAGATGCGGCGGGCGGGGCGGATCCCGCTGCGTTTGTCTTCACGCGCTGCTGTATCGAGCCGAGGGAGGGCAGGGTTTGGTGGAAGCGGGATGGACCTTACAGGGATGCCGATGGAAACTATACCCGGACGGGTCCGGATGCCTTCAACACCGAAAAGCTACGCCTTAGCCAGCCGCCGATCTATGAAGTGCAGGCGATGCTTTTTAAAACGCCCCAGCGCAGCGGTGAGCCGGATGGCGAGCGGGTTCCGGCGTTTGATGCAGTATCGGCGGATGGCTGGTCCCGCCTCTTCGCCTATGGGTCGGTGGCGGTCCGCTCCGGCAAGTTCAAAGCGCGCCGCGGCGAGATCATCTACGATGTCGCTGGCGTGCATGCCGCGCGCGGCACGGAGAGCGACCTCAGCCCGATCGGGACGAAGGAGGTCTTCAGCGGCATCGCCCTGGTAGGCAGCTTCGCGCCGAGCGAGGGCAAGGGCGAAGCCGGAAAGCTAACGCTCGCGTTCGACTGCGATCTCGCGCCGCCGGATTTCCCGGCTGCAGAGGCGCAGATCGCGAACTTGGGGGCGAATGGGGACAAGGCTGAGTGGCTGCCGCCGGTGCGCCATGTGGCGAGCGCGAGGCTCGACGAAAAGGAAATCGCGCTGGGGGTGCCGATGTTCCTCGGCAGTTGGGATGCGCCTGGCGATGGCGGCGATGGCGATCGGAATGCCGATGCGGAGGGCGGGGCGGCGCGGATCGCGGGCTTTGTGCGCGTGGTGCGGCGGTGAGCGTGAGCGGATCGATTTCAGATAGAGGGTGGACTTGTCGCCCTGTCTCTGCATAGGATGCGTTCACCATGGATCGCCTCCCACTCGAAGACTACTACGAAGACATCATCGGCAAAGCCCAGCGCGGGCTGAAGCTGACCGATGCCGAACTCGCCGCCCGCGCTGAAATCAAAGAGCGCGAGCTGAAGTCGGCGCTCCGGGAGCAAGTTCGACGAGGCGGTCGCCCGCGCGCTGGACCCCCGGTGCTGGCTGCTCCATCCGGACAAGCTGTGCGCGGCGGGCGAGAAGAAGTGGGAGCCGAAGCTGGCGCGGGTCGCCGGGCTGCGGCAGTTCACGACGAACTACAAGAAGATGGCGGTGAATGCGTATCTGGCCTGGGATGCGGGGACGAAGAAGGCGGCGGCGTTCGACACCGGGGCGAAGGCGAAGGAGATGGTCGAGTTCGCCAAGAAGCAGGGGCTTTCCATCGAGGCGATCTTTTTGACCCACACCCACCCGGACCACATCGCGGACCTGGGCGCGCTGCGCAAGGCGGCGGCGGAGGGCGCGAAGGTCAATGTGCATGTGTTAGAGCAACTGCCGGATTGCGACTTCCTGCAAGACGGCGCGGAATACGAGGTCGGCGCGCTCAAGATCGTGGCGAAGCACACGCACGGGCATTCGCGCGGCGGCACCTCGTATATCATCGAGGGGCTGAAGCGCCCCGTCGCGGTCGTCGGCGACGCGCTCTTCGCGGGATCGATGGGCGGCGGGATGGCGTCGTATCGCGACGCGCTGCGGACCAACCGGCAGCACCTGCTCTCGCTGCCGGACGACGCGGTGCTCTGCCCCGGGCACGGACCGATGACGACGGTCGCCGAGGAGAAGGCGCACAACCCGTTTTTCCCCGAGTTTTCCTAACAGACATACCAAACCCCGAACCTAACCAACCGAACCGAACAAGACCTATGGCTAAGAAGAAAACGAAAATCGGATTCGTCGGCGTAGGGCGCATGGGCGCCAACATGGCGCGCCGCCTGCACGACTGCGGCTACCCGATCGCCGCCACCTACGACGTGAACCGGGCCGCCGCCAAGGACCTGGCCGACGAGTTGGGCGCGGAAGCCTGCGCCAAGCTGGAGGACGTGACTGCCAAGAGCGACGTCGTCTTCACCGTGGTGACCAACGACGCCGCGATGAAGCGCATCTTCCTCGGCAAGAAGGACAGCCTGCTCAACAAGGCGAAAGGCAAAGTCTTCATCAACTGCGCCACGCTCTCGCCCGACATCCACGTCGAGATCGGCAAGGCGGCCAAGCGCCGCGGCGCGCAGTGCCTGGAGGGCAGCATGGCGTCGAGCATCAGCCACGCCCGCAACGGCCAGCTCTACCTCATGGTGGCGGGCGACCAGGCGACCTTCAAAAGGATGAAGCCGATCCTCGACCAGATGAGCGTGAGCATGCGCTACACCGGCGCGGCCGGGTCCGCCGCCCAGGTCAAGGCGCTGGTCAACATGGTGATGAATATCAACACCGCCGGGCTGGCCGAAGGGCTAGGGCTCGGCAAGGCGCTCGGCATCGACCTTTCGATGCTCTGCGAGATTTTCTCCCAGACCGGGGCGAACAGCCGCGTGCTGGAGACCGACGCCGAAGACATGATCGCGCGCGAGCACGACTGCTGGTTCTCCGCCGAGCACGCCGCCAAGGACTCCGGCATCGCCGCGAAGCTGGCCAAGCAGCTCAAGCTCAGCCTGCCGCTCAACGCGGCGGCGCAGGCGCAATACGACCGGATGGCCGCTGAAGGGCTCGGCGGCTTAGACAAGTCGGGCATCGCCGAACTCACCTTCCCCGGCCGCCACGCCCACCCGGCCAAGAAAAAAGCCGCCAAGCGCAAGGCTGCCCCGAAGAAAAAAGCCGCCCCGACAAAAAAGGCGGCCGCTAAGAAGAAAGCCGCCCCGAAAAAGAAGGCGGCGGCAAAGCGGAAGGCGGCGAAAAAGTAGCCGCGATTTTTAGCTGATTCGAAAGCCGGGCGGGTTCGATCCCCGCCCGGCTTTTCTTGCGTTTCAGGTTCGGCGTGGACGGATCGGGGACGGTCCGGGGGTAGGGGCGCCTCGCCGAGGCGTCCGCTCTAGTGGGCAAACGGATCGAACGCCGATGCCGGCGCGCTGACGGTCCGCCGAGGCGTCCGGTGTTCGGGCGGCTATCGCCGGGCTATCCCTCAGCCCTGCAAGGAAGCGCTGCTGTAGCCTAGCGCAACGCCTTGGGTCCCCGGCGGCGAAAACCGCGAAACCCTGCGCCATCGAGACCGACCGTCTGGGCAACCTGGCTCGCACTTGGCTGTCTATTCGCAACATCCAAATAGCCGCAATTCCGACCTAGCGCCGCATGCGGATCGGGGCAGATTTGTGCCGATCCGAAACCGACTCCGCCTTGAACCCTGATCCGACTGACCTGCCCGGCGCCGCGCGTTATGCGCGGTTTCGCGCCGATGTGTTTCGGTCTGATTCGGCGGCGGAGCCGGTGCGGCGGCGGCGTTCGGCGGTGGCGCGGGATCGGGAGGATGAATTGGCGATCCAGGCGCAGTGGTTCGCGGGGGCGTTTGGGCGCGATTTCTTGACGGCGGATGGCAAGCCGGTGCGGGTCGTGCAATTCGGCTGCTGGAACCGGGCGGCGGGACCGGACTTCACCGAATGCGCGGTCGAGATCGAGGGCGAGCGCCTCGGCGGGGCGATCGAATTGGACCTCGATGCGCGCGGCTGGGAGCAGCACGGGCACGCCGCGAATCCAGCTTATGACAACGTCGTGCTCCATCTGTTCGCCAGCCCGCCGGCGGACGGCGCGCGCTTTTTCACCCGGACCAGCCAGAACCGGGAGGTGCCGCAAGTCGTGCTCGACCTCGAATGCCTCGACGGCGCGCCCGCTCCCCTCGGTCAGGCGGAGGCGAAGCTCGGGCGCTGCGCCACGCCGCTGCGCGAGATGCCGGCCGCGCGCGTCGCCGACCTGCTGGAAGCCGCCGCGCAATACCGGCTCGGCGTGAAGGGCGGGCGGCTGCGGCGCATCGCGGAGATCCACGGCCGGGGGCAGGCGGTTTACGCGGGTGTGGCGGAGGCGCTGGGCTATCGGCACAACAAATTGCCGATGGCGGTGCTGGCGGGTCGCCTCCCGGTCGGCTGGCTGCGCAACCATCCGGCGGAGGAAGCCGAGGCGATGCTCTTCGGCGCGGCGGGATTTCTCGGCGCGCCGACCTTCGACGACGCCTCGGACGAGGCGCGCCCGTACCTGCGCGCCCTGTGGGAACACTGGTGGCGACGCCGCGCGGAGTTCGACGGCTCCGAGCCGCCGTGGAACTTCGCCGGGGCGCGCCCGCAGAACCACCCGCAGCGCCGGCTCGGCGCGCTCGCCGCCCTGCTCCGCCGCTGGGGCGAATTCCTCCCGCTGACCGAGCCGCGCGGCTTTGGCGAGAAGCGGCTGCGCGAATTTTTCGGCAAGCTCGAACACCCGTATTGGTCGGCGCACTACACGCTTTCCAGCAAAGCGGCGGGCAAGAAGATGGCGCTGGTCGGACCGTCGCGCGCCGCCGATCTCCTCGCCAACCAACTCTACCCGCTCGCCTGCGCCGAGCGCCCCGCGCTCTGGTCCGCTTACGCCGCGCTCCCCGCCGCCGAACAAAACGAAAAGGTCCGCCGCGCCGCCATCCGGCTCTTCGGCAACCGCCCGGACGCCGTCGCCTTCACCAAAAATCTCCACCAGCAGCAAGCCCTCCTCCAGATCTACGACGACTTCTGCCTCGCCGACGAATCCGCCTGCGAGGAATGCCCGTTCCCGGCGCAGTTGCGGCAGTGGTGTTGATGTTGAAGATTCCGATCGACTCAATTTTCCAAATCTGATACTGATGAATGGTAGGATCGCCTTGACCTCCGGAGAAACACGAATAAAAGCCCGTTTATGCCCATTGTTAAAAATGCCGCTAATCCGCTAAGGTTCAATCCGGAAGCTGAGTTGCCCTATCAACTTCGCCGCCAGGACTTTCAAATGGCGATTCAGGACGTATACGACTTTTTCTTTGATGTGAATTCTCATCTAGCTGAAAAAGGGCTTCAGCGTCTCGACGATATGCTCCGCCCTGCGATCATGTCTGGAGTATTGTCTGACATGTTGACTGCTAGCTTGGCAACGCATTCTCGGACACTCGCGGAAAACCGTTACTTTAATGGTCATCCAGATTTGGTGGTCCAAGGTGTCTACCCGGGGAACTCGGTAAAGTCTGGAACCAATGGAATCGAAATCAAGACGACACGAAAATCAGGAGGGGCAGTCGATACCCATGGTGCTCGTGACCAGTGGATGTGCGTCTTCGTCTATATTGTCGATACAGAGACCGAGCCGGCGATTGATAGGAAGCCAATGACAATTTCCGAGATTTACTTGGGACATGTGACTGTTGACGATTTTCGAAAGAACTCGAGGGGAGAGCTTGGAACTAGAACTGCGACGCTACATAAAGACGGGATCAAGAAGTTGCGGGACAACTGGGTGTATCGGCTTTAGGCGTACCATTTCCGGCGTACTTGGCGAGCTTCGGTATCGCGTCGCATCCGATCTCAAAGTAATGCGGATCTTTTTCTACTCCAATCCCTTGGTAACCGACAGCCTCACAGGCGGCAATCGTAGATCCAGCACCTGCAAATGGATCAAGGACGACCCCTTCACCAAGCGGCAAGATTGAGCGGACCACTTGCCGGAGAAAGGCTTGTGGTTTAAGGCTCGGGTGAGGAGCGATTGAGCGTTCAGCCGCCCGAGTTGGAGAGGAGGCGATTACATCGCCAAAAGGCTTTTCCTCACTCGGGCGACGGAATCCGCCAGTTTTCCATTTTCTAAGATTGTCTTGCACTCGTCCCTCGCACGGCTTGCGATAAATGATCCAAGGCTCCCACATGGATCTAGGCATCACGCTTACCCCGGAAAACTCGTCATGCGCTGCTTTGGGGCGATCTCCGCCCCGCATTGTCATCGTTAGCCGAATAATTTCGCCCCGGCGTTCGTAACCAGCGTCAGTGAGCGAACCGGAAACCAAATGTGACACGAGAGGATTTGAGGCGACCACTACATGTGCCCCAGGAACCAATTTTGGAAAAAGGAGCCTGCCCCAAATGTAAAAGAAGGCGCGCAACTGCTCCAACTGGTCTGGGGTTAGAGTTGTGAACCGTGGGAGTGGTGAACGCTTTGCTCCGTCAAAAGAAGGGGGAATTCTCCAGACGCCTCCTTTGCCCTTTCGTAGTTTTGCCTGCTGCTCTGGCGTATATTCATGCAACCCGTAGGGTGGATCGGTGACCACGGCGTGAATAGAACGATCTTCTGCTTGCTCGAGCCAATCGAAACAATCTGCGTGAATGAATCTGGAGTTTCCGAATGTCCGGGGCTGTTCCCACTCTTGGCTGCCGAATAGGTCCCTTTGGATGCCAATGCCATCCTTTTTTCGAGCGCGGTACTTTCCTCGATCTTCTCTGACGAAGATCTCAGGAGTATTGAGGCGAAGATAGGATCGGATGGAAGAACTTGGCGTAGGTCCTAAGACTGTTTCAACTCGTCGTTCAATTTCTTTTGCCGTCAGTTTCTTTGACGTTAATGACATTACTTGAATGATGGCGTCGCGAACTTTGCCAGGGGCATATCTGATGGTTTGATCTTCCATGTTGGACCAGTATTGACGTCCAGATCGTCTTATGTCAACAGGAAAGGCTCAGATTAATCTATTTGAATTTCCTTTAGCATGGATCAGGTCGAGACGGGAGCGCCGATCGCGATTGATGATCGGCGGAAGCCGGGGCTACCTCGGGCGCGTGAGGAAGAGCAGGAGGTCGATGACCTCGCGTTTGGTGAGGGTGTCGAGGAGACCGGGGGGCATGAGGCTTTGTTCGACGACCTGGCGGGATTTGATCTCGGATTTGGGGATCGTGATGGGTTCGGCGAGGGTGCGGATGGTGACGGAGTCGGCGTTCTCGCCGGCGAACATGCCGCTGATGATCGCGCCGTCTTTTTTGGTCACGATGTTGAGCTGGAAGTCTTCGCCGATGACGGCGTTGGGATCGACGATGCTTTCGACGAAGTAGTCTGCGCCGTTGCGCCACGAGCCGGCGAGGTCGGGTCCCATGCCGCCGCCCTTGCCGTTGAGGGCGTGGCACGTCGCGCAGACGCGGTTGAAGACTTCGCCGCCGGCTCCGGCGTTGTGCGCCCAGAGCGGCGCTTCCTTGAAGAGCTTGGCGTATTTGGCGATCGCCTTCTTGGCGTCCTCGCTGGATTCGGCGACCTTGCCCCAGACCTCGGCGAGCAGCGCGTCGATCCCGGCGTTGCCGAGGCTTTTCATCTGGCGGATGTGGAGCGCGGTCATGCCGTCTTTGCTGGCGTCGCCCGCCTTGATCGCGCCGAGCAATGCGCTGGCGAGATGGGGCTGCGACGACAGCGCGTTGAGGGCGGCGGCGCGTTCGTTTGGCGGTTCCCCCCGAGCTTGGCGGTCAGTTTTTCGCCGACGGCGGCATCGTTGAAGCGGGCGAGCAATGGGATCGCGGCGGCGCGGAAGGCATCGTCGTCGAGCAGCGAGGCGAACTCCGCCGCCGATCCGGTGTCGCCGGTGTCGCGGAGAAAATCGCGAAGGCGGCAGCGGCGCTCGGCGTCGGGCGCGGCTTTGTCGGCGAGCGTCTGCCGCATGCGGGCGATCGCCTTCTTGTCGCCGAAGATGCCGTTGAGGCGGTCGCGGATGATCGCGGCGTGTTTTCGCCGCCGTTTTGCCGGAGCGCGGCTGCGATTTTTTCCCAGGCGGGCGGCGGGCTGACCGCTTTGCTACCGCCGAGTTTGAAGATCATGAGGCGGAGGATGTCGAGCGCGCGTGTTTCTAAGATCGGCGTTTTGCAAAAGCGAGCCGAGTTCGGTGCTACTTACGGCGTCAATGGCGAGATACCAGAGGATCGAATCGGCGAGGAGATGGTGCTTGGTGGCGGCGGCGAGCTTCGCCGCGCGGGCGGCGTCCTCCCGGGTGAGGTTGGGTCGGCGATCGCGAACCGGTGGACTGGCGTTCGGCAAAAACGATCGTCGGCGTCTCCGTCGTGCGCGGCGAGCGCCTCCGACGCGCCAGCGCGCCTCGTGGTCGCCGAGGCGCGGATCGCCGAAGCGAGGGCGAGCCGGACGTGCGCGGACGGTCCGCCGCCGCCATCTCGGCGAACTTCTGCGCTGGGGCGTTTTGGCGCGTTAGCCCGCAGCTGAGCAGGACCGCCCAGCGGCGGACCAGTTCGTCGCGGTGGTCGAGGAGCGCCTCCGGGCACCGCGCCGCCGAGGGCGTGGAGCGTCCACAATTCGTTCAGCAAAATCCGCCGCTCGCCGCCGCCCTTCGCCACGCGGTCGGCGAGCGCCTGACGAATGCGGCGGCACCTTGCGCGTTTCATGGCGCGTTCCTGGAGAAGGCGGCGCGCGGTGCGGGCATACCAGGCGTTCTGGTGCGATTGCCTCGCGAGCAGGGCGTTGTTCGGCTCGGTGGCGAGATCGACCTTTGACCGGCTGAAACGTCTCCGCCTGGTACCATGCGATAGATCCTACCATCGGTGCGGTCCCAGCGTTCCTCCGCCGGGCTGTGGCAATGCTGCTGGTCATACCAGTCGATCATGAAGACCGAGCCGTCGGGTCCGTATTGGAGGTCCACGCCGATGAAGCGCGGGTCGGGGACGTGGAGGACGTCGGTGCCATGCGGGATCGTCTCGTAGCCGCTGCCGGAGCGGAGGTTCATCTGCCGGTTCATCTGGTGCACAGCAGGTTGTGGGTGAAGAGTTGGTTGCGGTAGTGCGCGGCTCAGTTGTCGCCGAGGTAGAGCATCGTGCTGACGTGCGAGTGCCCGCCGTAGAGCGCGCGACCCCGGCTGCCCGGCACCGCCTCCTGCCGTGCAACCCATAGCGGGCGGACGAGCGGAGGAAATTGAGGAGCGGCGCGGCACCGCCGGGGTTGTAGCCCGCGTTGCCCGCCGCCACGAATGGCGCGTGGTTGGCGTTGTTCTGGTTCCAGTAGTAACGCCCCTTACGACGAACGTGCAGGTCCACCGCCCCGCGCGCTGCGGCAGTGGGTGATGAAAAGGTGTTGCCTTCCTCGTTGAAGTCGATGCCCCACTGGTTGCTGCCGCCGCGGGCGAAAACCTCGAATTCATGCCGGACCGGATGGTAGCGCCAGACCGCCGCGTTGATGATGGTGCGCTCGCTCTCGGGCGCGCCGGGCTTGCCGACGGCGGAGCGGTTGAAGACGCCCTGGTTGCCGTAGAGCCAGCCGTCCGGTCCCCACGCAAAGCTGTTGAGCGTCTCGTGCGTGTCCTGGTAGCCAAAACCGTCGAGCAGGGCGACGGGCGGGCCGTCCGGCTGGTCGTCGCCGTCTTTGTCCGGGATGAAAAGCAGTTCGGGAGCCGCGCCGACCCAGACGCCGCCGAAGCCGACCTCGATGCCGCTGACGAGGTTGAGCCCTTCGGCGAAGATCGTCTTCTTCTCGAACGAGCCGTCGCCGTCGGCGTCCTCGAAGATCGCGATGCGGTCCTGGCCCCGGCCTACCCGGCTGGCGCTGCGGATAGCTGGTGACCTTCGACGACCCACAGGCGGGCTGCGCGCGTCGATGGCGAAGGCGATCGGCTGGGTGATGTCGGGTTCTTTGGCGATGAGATCGACGCGGAATCCCGGCGGCACCCACATGCCGGCGACCGTCTCGTCAGCGTCCTTCGGCGAGGGATTGGGCGAGAGCTGGCTGAGGATCGGGTTGCTCAAGACGCGGCGCGCGGCGAACTGCGGCTTCTCGTCGTGAAACCGGAAGTCGTCGTAGTTGACGTGCCCCCAGAATCCGGCGGTTTCGTCGACCACGCGGAGGACGATGTCTTTGCCCAGATGCGCGCGCAGATCGACGGCGACGGGCTTGAGGTTTTCGAGTTCGGCGCCGCTCGCCTTCATGATGACCTCGCCGCCGGCGAGCGCGATCTCAACGCGGGTGTCGTCGCCTTTTCCGCCGGCGACGAGGAAGCTGCCCCACGGATGGGTGACCTTGAACGGCTCCGAGGTGAGCGTCCCCTTGCCCGCGTCGCTCTTGGTCCGCTCGTAGCCGCCGACCCAGAACCGGCCGTCGTGATCGCTCGCCTGGCCGGGGCGGCGCGGCGTCACCGTGTCGCCTTCGATCGGGCTGCCGTCCCAGACATCGCCGTCCGCCTGCCAGCCGCGCAGCGTGCCGTCTTCGAACCCGAGGTTGCGACCCTCCGGCGAGATGCCGCCGCGCCCGGGTTGCGGCGCGTCTGGGTTCGCCTGCGGCAGCGGCGTGGCGCCGAGGTCGGTCAGCCGGATGTCGGTGACCTCGATCTTGGCGGGACCGGGACCGGAGTGGAGCTGGATGGCGAGCTTCCCGGCGAAGTCTTGCTCGCCGATCTGGTTGTCCGTCAGGTCGGCGGCCAGATGGCCGTTGAGCCAGCAGCGGATGCGCGGCCCGACCGCCTGGATCCGATAGTCGTGCCACTGCCCGGCCGGCGCGATCGCGGCGTAGTCGGCAGGATGGCGGAACTGGTGGACCGCGCGCGTGCCGTCCGCACCGATGATGACATTGTTCCCGCGTTCGGCGATCAAGGCGCGGCCGTGTTCGTCATAGATCCGCCCCGCCCAGACGGCTCCGCCGTCGATGTCCGCCTGGTAGCCCGCCGCGCCGCCGCCTTCGGCAGGCTTGCAGCGAAATTGGATGCCGGAGTTCGCGGACGGGTCGCCGCTGATGCGGAAACGCAGGCGCAGGTCGAAGTCGTGCAGCTCGCCGCCCCAGAACAAAAATTGGTTCGAGGCGAGCGACTCGCCCGCCGGGATCTCGCCGGTGATCGCGCCGCCTTCCGCGCGCCACCACGTTTCGCCGCCGCTCCAGCCGTCGAGCGAATTGCCGTCGAAGAGCGATTGCTCGGCGGCGGGCGCCGCGTGGATGAGCAGCGCAAAGGCGAGCGAGGAGAGGGGCAGCGGGGTTTTCATCCGGTGACTTTCGGAAATCGGCGTCCGATTTGCAAGCCTGGTCCTCGGCGGCACCGGCAGGCGCAGCAGCGGGGCGGCGGCGAAGCGCGGTATCGATTTCGCCGGCGGAGGCGTATGGCATCGGAGCGAAATCCGGCGTCGGCGCGGCGAAATCGGCGCGCTTTGCCGGCGCGGGCGGCGGGCTTTCCCGGTCCTTTACAAAGGGGACGGGAACCCCATAGTTGCCGCCCCATGTCTGAGACAGCGATTGCCCAAGAAATCCCGAAAGCCTACGAGCCCGGCTCTGTAGAGGAGAAGTGGTATGCCCGCTGGGAGGAGTCCGGCTGCTTCCGCGGCGACGAGGCTTCCGACCGCGAGCCGTATTCCATCGTCATCCCGCCGCCCAACGTGACGGGGATCCTGCACCTCGGGCACGTCTTGAACAATACGATCCAAGACATCCTGGCGCGGCGCGCGCGCATGCAGGGCAAGGCGGTGCTCTGGCTGCCGGGCACCGACCACGCGGGGATCGCCACGCAGAGCAAGGTCGAGCAGCAGCTCCGCAAAGAACAGGGCAAGACGAGGCGCGACCTCGGGCGCGAGGCGTTCCTCGATCTCGTCTGGGAGTGGAAGGACAAGCACGGCGGCATCATCATCAACCAGCTCAAGAAGCTGGGCTGCTCGTGCGACTGGGAGCGCGAGCGCTTCACCATGGACGCGGAGTATTCGAAGTGGATCTCGAAGATCTTCGTCGATCTTTTCAAGCAGGGGCTGATCTATCGCGGCAAGCGGATGGTCAACTGGTGCCCGAAGTCGCTGACCGCGCTGAGCGACGAGGAGGTCATCATGAAGCCGCAGCGGAGCAAGCTCTACACGATGCGCTACGAACTCGCCGACGAGCCGGGGCGCTATGTCGAGATCGCCACCACGCGGCCGGAGACGCTGATGGGCGACACGGCGGTGGCGGTCAACCCGAAGGACCCGCGCTACGCGGACCTGCTCGGGCGCAAGGTGCGCCGCCCGTTCCCGGAGGCGGAGATCCCGGTGGTGGCGGACGACCACATCGATCCGGAGTTCGGCACCGGCGTTCTGAAAGTGACGCCCGCGCACGACAAGGCGGACTTCGACATCGGGCTGCGGCACGGCTTGCCGGTCATCGATGTCTTCAACCCCGACGGCACGCTCAATGCGCACGCCGGACCGGAGTTCGAGGGCATGGACCGGTTTGAGGCGCGGGACAAGGCGGCGGCGAAGCTCGACGAGATGGGGTTGCTGGTGAAGGTCGAGGAATACGAGAACAACGTCGGCTTCAGCGAGCGCGCCGACGTCCCGATCGAGCCGCGCCTTTCCATGCAGTGGTTCCTCAAATACCCCTGCGTGCCCGAGGCGACCGAGGCGGTAGAGAGCGACGCGATCAGCTTCCGCCCGATTCGCTGGAAGAAGACGTATCTGCACTGGATGGAAAACATCCAAGACTGGTGCATCTCCCGCCAGCTCTGGTGGGGGCACCGCATCCCGGCGTGGTATAACGACAAGGCGTTGGCGCGGCTGGAGGAAGAGGTGCCGGTGGTCGAATGCGGAGAGGGTGAGTCGAAGGCGGGAGCGCCAAAGAACTGCGTACAACGCGGTGAAGGCGGCAGGGAGTTGGGGATCATCGGCGGTTCCTTCACCAACGAGGATCGCTCGCTGCCGGTCGCCGTCTATCTTCGAAGCATCACCAAGGTGGGCGGCAACCGCGGTCTCCAGAATCTGCAGGCGGTTCCCGCCATCCCCGAGCTGATCCAAGGCCGCGAAACATATCGGTTCCTACTATGACCGCCGCAGTGTTTCGGACTGCCTTGCCGTCCACCGCTTTGTCGGCGCGGTGAGCATGGGCGGAGATCTCTATCGGGCTACTCTGACGATCAAAGAATTTACCTACGGCGCGACCCAGTATGACCATCGCCTCACCAAAATAAAGAAGCCCGACGGTAAATCTCCGGACCCTTCTCTCCGAGGAGAGTCAGGTGATCGGCCAGCGTCGGGCTTCGGTGTGAAAATCGCCGATCTATTCGGCGATGTCAACATGAATCCGGCATTTGTCCAAGCCTCGGAGACCGCGCCCGGCGAGGGCTGGCGGCAGGACGACGACGTGCTGGACACGTGGTTTAGCTCAGTGGCTCTGGTAGTTCGCCACGATGGCGGATTCGGACAAGCGGCGAGCGCGGCGCTGAAAAGTTTTACCCGACTTCGGACCTGGTCACCGGCCTGACATCTTGTTCTTCTGGGTGGCGCGCATGATCATGGCGGGATTCCGCTGGCAGGGAGAGCTGCCGTTCCGCAATGTCTTCTACACGTCGATCATCCGCGACAAGTTCGGGCGCAAGCTCTCGAAGTCGCTCGGCAATTCGCCGGACCCGCTCGACATCATCGCGACGCTGGGGGCGGACGCGCTCCGCTTTGCCATCATGCGCATCGCGCCGATCGGCTCCGACGTCCGGTTCATCGAGGAGCGGGGCAAGGCGAACACGCCGAAGGAATTCGATGCCACCGAGAGCAGCAGCGAGCACCACTTCCCGCAGGTCGAGGAGGGGCGCAACTTCGCCAACAAGCTGTGGAATGCGGCGCGCTTCCGCCAGATGCAAGGCGACGCCGGGGCGGAGGCGGGCGACCTGCCGATCTACGCGATCGATGTGCTGGCAAAGCTCGCCGCCATGGAGGAAAACCTCGACCGCGCCTATGGCGAATACCGGTTCAACGAGATCGCCCAGATCCTCTACGATTTCTTCTGGAGCGAATATTGCGACTGGTATCTCGAATCGATCAAGCGCGACGTGGGGCGGGATGCGACGCCGGAGCAGAAGGCGGCGGCGATCCGCACGCAGGATGCGGTCTTGCGCCGGTTCCTCATGCACCTGCACCCCTACATGCCGCACATCACCGAGGAATTGTGGCAGAGCCTCGGCTTTGCGGAAGGCGGCGAATTCCTGATGCGCACCGTCTTGCCGGAGGCGTCCCCGGTCGCGGATCTCGCGCCCGAGCGGGTCGGCGAAGCGCAGGCGCAGGTCGCCGCGATCTACAGCGCGGTCGGGCGCGCGCGGAACCTGAAGGCGGAATACAATCTCGCCGCGAACAAAAACGTGAAGTTTATCGTCAAGCCGGCCGCCGGATGGGTGGAAGGCGAACTCGGCGCGCTCGCGCTGCTGAGCGGTGCCTCGGAGGCGACCGCCGACGCCGCCTACGATCCGCCCAAGGGCACGCCCGCCGCCGTCACCGACATCGGCGAGATCTACATGCCGCTCGAAGGGCTCATCGACATCGAAGCGGAGAAGGCGCGGCTTTCCAAAGAACTGGCCAAGGTCGAAGGCGAGATCAAGAAGTGCAACGGCAAGCTCAACAACGCGAACTTCGTCGAGCGCGCCAAGCCCGAGGTCGTGGACCAAGAACGCCAGCGCCGCGACGAGTGGGAGGTCCGCCGCGACCAGATCAAGGCGATGCTCGAAAACCTGGGGTAGGGCGATCCACTCCGCTCACGCGGCTCACTCGGCTGCCGGCCCCAACCCGCCGAGCAGCGGCAGGACGAGCGCGTAGGCGGCGGCGGTGAGCAGGGCGATGCCGATCAGGTTGAGCCAGATGCCGGCGCGGATCATCTGCGGGACGGTGACGCGCCCGGTGCCGAAGACGATGGCGTTGGGCGGCGTGGCGACCGGGAGCATGAAGGCGCAGGTCGCGGCGAGGGCGCAGGGGATGAGGAGGAGCACCGGTTTGGCGCCCAGCCCGGCGGCGACGGCGGCGAGGATCGGGACGAAGGTGGTGGCGGTCGCCGTGTTGCTGGTCAGCTCGGTCAAAAAGATGACGAGCGCGACGGCGAGAAGGACGAGCACGGGAACCGGGATGCCGCGCAGCGCGCCGAACGACGAGCCGAGAAACGCGCTGTCCGGTGGATCAATCGCGCCCGCCAGCGCGAGGCCGCCGCCGAACAAGATGAGCAATCCCCACGGGATGCGGGACGCCCACTGCCAGTTCAGCGCGAACGCCGCGCCCCGGCGGTCCACCGGAATCACGAAAAGCACGACCGCCGCGATCACCGCGATGCCAGAGTCGGTCAGCCCGGCGAATGGCTTGGAGCCGCCGAATTCGACCGCCGCGAGCTGCGCCCGGAAGATCCACGCCGCCGCCGCAGCCAAAAACACGATAAACACCGCGCGCTCGCCCGGCTTGACCGGACCGAGCTTGGCGAGCTGTTCTTCGAAAAAGCCCGCGCCGCCGGTCAGCCGCGCGCGCTTGATCGGGTAGAGGACGCCGGTGAGCAGGAACCAGGCGATCGGCAAAAGACGGCGACGATGGGGACGCCGACCATCATCCACTGGGCGAAGGTGATCTCGATCCCGAGGTTTTTCTGAAGGTAGGAGACCGCGACCAGATTGGGCGGCGATCCGATCATCGTGCCCAGCCCGCCGATCGATGCCGCGTAGGCGATGCCGAGCAAAAGGCACACGCCGAACCCGCACCCCGGCGCGCTTTCCCCGGAATCGTCGGTGTCGAACAGCTCCGCCACGCTGGCGGCGATCGGCATCATCATCAGGGTGGTCGCCGTGTTGGAGACCCACATGCTGAGCAGCGCGGTGATGACCATGAAGCCGCCGACGACGCGGCGCGGCCCGGTCCCGGACAGGCGGAGCGCGGTCAGGGCGATGCGGCGGTGCAGCCCCCAGCGCTGCATCCCCAGCGCCAGCATGAAGCCGCCCATGAACAAAAAGATCAGGTCCTTGGCATAGTTGGGCGCCACCTTGTCGATCGGCACCGCACCGGTGGCGGGCAGGACGGCGAGCGGGAGCAAGGCGGTCGCATAGACCGGGATCGATTCGGTCATCCACCAGATCGCCATCCACACCGCCAATCCGGCCGTCACCTTGGCGTCAAACCCAAGCGCGGCGACCATCCCGCCGGCGGCGGCGTAGGCATCGGGCAAGGCGAGGGCGGCGAGCAAGCCGAGCGCCGGACCGGCGAACAGCCCGATCAGGCGGATGCGGCGGCGGGTGGGCGACTCGTCTTCGTGCTGCTCGGGATCGAGCGGGTTGTGCGGGGATTCAGCCAAGGCGGAGCGGAGGGGGTTCCGCCCTTCTATGCCAAGGCGGCGCGGCTGGCCAAGCGCGATTCGGCAGTGAATTCACTTGCCCGCACGCATTTCCCAGAGCTAACATCGCAGATTCCTCGCTTTACCCAGTTACATCTATGGAATGGTATTACACTGAAGGCGGCAGCCAAAAAGGTCCCGTTTCTGAGACGGAGATTGTTACGTTGTTTCAAAACGGTGCGCTTGGAGCCAGCGCGCTGGTCTGGCGCGAGGGGATGCAAGATTGGATTTCGGTCGAAAAGTCTGAACTGTCGATTTATCTGCACCGACCCTCTGCGGGGGGGCATGGGCAAAGCGTGCCGCCTCCCGGTGCCAGCTTGGAGGAGAACCCCTACGCCGCGCCGGTTTCTGATCCCTTGCCGAGAGCCGGGGCGGTCGATCCGACCCATTCGATCTATCCCTATCGATCCCCCAAGGTTTTGGCGGGGATCGTGACCGCCGCGCTGGCGCTGCTCTCCATTGTCTTGATTGGTCTCTCAGCGTTTATCGTCATGAACCCGGAGCTGATGTCGGATGGGGTGTTCGAGACCGACGAAGAGGCAGCGGATCTGCTGTTGATCGGGCTTCTGGGGATCGCCTATCTGCTCGTCTTCTCCGTCTGCGTGGTCTTTTGGTGCATCTGGACGAATCGCTGCGCGAAGAATATCCGGGCGCTTGGGGCCAACCCGAGTTTCCTAGAGTTCACGCCCGGTTGGGCGGTTGGCTGGTATTTCATCCCGATCGCATTTTGGTGGAAGCCTTACCAAGCGCATCGGGAGATCTGGCTGGCGTCGGACTCGCCGGGGCAGCCGGCGGTCGGTTCGGTGCCTTCGTTGGTCGGAATATGGTGGGCGGCTTGGGTCGTGATGAATATTTTTTCTAACGTTTCGAGCCGGATCGACGATGCGGATATCCAAGTGCCGATCACAATTGTCGACCTCGCTCTCACCTTGATCGCCGCCGGATGCGCGGTCGCCGTTTGCCTAAAGCTCACGAAGCTCCAGGACCAAAGGGCGAGGGAGGCGGGGGTGTTGCCCTCATGAGAGGCGGGTGTTCTATTCCCTCCATGAGCTTTTTCGGACTAGACGCGCCCTCCACCGCCGCCCGCTTCGGCGGTCAGATCCCTGGCACCCCGGCGCCCGGACCCGAGCTGGTCCGCGGGGCGGTCGGCGGCGCGGTCATGAGCGTCGGCGGCTTTGCGCCGTGGGCGTTCGCCGGGCGGATTTTGGTCGAGGCGGTCGGCGAAGCTGGGTTTTATTCCGTCTGCGCGCTTGCTTTCATCGGGCTGAGCGGGATCGCATTGCACCGGCTGCTGATCGGCACCGGCTCGCTCTGGCGGTTTTACAAGCTCTTCACCGCCGGCTTCCTCGCCTATTCCGCCGCGTGGATCGCCGGCTGGATGGCGCTGCGCGGCGATGCGGGCAGCCTGGCGGGCTTGGGCGGCGGTGCCTTGGCGATGGCGCTGGTTTTCGGCGGAGCCTTCGGGACGCCGCACCGGATCGTGGCGGCGGCGCTGTGGCTTTTCGCGCCGGCGGCGGCGGGATATTTTTTGGGAGGCATTGCGGAGGGCAAAGCGATGGCGTCCGCCGATTCGCGCGCCATGCGGATCGCCGCGATGCTGCTGTGGGGGCTCTGCTACGGCATCGGCTTGGGCATCGGGATCGCCGGGGCGATCCACGCCTGCCAGGCGGCCGTGCTGGCGAAAATCCGGGCGCGATAGCGAATCATCTCTCCCCGAACAAGGCGCTGCCGACCCGCACGATGGTGGAGCCTTCCTCGACCGCGATCTCGTAATCGCCGCTCATCCCCATCGATAACTCGGGCAACGGGACGCCGAATTCCTCCTGCAACGTGTCGCGCAGTTCGCGCAGGCGGGCGAAATGCGGGCGCGATGCCTCGGCGCTGGCGGCGGCGGGCGGGATCGCCATTAAGCCGGCGATTTCGAGCCGCCCGAGCGCGAGGAGCGCCTCGAATTGCGCGCGCAAGGCATCTGGCGGGAATCCGTATTTGCTCGACTCGGCGGCGAGATTGACTTCGAGGAAGACGCGGGGAAACCGCCCCTCTTCGGCGGCGACCCGGTCGATTTGCTCCGCCGTGCCCAGGCTGTCCACGCTGTGGATCGCGGCGAAGAGCGGGAGCGCCTTGCGGATTTTGTTTTTCTGGAGGTGCCCGATGAGATGCCATTCGAGGTGGGCGGGCAGCGCGGGGATCTTCGCGGCAGCCTCTTGCACCCGGCTTTCGCCAAAGAGCCGCTGCCCGCTGTCCGCCAGCGCCTGGACCGCCTCGGCGGGAAACGTCTTGGATACCGCACAGAGCCGGACCGCGCCGGGATCGCGCCCCGACCGGCGGGCGGCGGCGGCGATGGTGTCGAGGAGGGCGGCTAGCTTTTCGTCAGGCGTGGGCATGGCGCATGAAGGCGCTTTCCGCCGGGCAAATCAACGCCAATCCTAGGGCGCTTATTCGGAGCCAGAGCCGGAGTCCGCGCGGAAGCTCCACTGCCGCACCGATTTGATCTTCACGTAGGGTTCGCCACCCTTCGGTTTCGCCCACTCGAGTTCCAAGATCGGGAACGAGACCGATTCCCACGGCAGCTTTTCGGAAAGCGTCCGACCGATCTCGGTCGACGGCGTCGCAAACGCATAGCCGCCATAGCCGGGGATCGGCGGCTCGACCCAGTAGGAATCTAGCGATTTGCGCGGATCGTCGTCCGACCCGAAAAAGTGCTTCCGCTTGATCATCACATGGAAAAAATCGGCGGGCGAATTCGGATCGCTGAGGAATTTGTCGAGCAACAGGTCGTTGAATTCGACGAATGCCTCCCAGTCTACTTTGAACCCATCGGCGGAGTCCTCGACCGAGACGGGAAAGCCCTCCGGCACGTTTTCGGTAGAGATGAAAAAGAGGTAGAAATTATAGCCGGAGGGAGCCTTATCCGTGTCCTGGAAGTCGATCGCCTTCACCGCGACGGGACCATCGGGAGCCTTCTGGTAGTAGGCTTCGACTTTCGGGCGGACCTTCTGCGGCTCCTGGCAGTATTTCAGGCGTTCCTGCCAGTTCTCGGCGGCGAGAAATTGGTTCAGCGCCTGGCGCGGGGCGGCGAGGATGCCATTCGAGGTATCGTCTTTCGGATCTCCACCCGATGCGCGGACTGCGCCCGAATTATTCGAATCGGAGGGTGTCACTGGGACGGCTCTTGGTATCGATTCGGTTCCTCCATCCTCTGCCGAAGCGTTGTCGGACGCAGGAGGCCTCGGGGTCGGATCGCCGCCCTCCGCGGCTTCATCTTCATCGGCGGCTTGGCTGTCGATGGGAACTTGCTGGGCGACGCTTGGATCCGGAGATGTTGGCGGTTTTGGCATCGCGGGCGAGGGCGTCGGTTCCGGCGGCTCCGATTCTTCGGGAAGTCCAGGCTGGGAGACTGGCGTTGGTGCCTCCTGGTTCGGCGGATTGTTCTCTCCGATAGTTCGGGAGGGACCTTCCCCCTTTTTGAAAATGAATTTCCAGGTGGCGAAACCGCCTCCGGCGAGGACGGCAATCACCGCGACGGCGGCGAGAAGCCCGCCGACCCCGCTTTTCCGCTTTTTCGCGACCGCATCACCAAAGCCGCCGCGAGAGCCTGAATTCAGCGCGCCGCCAAAACCGGTGACTGGCGGCGCGGTGGAAGCTCCCCGCCCGCCTTCCGCCTGGCGTGGCGGAGCGGTTCCCCAGGGTTTTTCCTCTGCTGGGGGGAAGGGGACCGCAGCGGGTTCGGGTTTGGGTTCAGGCGCTCGTTCGGGTTGAGCGTGGTGCGGTGCCTCTGTCGAGCTAGCCTTGGTGTGAGATTGGGTTGCCTGCTGCTCCCAGGGAGCCATGGGTTCCGGAACCGCAATGGGTTCCGGCGCATCCGCCCAGCTTGCCGACGGCTGCTGGGGTGGGGGCTGCGGAGTAGATCCGGCAGGGGCCGCCGGTGCCGGAGCCTGCGGACGGTCGCTCAGCAGCCGCGCTGCCTCTCCGGTCGCTGGATTGGGTGCTTTAATTTTCGTGTGGCAATGCGGGCACGGTCCTTCGATTCCGGCCATCGTTGATGGGACGGTTAAGGGCACCGCGCAGCTTGGGCACGGGAAAGAAATGGTTTCTCCGCTCATTTTCTAAAATATTGGATTAACTATCAAAAATATAACAAGGGGGCGGATTGTCAACCTGCTCAAATCGAACGGTTTTTCCCAGCGGGAGGGGGCGAGCGGGATGGTTACGCGAATCCGCCGGGTGGCGAAACCAGTTTTGGGGGCGACCAAGCGCCCACCGGAACCCTCGCGGGTCGGCTATTCCAGCCCATCGAGCAGGTTGTCGTTGGCATTTTCGAGGGGATTGACGCCCGCTGGGGCGGACTTTTGATCCCCGATCCCCAGCGCGTCGGCCGCCGATTTTTCCGGCGTTGCTTCAGCGGTAGATGGTTTAGGCTGATCGGATGGTGCCGGTTTTGGGGCGCCGGCATCAGGGGCGGCGGGCGCGGCGGCGACCGGCGGGGCATCGCCGGAGCCAGAGCCGCCGACCTTGGAGATGACAAAAGGGATGATCGTGAGGACGGCGACCAAGATTGCCGCGCCGATCGAGGCGACCACCGCGCTTTGGAAAAGCGAGCTATCCGCGACCGCCCCGAGCATTTCCTTCGGGGATTTGCCCCGCATTTCGGTCAGAAAGGCGCGCACTTCGCCTGCCGTGGCAGCGGCGTTGCCGCGCAGGTTGCGCAAATCGCGAACGGGGCTGCTCATCGGGGAGTGTTCGTGGGAGGCAGGCATGGTGGGGAAGGTATCGCAGCCAGCGCGTGGCGAAAGCGCGATTTTGCGCCCGGTCCTTTCGCCTAAGAAATCGCGGAATCCGGCGTTTGATCCGGACGCCCAACGCGGCGATAGTCTCCATCCCCCCGACCCACCTTCTATCCGGCCGCCATGACCGAAACACGCCTCACCTTCCCGCCGCTCCGCCAATTCCTCCTCGGAGCCCTCTTCCTCCTGATCGCGGCTGCCGTGCCGGAGTCCGCTCACGCCCAGCTCCTCGTCGACCTGAAGTTGAAGAAAAAGACCTACGTCAACTACGAGGCGATCGAGGCGGAGGTCGCCGTCCACAACCGCGGCGACGCGACGTCATCCTCTCGGGTCCGAATCAGTCGAACTGGCTGTCGTTCGATATTTCCGACCGCTACAACGAAAGCCGGGTGGCGATCCCGCGCGGATCGAAGCTCAAGCCGCTGGTCGTCCCCAGCGGCGAAACGGTGACCAAGGTGGTGCAGCTCAACTCGCTCTACCAACTGCCGGGGCTGGGCGACTATCGGGTGACGGTAACGTTTATTTTCCGCAGCTCCAGCAATACATGCGGTCGTCGCCGGTCCTCTTTACCATCGCCGAGGGCGGGTTTCTGGGAGCGCACGGTCGGCGTGCCGCTCGACCGCGCGGGCGGCGGCGAATACCGGGTCTACCAACTGATGAGCTTCCGCGAGGTGGACCGCAACGACCTCTACGTCCGCGTCAAAAACAAAGCGGGCACCACGATCTATGGCTGCTACTCGCTCGGTCGCCTGCTCGCCCTCGACGACCCGCAAGTCACGCTGGACGCCGCCAACCGGCTAAATGTCCTCTGGCTCTCCGCGCCGAAGGCGTGGATCCACGCGGTGGTCGATATCGATGCGACGCTGCCGGGCGGGAGGGCTATTTTGACACGCCGCAAGAGAGAGCCCCCAGATGGTCGTCAACAACCGGGGCGATGTTTATGTCAAGGGCGGGCGCTCCGCCCGGGAGGCGCGCGCGGCGGAAGCCGAAGGGACCGGCGATTCCGAGCGCCCGCGCGGATTGTCCGAGCGGCCGCCGGGATTCTAGGGCGCGCGGTTGATGGTTGCCGAGGGGCGAATGCGCGGTAGCAATCAGGAGTCGCTCCCGCTATGCCCCAGATCCACCCAACGCCCTCTGCGAATCGCAGAACATCGGAAGAGGCACCCGCATCTGGGCATTTGCCCACATTTTGCCCGGCGCTGAAATCGGCGGGGGCTGCAATATCTGCGACGGCGTCTTCATCGAAAATGACGTCGTGATCGGCGACCGCGTGACGGTCAAATGCGGCGTCCAGCTCTGGGACGGACTCCGGGTGGAAGACGATGTCATCGGACCGAACGCCACGTTCACCAATGACTTGTTCCCGCGCAGCCGCCAGCATCCCGAGAAATTTCTGCGGACCACGATCCGCAAAGGAGCCTCGATCGGTGCCAACGCCACGATCCTGCCGGGGATCGAAATCGGGCGCAACGCGATGATCGGGGCGGGTGCCGTGGTCACCAAATCGGTGCCGCCCAATGCCGTTGTCTGCGGCAATCCGGCGCGCATCACCGGCTACGCGGGCGGCAGCGGTGGCAGCGGCGGCGGCAGCGGCAGCGGCGGCGGCAGCGAGCGGGAATCGCATGGTAGCGTGAGCCTCCGGGAGAAAGGCGAGGGCGGCGGATGGCGGACCCGAGGTGCAGCCCACCGATGTGAAAGGCGTGAGCCTGCTCCGGCTCAAGAATTCGAGGACATGCGCGGCAGCTTGAGCGTGGCCGAATTTCCCGGCGCGCTGCCGTTCAAAGTCGCCCGGATTTTTTCACCTATGGCGTTGCCAGCAGCAAGGTGCGCGGCGAGCACGCCCACCGCGAATGCCACCAGATCCTGATCTGCGCCCACGGCTCGCTCCGCGTGATGGTCGATGACGGCGAGGCGCGCAGAATTCGTCCTCGACGCGCCGACCACCGGTCTGCACGTCCCGCCGATGGTCTGGCCCGCCGAATTCCAGTTCTCGCCCGATGCCGTCCTCGCGGTCCTCGCCTCCACGCCTACGACCCCGGCGACTACATCCGCGATTACGAAGAATGGCTGCGGATCGCGCAGCGATAGTAGCGCGATGTGCATGAAGGCGGAGGTAGGTGCGAAGCCCGCCTACATCGTCGCCGATTGGAATTCGTCAACCGCGCCTCCAGCGGCTGGATTCGCCGGCGATTTGAGCGGGGGCATCGCTATCGCCGCATCACGCACTCATCCATGCTCAGCACGGCTTTGGCGAGCACGGCGGCGGCGGCGAGTTTGGCGGGCGGGAGGCTCGCGTCGGCAGGCGCGTCGCCGACCTTGAGGAATTCGGCGGCGGCGTTGGGATTGGCTTCGAAATGGGCGAGCTGTTCGGCGTAGAGCTGCGCGAGCACCGCTGGTTCGCGTTCGTTCGGATTGCGGGCGGCGGCGTAGTTGGAAGGCTGCGTTCGCCAGCGCCGGGGGCGTCGTCGCCGTGCGCCTTGAGCAGCCGCTCGCCGAGCTTGCGCGCCGCCTCGACGAACTGGGGACCGTTCATGAGGACGAGCGCCTGGAGCGGCGAGGCGGTGCGCTCGCGCTTGGCGGCGCAGACGTCGCGCTTGGCGGCGTCGAACGTGAGCATGGCGGGCGCGGGACCGGTGCGGCGCCAATAGGTGTAGAGGCTCCGGCGGTAGAGGCCTTCGCCCTTCGCCCGCCCGGCGGGCTTGAACGATTCTTCGATCTCGTAGGGCTTGACCGACGGGCCGCCGAGCTTTTCGGCGAGCAACCCGGAGGCGGACAGCGCGTTGTCCCGGATCATCTCGGCGGAGAGGCGGAAGCGCGCGCCGCGGGCGAGCAGCCGGTTTTCGGGGTCGTTTTGGTAGAGTTCGCGCGGGGCGTCGCTGTCCTGCCGGTAGGTGGCGGATAAGGCGATCGTCTTGAGCAGCGCCTTGACGTCCCAGCCGGAGGCGATGAACTCGGCGCTCAGCCAATTGAGCAAGTCGCGGTAAACCGGGATCTCGCCCTGGCTGCCGAAGTCGTTCGCCGTGCCGACCAAGCCGCGCCCGAACATGCCCTGCCAAAACCGGTTCACCGCCGTGCGCGAGGTCAGCGGATGGTCGGGATGTGTGAGCCACTGCGCCAAGCCGAGCCGGTTGCGCGGCGCGCCCTCCGGGAACGGCAGCAGCGCGGCGGGCGTCCCGGCGAAGACCTGCTCGCCCCGCGCGTCATACAGCCCGCGCTCCAACACATAGGCGGGCTTCGGCTCAGCCTGCTCGCGCATCACCATCATCTCGCGCAGCCCGCCCTGGACTTTGCACAAGGCTTCGCGCGCCGCCCGCAATGCGCCGAGCTGCTGGCGGTAATCCGCATCGTGCGCCGAGAGGTAGAAGGCGCGCAGGTCGCCGCCGGGTTCGGCACCGGCCAGCGCGGCGGCTTCCGGCGCGGTCAGCTCCCGGTCGAAGACGGCGAATTCATCGACCATGCCGCCCTTGAAGCCGCGGTCGCGGAAGCGCTCGCCGATCGCGATGTTATCGCCGCCGCCGCCGGTGATTTCCTTGTAGAGATTATCCATGTCCACCGCTGCGGCGGCGGGTTTGCCATTGATGTAAAGGCGGAGCCCGGAGGCTCTACTAGATCCGTCGTAGGTCGCCGCCACATGGGTCCATTCGCCGGGCGCGACCGGTTCGTCGGCGCGGATCGAGATCGCATTGCCGGGCCAGAAATGGATCAGCGACCAGGCGAGCCGGCCGTCTTTGAGCAAAAGCTCGTAGCCGCGGCTGGCGGCGTCCGTCCACGCGCGGGAGCGGTGGAAGATGACGGCGCGCTCCATCTTCGACGGAGCCTTGATCCACAGCGCGACCGAGAATGGCTGCCAGCGCGGGAAGTTGCCCACCGGCAGGTTGACCGCGTCGTCGCCGGTCAGGACTAGCGCGCCGCCGCCGCGCCCTTCGCCTTCGGCGATCGAATTGTTGTTGTTCGTCGTCGCCGGTTTCTTGTCGCCCGCCGTGTTCTCCAACTGGTCGCCGTTGCGCGCATCGAACGGGAAAAACCCGATCATCCCGGCGGGATCCGCCTTCGGCTCGGCGCCCGCTTTGAGCCAAGCCTGATAGGCTCCTTCGCGCGCGGCGGCGACCTCCGCCAGCTTCTGTTCCTCGGCGGCGACCTTCGCCTCGGCAGCGGCGATCTGCCCCCGCTGCGCGTCGGTCGGCAGCGTCAGCGTCGGCGTCGGCACCGAGGGCGTGAAGAACGAATAGAGCCCCGCCTCGTCGATGTTTTGGAAGAACGAGAACAGGCTGTAGTATTCCTTCTGCGTGATCGGGTCGAACTTGTGTGTATGGCACCGGGCGCATTCGAGCGTGAGCCCGAGGAAGGCGGTGCCGAACGTGTTGACGCGGTCCACGACGTACTCGACGCGGAATTCCTCCTCCGTGCTGCCGCCCTCGACCTTCTGCTGGTGCATCCGGTTGAAGGCGGTGGCGAGGACCTGGTCCTCGGTCGGGGCCGGCAGCAGATCGCCGGCGAGCTGCCAGGTGGTGAATTGGTCGTAGGGCAGGTTGTCGTTGAACGCGCGGATGACCCAGTCGCGATACGGCCAGACGTCGCGGTCCCGGTCCACCTGATAGCCGTAGCTGTCCGCGTAGCGGGCGAGGTCGAGCCAATCCGCCGCCATGCGCTCGCCGTAGCGGGGCGATTTGAGCAGGCGGTCGATCAAGTCCTCATAGGCGCGCGGCGACGGGTCGTTGACGAAGGCGGCGACCTCCTCCGGCGTCGGCGGGATGCCGGTCAGGTCAAAGCTGAGGCGGCGGATGAGGCGATGGCGGGGAGCCTCCGGGCGCAGGGAGAGCCCCTGATCGTCGAGGTGCGCCGCGACGAACTTGTCGATGTCATTGGCGATTTTGGCATCGCCCTTGACCGGCGGCGGCTCCGGGCGGCGGACCGGCTGGAACGCCCAATGTCCCTCATATTTCGCGCCTTGCTCGATCCAGCGGCGGATCAAGGCGATCTCGTCTGGCGTGGCGCGCGGCAGCTTCGACTCCGGCGGCGGCATCATGTCGTCGGCGTCGTCGGTCGCCATCCGGTAGAGCGCCTCGCTCGCCTCTGGGTCGCCCGGTTTGATCGCATGGGTCCCGCCTTTGAGTTCGGCGAACGCGCCCTCCGCCGTATCGAGGCGCAGCCCGGCTTTGCGGTCATTTTCGTCGGGGCCGTGGCAGTGGAAGCAGCGGTCGGAAAGGATCGGGCGGATATCGGTGTTGAAGTCCAAGTCGCCCGCCGCCGCGCGGGCAGGCGGCGCGCTCGCGATGAGCAGCGCGGCTCCGGCGAGGGCGAAGGCGGCGGCGGTCCGGGGAAATCTGGGCATGGGGGAATCCATACCGGGACTACGGGGCGGGGCGAATCCGATGTTTCGCCAATTCCGGCAAATTTCCCCGGCGCGGCAGAAAATCGAAAAAAATGGCGATCCGCTGTAATCTAGGGTTCCCGCCGCGCTCATAAGCTACCGTGAACCCCGCCCCACCACAGCGGGCCGCCGATCTGGCGAGCCTTGACCCCGATGACGCTACCGCGCTCTTCGTCGAGCGCCTGACCGCGTGCCAGGGGCAGCTCTTCGCCTACATCTACGCGCTGACCGCCGACGCCGAGATGGCCAAGGACGCGCTGCAGGAGGCGAACCGCCAGCTCTGGCGCAAGGCGGGCGACTACGACCCGGACCGCGAATTTTTGCCGTGGGCCAAAGCGTTCGCCTTCAACCAAGTGCGCGCGGCGCGGACCAAGCGCGGCCGCGAGCGACTCGTCTTTCGCGAGGACGAAACGATCCACGCGATCGCCGATGGATTCGCCGCCGAGGCGCACCAGCCGGAGTCCGGCGGCAGCGACCGCGCGGCGGCGCTGGAGGTCTGCCTCGGAAAGCTGGGCGGCGACGCCCGCGCGGCGATCGACCGCTACTACGGGCGCGGCGAGGAAGTCGCGGCGATCGCCGAGTCGCTCGGGCGCCGCGCCAACACGGTGGCGGTCATGCTCCACCGCGCGCGGATTGCGCTGGCCGGCTGCATCCGCGCCGCCCTCGGGGATGGCGAGACCGAACCCGAACCCGATCCCACCTTATGAACCCGGATCCAAACCACGAATCGCCCGGCGGCGACGAATTCGATGCGCTGCTCCTCAAGCTGTCGCTCGGCGACCTGACCGAGGACGAGCGCGCGCGCCTAGAGGATGGCGTGCGCGGCGATGAGGCGCTCCGGCAGCGCTATCTCGAATACATCGAGATCGATGCGATGCTCCGCTGGCGCGCCAACGGCAAAACCGCGCTAAATGCCGCCGAAGCCGCCGCCGCCGCCGAAGCGGAAGCCGAAGCGGAAGCGGGAAGCGGCCGGGTGCCTGCGCCGAAGCCCGATGGCCGCCGCCGCCGCGCGGGCGGGCGCGGGCGGATCGCCTGGATCGGCGCGGGGATCGCGGCGGCGGCCGCCTGCGCGATGATCGGCTTTCTGGACTGGGGTCGCGATGGCGGCACCGACCCGGTGGTCGCGGGCGGCGGCGCGCCGGAAGGGGCGGCGTTGGCGCAGGCGCAGAGCCATCCGGTCGAGCGCGCGATGGCGAAGGTCCAGCGCGCGGGCGATTGGCTGATCCGGGCGGATGCGGATGCCGATTTCGCGGTCGCCGGCGATGGCGCGCTCAACCTGGTCCGCGGCGCGCTTTATGCCGAACGCGCATCCGGCGCGTTGGCGGACGCCGATGCGGGCAGCGACACGCTCACGATTTCCACGCCCGCGGGCACGGTGACGTCCTGCGCCGGGCGGTTCCACCTCGAAACTTTACCAATCGAAAACCAAGAACCCGATCCTAACATGGACACCAACGCTAATGCCAAACCAAACGCGCTGACGCGCCTGTTCGTCATCGCCGGCTCCGCCATCCTCGCCAACGCCGGAGCCGAAGCCCAGACCGATCCCGGCGAGATCGCCGCCGCCGAGCAGGGGCAGACGCCGCAGAAACTGCAGGCGGACGGCAACTACGCCGAGGCGCTCGCCATCTACGAAAAGCTGCTCGCCGATCGCGGGCACGGCGGCAAGGCGGCCGCCGACGACCTGCAAAGCGCCTTCCAATGCCTGAACCAACTGGCGCGCTACTCGGCGATCGATCCGCTGCTGGAGGATGCCGCCAAGGTTCACGCCGATGACTGGCGCGTGCTCTGGCGCGCCGCCACGCTCTACCAAAACGCGCCGCACTACGGGTCGATGATCGAAAACGAATTCGCCCGCGCCGACCAGGATCAGCGCGGCCGGCGCATCGACATGTCCGAGCGCGACCGGATCCGCGCGCTCCAGCTTATGGCGGCGGCGATGCCGCTCGCCCAGCGGGTGATCGGCGAGGATGGCGCGGCGGTCGCCGACTTCTACGCGGATCTGGGAGGTCTGGTGACGGGCGGTCGGCAGGTGTGGAACTGGCAATACCTGACCGATTTTTCCAAGCTGCCCGAATACGGCGACCCGACGTACTGGAGCAGCAACGGCGCGCCGCCGGTGGACGAGGAAGGCAACGCGAAGTTCTACGAGGTGCCGGAGTCGTGGGCGGCGGCGGCGAATGATGGCGAGCGCTGGCGCTGGACGCTGGAGCAGCAGAAGAAGGCGGACCCGACCCGCGCGCTGCGCGTCGATTACGCCTACGCCTATCACCTGTGGCAGCTCTTCGGCGTCCACACCGCCGGCGCGCTCGGCACGCCGCTGCTCGAAGACGGCGAGATCATGCCGGAGGGTCGCTACACGGCGCACACCCTAACAAAACAAGAAACGATCGCGCGCCTCGCCACCGGCGTGCAGCGGTTCGCCCTGCCGGCCGGCCACAATTTCATCGAGCGGTTCGAGGCGGTCGCTTCCGCGCCGCTGGAGGAGGCGCCCAACCCGCTGCGCAACCTGCGCTTCAAACTCTACGAGGGCGATTGGGACAAGCTGCCCGATTTCGCCAAGCTAGAACCCAAGGCGGAGGGCGAGGTGCCGAGCGGGACGTTCGACCTCGAACTGACCGACCGCCGCGAGCATTTCGGCTTTGTCTTTGAAGGCGAGATCGAGATCGGGGAGGCGGGCGAATTCAAATTCCAGATCTGGTCGGACGACGGGTCGCGCCTCACCATCGGCGACTTCGTGGTGGACAACGACGGGCTGCATGGCTCCGGCCAGAGCAACACGGGGACGGTCAAGCTGGAGGCGGGCACGCACAAGATCCGCGCGGAGTTCTTCGAGAAGAACGGCGAGGAAACCTTTATCGCCCAATGCTGGGGACCGGGGATGGAAGAGGGCGCGTATCTGAGCCGGATGCGCCATGGGACGCTGCCGCAGGAGGACGCGCTGACCCAGCTCGCGCAACTGCACGAGAACCGGCAGCAATTCGAGAATGCCGCCGATTACTGGCGGCGGAGCATCGCGCAATTCGGCGCGGCCGAGCTTCTGGAAGCGCGACCGGCTCGAGCAGATCACGCTGCCGTGGGCGCGCATGGAGTCGGCGCACCTCTACACGAAAGGCGACCCGGTCGATCTGCCGGTCACGTTCCGCAACGCGACGCAGATCGACTTCACCGCGACGGCGGTCGATTACGAGGCGTGGATCGCCGCAGTGAAGGCGTATCTGAAGAGCGACCCGGTGCAGGTCAACGATCCGCGGGCGCAGTTCGGCAACCTCGCCGGGCAATTGCTCGGCGGCGACGGAGCCAAGTATCTGAAGGCGGAGAAGGTCGAGTGGTCCGAGAAGGTCGATCCCGCGCCGGACCATTGGAGCCGGCGGATCGCGGTGAAAGCGCCGCTGCCGGGGACGGGCGCGTATTGGATCAAGGCGCAGGCGATGGACGGCAACGCGACCTACCAGCTCGTCTGGGTGGCGGACACCGCCATCGTCTTCAAAAACGGTAACGACGAGCATCAATACTTCATCGCCGATGCCAGCTCCGGCGCCCCGCTCGATGGTGCCAACCTCGAAGTCTTCGGCATGCGGACGACTTACGACGGAGGCAAGCGCCGCCACTTCACCAAGACGGTCAACTTCTCCCGCCTGAGCGGCGAGGATGGCATCGCCGCCTACGGTGAGAATTTGTTGCCGGAGAACTTCCAGCGGCTCGCCATCGCCCGCACCGCCGATGGGCGCTTCGGCATCTTGGGGGATTTCATGGGCGACGGCTACAACAAGCTGCACAGCGACCCGCGCCAGGCGGCGAAGGCATGGGTCACCACCGACCGCCCGGTCTATCGCCCGGACCAGCAGGTTTACATGAAGGCGTGGGTGCGGCAGGCGGATTACACGGCGGGCGATGTCTCCGCGTTTGGCGGGCGCGAGGTCGAGCTGCGCCTCTTCTCGCCGGACGGCCAGAAGATGCTGGAGAAGAAGCTGACCGCCGATGCGTTTGGCGGCATCGCGTTCGACACGAAGCTGGAGCCGGCGGCGATGCTCGGCGTCTATCGCTGGGATGTCGTGCTGCGCAATTACAAGCACCCGGCCAACTCCCGCGCGATCGATCAGTTCCGCGCCGGGATGGGGACGTTCCGCGTGGAGGAATACAAGAAGCCGGAATTCGAGGTCACGGTGGAGGGACCGTCCGAGCCGGTGAAGCTGGGCGAGACGATCGAGGCGACGATCAAGGCGAAGTATTTCTTCGGGGAGCCGGTCGCTAACGCGCAGGTCAAATACACGGTGAAGCGGAAGAATGACATGGTGAGCTGGTTCCCCGGACGCCCGTGGGATTGGTTCTACGGCGAGCGCTACTGGTGGTGGGGCTACGACTACGATTGGTATCCGGGCTTCCGCGGCTGGTGCATCCCGCCGATCGGCTGGGCGCAGCCGGGACCGGATGAGGTCATCGCCGAGAACACGGTGCCGATCGAGCCGGATGGCACGGTGAAGGTGAAGATCGATACCGCCCCGGCGCTCGAGCGCTGGCCGGACAGCGACCACCGCTATATGATCGAGGCGGAGGTCGTGGACGAATCGCGGCGCACGATCACCGGGACGGGCAGCGCGCTCGCCGCGCGGGAGCCGTTCCGCGTCTATGCCTGGGTCAATGGCGGGCACTTCCGCCAGGGCGATCAGATCGGCGCGAGCTTCCACACGCAGACGCCGGACGGCAAGCCGGTGCCCGGCATGGGCAAGGCGACGCTCTATCGCGTGACCTATGCCGACGATGGCACGCCGATCGAAACGGCGGTGCAGGAATGGGACGCCGAAGCCGGCGCGGACGGCAACGGCAAGCTCGACATCAAAGCCGCCGCGCCAGGGCAATACCGGCTCGCCGTGACCATCGCCGACGCAAAAGGGCAGTCGCAAACCGGAGCCGCCCTGATCCGCGTGCTCGGTCCGGACGGCGCGCCCGCCCCGGCGGACGGATCGTTCCGCTTTGCCGATCTCGAAATCGTGCCGGACAAGGCGGAATACGCCCCCGGCGACAAGGTCCGCCTTCTCATCAACGCCGACCATGGCGGCACGGTCGCGCTTTTCATCCGCCCGGTGAATGGCCTCGCGCCGCGCCCCGAGATCATCGACCTCGGCGAGGCGAAGAGCGCGGTCCGCGAGATCGAGGTGGGCGCCGCCGACTACCCGAACTTCAATGTCGAAGCCTTCACCATCCACGGCGGCCAGATCTTTACGGCGTTCCGCAGCATCGCCGTGCCGCCGCAGGAGCGCATGCTCACGCTGGAGGTCGAGCCGAGCGGCGAGAAATTCGAACCCGGCGAAAAAGCGAAGGTGAAGCTCCGGCTCCTCGATGCGGAAGGCAAGCCGTTCGCGGGCAGCACGGTGGTCACGGTTTACGACAAGTCGCTCGAATCGATCGCCGCCAACAGCACGGCGGAGATCCGCGCGTTCTTCTGGAAATGGATCCGCTCGCATTACGTGAACTACCGCACCAACCTCGGCGGCTATTCGTATCCGCTCGTCCGAAACGGTGAGAAATCGATGACCGACCTCGGGGCGCAATACTACTACGGCTACGCTCGGGACTACGGGGTTTATGGGGGCGGCCGCAGTTGGGGCGGGGTGACAAGATTTGACATCGGTCTCGAAATGGAAGGCTATAGGAGCCGGCGCGGGCTTGGGATGGTCGACAGTTTACAGACCACCACTGCCGCGATGCCGCTCGCCTCAGCCGCCGATGAGTTCGACGGCGGCATCGTCGAAAAACGCAACCAATTCGCGCCGCTGGCGCAGTCCCGCGCACCGGGCATGCTCGGTGATATGGCGGGCGAAGGCGGGCAAGGCGGCGCGCCGGAGATCGCGGTGCGCAGCAAGTTCGCCGACACCGCCTTCTGGTCGGCGCGGCTCGACACGGACGAAAAGGGCGAAGCGGAGATCGAGATCGACATGCCGGAGAACCTGACCGCGTGGAAGATCAACGCCTGGGCGATGGGGCACGGCACCCGCGTCTACCATGGCGAGGCAGAGGTCGTCACCAGCAAGGACGTCCTCGTGCGCCTGCAAGCGCCGCGCTTCTTCACCGAGCGCGACGAAGTCGTCCTCAGCGCCAACGTCCACAACTACACCGGCGAGGCGCGCGACATCGAGGTCTCGCGTGCCCTGGAAGGCGATGTCCTCGCCGCGCTCGATGGCATCGACCTGACCAAGACGCTGCGCGTTGAGCCGAACGGCGACCAGCGCGCCGACTGGCGGGTCAAGGCGGTCGCCCCGGGCGAGGCGCTCGTCCGGGTGAAGGCGGTCGCCGGCGGACCGGGCGGGAAAGGCGACGCGATGGAGCAGCGGTTCCCGGTCATCGTGCGCGGCGCGCTGCGCACCGAGTCGTGGAGCCTCGCGCTGCGCGACGATGACAGCGGGGCGATCGAGTTCACCGTGCCGGAGGACCGCCGCCCCGAGCAGTCGCATCTCGAGATCCGGTATTCGCCGAGCATCGCGCTCGCCCTGGTCGATGCGTTGCCCTACCTCGCCGGCTATCCGTATAAGAACAGCGAGGCGGCGACCAGCCGGCTGCACGCCTTTGCCGCCGTCCAGCGCATCCTCAAGGAAACCGGCGTGGACCTCGCGGCGGTGAAGGACAAGATGGCAAACCTCAACCCGCAGGAGATCGGCGACCCGAACCAGCGTGCCGCCCAGTGGAAGCGCCACGACGACACCAACCCGATCTACGACAACGCGCAGACCAAGGCGTTGGTCGAATCCGCGCTGCGCGACATCACCGGCTTGCAGAATCCGGACGGCGGCTGGGGCTGGTTCACCGGCGAAACATCCTACGCGCACATGACCGCGTATGTCGTGCATAGCCTGAAGCAGGCGGAGCTCGGCGGCGTGGCGCTGGTGCCCGGCGTGAAGGACCGCGGCGTCAACTGGCTGGAGAACTTCGCCAACCGCGAGGCGCAGAAGTTGGCCAATGCCGAGCGCCAGATCCACCCGTGGAAGTCCAAGGCGGACAACCTCGACGCCTTCGCCTTCATGGTGCTGGCGGAAAACGGCAAGAAGCACGATGCGATGCTCGGCTTCCTCTACCGCGACCGGCTCGAACTCTCGCCCTACGCGCAGGCGATGTTCGGCGTGGCCTGCGATATGGTGGGCGATCGGGAGAAGCGCGACATGGTGGCGCGCAACCTCGCGCAGTTCCGCGTCGATGACCCGGAGAACCAATCGTCATTCCTCCGCCTGCCGAACCAAGGCTGGTGGTGGTATTGGTATGGCGACGAGGGCGAGGCGAACGCCTACTACCTGCGCCTGCTGACCCGCATCGACCCGAAGGGGGCCGCCGCCGCGGGCGTCGCGAAGTATCTGCTCAACAACCGCAAGCACGGCACGCACTGGCACAGCACGCGCTGCACCGCCGCGTCGCTCGGCGCGCTCGCCGAATTCGCCATCGCCTCGGGCGAGGCGAACCCGGACCTGGAGATCGAGGTGCTGGTCGATGGCGAATCAAAGCGCAAGCTCCGCGTGACAAAGGACAACCTGTTCGCCTTCGACAATGTCTTGGAGTTCTCCGGCAGCGAAGTGAAGGCCGGCAAGCACACCGTCGAGTTCCGCCGCCGCGGCGCGGGTCCGCTTTACGCCAACGTCTATCTCACCAACTTCTCGCTCGAAGATAAGATCGGGAAAGCGGGCTTGGAGATCAAGGTCGAGCGCCGCTACTACAAGCTCGAAGAACAGCGCCTCGACATCAAAGCCGCCGGCTCCAAGGGGCAGGTGCTCGACTACCGCACGACGACCTACAAGCGCACCCCGATCAAGGAAGGCGACGAGTTGAAGAGCGGCGACAAGGTCGAGGTCGAGCTGCTGATCGACTCGAAGAACGACTACGAATACCTTCAGTTCGCCGATCCGAAACCGGCGGGCATGGAGGCGGCGGAGGTCAGAGCGGCTACCGCTGGCTCGGCGGCGTCGGTGCCTACATGGAGCTGCGCGACCAGAAGGTCGAGTTCTTCATCCGCAACCTCCACCGCGGCAAACACAGCCTGACCTACCAGCTCCGCGCAGAGATCCCCGGCACGTTCACCGCCTTGCCCGCCCGCGGCGACGGCGTCTACGCGCCCGAACTCCGCGCCAACTCCGAGAGCTTCCAAATCGGAATCGGCGAGCGCGAGTAGCCAGCTTGGCGGCAGCGCGATCCGACCCCTTCCTCGAAAAGCGGCAAATCTTAAGGGGAATTGGATCAAACCTAAAGACGGCAATGGAATCCGACATTCCTTCGCATCTCATTGAAAATCGTCCCAATCGAAAACGGGGTGCTTCACCCAGTAGGAGAGATCTGCTGGCTGGGCGTCGCGTTGTCATCCTCCCTTACAAGGAGGGGACTTACAACGCGACGCCCCGATCGATCGCCGATCCAGAGAAGCCCGCGAGTAAGAACCAAGCTGCGGATCGGTATTGCCGCTTCACGATTACCCGATCACCTCGCGCAGCACGCGCGAGGGTTCGACGCCGGTCAGGCGCATGTCGAGACCTTGGAATGGGAAGGTGAACCGGTGGTCGTCGATGCCGAGGAGGTGGAGCATGGTGGCGTGGAGGTCGCGGACGTGGACGATGTCCTCGGCGGCGTGGTATCCGAGTTCGTCGGTTTCGCCGTAGGTGGTGCCGCCTTTGATGCCCGCGCCGGCCATCCACATCGAGAAGCCTTTGATGTGGTGGTCGCGGCCGGGTCCGCCTTTGCCCTGGAACATCGGGGTGCGCCCGAATTCGCCGCCCCAGATGACGAGCGTGTCTTCGAGCAGACCGCGCTGCTTCAGATCGGTGAGCAGCGCCCAGGTCGGCTTGTCGGTCAGCCCGCAGCAGATGCCCATGAATTTTTTGAGGTCGCCGTGGTGGTCCCAGCCGCGGTGGTAGAGGTGGATGAAGCGGACGCCGCGTTCGGCGAGGCGGCGGGCGAGCAGGCAGTTCGAGGCATACGATCCGTCGCCGGGCGTCGCGCCATACATTTCGAGCACCTCGGGTGGCTCGCCGGAGATGTCGGCCAGCTCCGGCACCGACATCTGCATGCGGAACGCCATTTCGTAGGCGGCGATGCGCGCCTCCACCTCCGGGTCAAGTGCGGCGGCGTTGCGGTGCCGGTTGAGCTTCGCCACGGCATCGACGACTGCCTGCTGCCCTGCGCGGGAGACGCCGGGCGGGTTGCGCACGTAGTGGACCGGGTCGCCCGACGAGTTGAATTCGACGCCCTGGAACTGGCTCGGGAGGAAGCCGGCACCCCATTGGCGGGAGGCGATCGGCTGCGGGTTGCGGCCGCCCACGCTGGTCAGCACGACGAAGCCGGGCAGGTCGTTCGCCTCGGCTCCGAGCCCGTAGTTGATCCAAGCGCCCATCGACGGGCGGCCGCTGATCGCCGACCCGGTATTCATGAACGTGTGCGCCGGGTCGTGGTTGATCTGCTCGGTGACCATCGATTTGAGCACGCAGATGTCGTCGGCCATCCGCGCGGTCCACGGCAGGAAATCGCTGACCATCAGCCCGCCTTGCCCGTGCGGCGCGAACGCCGCCATCGGTCCCTGGCACTTGAGCGACTGCCCTTGGAGCTGCGCGATGGGCTGCCCCTTCGTAAAGCTTTCCGGCATCGGCTTGCCGTGCATCTCGGCGAGCTTCGGCTTGTAGTCGAACGTCTCGAGGTGCGACGGACCGCCCGCCATACAGAGGAAGATCACGCGCTTCGCCTTCGGCGCATGATGCGGCAGCCCGGATAATCCGCGCGGCGGGGCGATTATAGCGGCGCGCGATTCGCCGGCGGCGGCGAGGCTGCCCAGCGCTGCCGCGCCGACGCCAAGCCCGGAGCGGGCGAGGAATGTCCGGCGGTTGATCTGGTCGGCGGTGTCGGTGGGGAAGGGCGGCACGCTCATGGTTAATCATACGCCGGATCGGGCGCGGTTTTTAGGGCGGATTGCCGATGGCTACGACTTGCGCGTTTTGACCGCGCGGCGGTTGGGAAACATCTCGAGGCAGAGCGGGCAGGCGGTGCCGTCGCAGCCGCGGGCGGTGCAGAATTCGCGGCCGTAGAAGATGATTCGGAGGTGCAGCTTGTTCCATTCCGCCTCGGGGAAGAGCCGCTTCAGATCGCGCTCGGTCTGCTCCACGCTGCGCCCATCGGTCAGTTTCCAGCGCTGGGCAAGCCGGTGGATGTGGGTATCGACCGGAAACGCCGGGACGCCGAAGGCCTGCGCCATGACGACCGAGGCGGTCTTGTGCCCGACGCCCGGCAGCGCCTCCAGCGCCTCGAACGAGGCGGGCACCTCGCCGCCATATTTTGTCGCCAGCGTCTTGGAGAGGTCCGCGATATTCTGCGACTTGCGCGGGGCCAGCCCGCAGGGGCGGACTATCGCGAGGATCTTCTCGACCGGCACCTTCGCCATCGCGTCCGGTGTGTCGGCCAGCGCGAAAAGCCGGGGCGTCACCTGGTTGACGCGCGCATCGGTGCATTGCGCGGAGAGCAGGACGGCGACCAGCAGCGTGTAGGGATCGCGGTGGTCCAGCGGGATCGGCGTTTCCGGATAAAGCTCGGCCAGGCGCCGGCCGATGTGCGCCGCGCGCTCCTTTTTGGTCACGGCGAGGCGGGCTTAGCTCGTTTTGACGAGGATGCTCTGATACATCCGGCGCGTGTGGTTCGCCTTTTGGCGGTCCTTGAGGATGCGCAGGCTCTCGCTGTAGGATCCCCAGTTGAGGATTTTGATATTCACGTCCTTGGCCCCGTAGTTGTGCATCGTGCGCAAGTCCGGCTTGTAGAGGTCGATGGTATTTTTGCCGACCAGCGCGCTGCCGTAGTCGTCGATCTCATAGACGTAGGGTTCGCCTTCGATCTGGAACGTGGTCCCGACCGGGTAGATCGACCAATCCGCCGCCGCACTGCGGACCTGGCCGTATTTGAGCTGGGTGCCCTTGGCGTTCTTGCGCCCGTATTGGAGCGAGTCGGATTCCTGGTGGCTATAGGCGGTGGTCCGCACGGCTTTGGTCGCGCCACGCGAGTTTCCATTTTTGGAAGCGAAGTCGCCGTTGATTTTGTTGCCGGAACAGTTGGCAAAGAAGAGGCAGGCGAAGGCGGATAATGCGGCGAGGCTGGCTGGCTTCATAGATGAGGCGCGGTCAGTTGAGTTGGGGGGGAGGTCCAAGGGGTGGCTTTGGACTGCCCGTTTTACCAGACGTGGCGGCGGCGGTCAACCCGCGATCGACAGGAGCAAATGACAGCCAAGTCACCTCGGGGTGCCGCCACTATCCGCTCCCGCAACCACCGGATCTTCGCTCGCCGAACCGAAATTTCTCAGCCCTCAGGACCGGCCAGCCGCGAAATTGACCCATCGCAGGGATCTTGGATTGCGCCGTCGCCTTCTCTGAAAACTCGGTCACATTTCCGGCTGCGCCGAAGTCGCGGATGCCGCTAGCCTTCGCTCGATTCGCCTTCGCCGGGCGCCTTGTCCGCCGATTTTTTGGGCAAAGTGAGCGCGGGGACCCGCGTGTAGAGATCGAAGATAAAGTCGAGGATCGCCTCCCAGAAGATGAGGAAGAGCGGGATGACGATGACGATGAAAATGAGGATCAGGGCGAGGATCGCGCCCCAGAGGAATTCGGCGAATGGGCACATGGGAGAAATGGGGGATACCCCTCTAATAAAGGAAAGCGCCGCCGATTGGAAAGCGGGAATTTTGCCGCCGGGCGACTAGATGCCGAATTCGGCGATCCACGCGTCCATCCCGCCGGCGACATTGGTGACCTTTGGGAAGCCGGCCTCGGCGAGCAATGCGGCTGCCTTGGCGCTGCGCCCGCCCGCTTTGCAGTGGACGATGACTTCGAGGCTCCGGTCGATTTCGCCGTGGCGCGCCGCGATTTCCCCGAGCGGGATCAGGGTCGCCCCTTCGATCCGGGTGGCTTCCCACTCGGCGGGTTCGCGCACATCGATCAGGCAGAAGCCTCCTTCGTTCTGCGAGAGGCGTTTTTGCAAATCGACGACCGAGATGGTGCCGATGCCATCGATGCCCGCCCCGCAGGAGGCTCCGTCGGTCCCGCAGAACGCGGCGTAGTCGATCGGCGCGGTGATGGTCGGGCTTTCGCCGCAGACCGGGCAGCCGGGGTCGCGGCGCAGCTTGAATTCGTGGAACCGCATGGCGAGCGCATCGAAGTGGAGGAGCCGCCCGACCAGCGGCTCGCCGATGCCGGCGAGCAGTTTGATCGCCTCCGAAGCCTGCGCCGCGCCGACGATGCCGGGGAGCACGCCCAAAACGCCGGCTTCGGCGCAAGACGGGACCAGCCCCGGCTCCGGCGGATCGGGGAACAGGCAGCGGTAGCACGGTCCGCCGAGGTGCGGCGCAAAGACGCTGACTTGACCCTCGAAACGGAAGATCGAGCCATAGACGTTCGGGATTTTCAGAAAGGCGGCGACGTCGCTGCTCAGGTAGCGGGTCGGGAAATTGTCGGAGCCGTCCACGATCAGGTCGTAGCCCCGCGCCAGGTCCATCGCGTTCGCCGAAGTGAAGCGCGCGGCGTGGATCTCGATCTCGATCAGCGGGTTGATCTCGCGCAGCCGGGCGCGCGCCGCCTCCGCCTTGCGCCGCCCGATGTCAGGCGTCCCGAACAAAACTTGGCGCTGCAGGTTCGAGGCATCGACCACATCGGCATCGGCGATCCCGATGCGCCCGACCCCCGCCGCCGCCAGATAGAGCAGCGCCGGGCTGCCCAACCCGCCCGCGCCGATGCACAGGGCGGACGCCGCTTTGAGCCGCGCCTGACCCTCCTCCCCGAATTCGGGGATCGTCAGGTGCCGGGCGTATCGGGCGCGTTCGTCGGGGGTGAGCATGGGAAATATCCGGACTTCAACTCGCCGGGGAAATCAATCGAAATGATCGCGCCCTGCCGCTGCTGCGCCGGATCGGGTCGCTGACGGCAAGATGACGATGCGGTCATCGGAGCCAATTTCGCGCTTCCAATCGGGGCAAGTCGCAGCACCTTCCCGCCCCCATGACCTACCTCGAATCCATCGCCCTCGGCATCGTCAGGTCTTACCGAATTTCTCCCCATCTCGTCCTCCGAGTACCTGGTGCTGGCGGAGCATCTCATGGGCGTGCATGCGGAGCAGGGCGTCGTCTTCGAGGTGGTGTTGCACCTGGTACTGCTGCTGTCGGTGGTCATCTATTTTCGCAAGCGCCTGATCGACATGACGCTCTCGCTTTTCAAGCCGGGGATGAAGCGCGAGCGGATGCTGATCTTCTATCTCTTCATCGGCACGTTCTAAGCGGCGGTCTTTGCCGGGCTGGGGTTGAAAAGTATTTCGAACAAGCCTACGAGATGCCCGCGCTGGTCGCCGGATTGCTCTGCGTGACCGGCGTCGTCCTCATGCTGCCGACCTGGTTTGCCAAGCACTCCGGACCCGTGACAGCGAAATCGGCGGTCGCCATGGGGGTGGGGCAGGCCTTCGCCATCCTGCCGGGCATCAGCCGCAGCGGCACCACCATCGTGGCCGGGCGCCTGGCGGGCGTCAACCCGAGCGCGGCAGCGGAATTCAGCTTCCTGCTCGCCATCCCCGCCATCGCCGGAGCCGGCGTGCTGACCGCGAAGGATCTGCTGGATGCCGAAGGCGGGGCCGCCGCCGCGATCGGCGGGATCGATTGGGGCGTCTATGGCGCGGGCGCGCTCGCCTCGTTCCTCTTTGGGCTGCTCGCCGTCTATCTGGTGCTTTCGGCGATCCGCCGGGGGCGCTTCCAATATTTCGCCTATTACTGCTTTGCGGTCGGGCTTGCCGCATTGGTTTACTTTACCGCATTTGACCGTTAGCCTAGTGGACCCGCAAATTACGAACCGGAAGCATTCATCCCCGATGCGATTCGACCAAACAAAAATTCCATCGCCCGCCGCATCGCCAGCCGGCGCCCGCTTTGCCATCCTGATCGCTGATCGCCGCCGCCGGAGCGCTGCCCGCGCGGAGCAAGCCGTGAAGGTGAAGCTGGCTGACGGCTTCGACTTCCCCTGCGGTCCGCCGGACGGAAAGGGCTACTACAAAGCGCGCGGGTTCTGGTAGAACGTACGCAGGCGAACTGGAACGGCGGCTCTGGCGATACCGATCTCGGCGCGCCCATCCACACGGTGGCCGATGGCGTGGTCATCGTCTCCGAGGACGTCCGGGTCGGCTGGGGTAACTGCATCATCGTGCGCCACGCCTACCGGGATAGCACCGGCGAGGTCAAGATGGTCGATTCCCAATACGCGCACCTGCTCCGGCGCATGGTCAATGTCGGCGATGTGGTCAAACGCGGCCAGCAGATCGGGACGATGGGCAACAACCGCGGCATGTATCTGACCCACCTCCATTTCGAGATGCGGAAAAACCTGCAGATCGGCATGAACCGCAGCCGCTTCTCGCGCGGGTTCGAGAACTACTACGACCCGACCCGGTTCATCAACGCGCACCGCAAGCTGATCTCCGACTGGCGCAAGTATCCGATCCCGATCGACAACTTCGCCGCCTACAACGCGCCGGCTCCCAAATCGACGCCCAAAGAGAAGATCGAAGTGCCCACGCCGAAGGACACGCCCTCTGAGCTGGAGGACAAGGTCAGGAAAAAGCTGCCGAAGGAGATCGCCGACATCTTGGACAAGGCGAAAGAAGAGCGGGACACCCCCTCCGACGAAGAAATGGAGGGGCTCTGGCAGCGGTTTAAGCAGATCATCAAGCTGAAGAAAAAATCCGATTAGCCGCCGCCGCGCTCAGCCTTTCGTTCGAAGCTGGCGCGACCAACTGGCGGGGTCGGGACATTCGTCCGGCGGCAGGATCTCCGCCGGGACCGAGTAACGCCGATGCGTCTCATCGCGGCTGCCTTCAAAGTGGATCAAGCCCAGCTCGCGGAACAATTCGTCGGAGTAGCCGGGTACGGCGAGGCGGTAGTCGAGCGCGCTGATCCGCCTGTCCAGATCGGGCGCGGTGGCGACGAGCGTGGTCATGCAGTTTGCGCGCAACGTGTCGTAGAACTCTGGATGCCGCGTGAGTGCGTCCGCGCGGCGGACCAGCGAGACAAAGTAATCCTGCGCCTGCTCGCGGGTCACATCGACCGGGAAGATGACCATGCGCCGCGGCGCGGGATCGATCAGCCGCTTCCACAGCAGGTCGCGTTCGTCACCGATGATCACGATGAGCTGGAACGCTTTGAAAAGCCCCGGCAGCGGATGATAGCCCCGCCCGGCCGGGATCCGCGCCTCGACCGAAAACGCAATGTGTTCGCCGCTGGATTGGCGAAACGTAACCATCGCGTGGGCGAGCCCTTCCCAGGCGGCGAAGTTTTGGATCACGAGTTCGACCGATTCGATCTGCGAGACATCGACGGTCTTGGTCAGCCATTCGACATCGGCGGCGACTTCGTCTGGATTCCGGTGCTTGGCGTAGCGGAAGTTTTCGATCGTGATCTCGTTTCCCGCGATGCGGGCGGTCGGTCCGTTCTCTTGGGGCAGCTTCCAACACGCCGCGGCGGGCGATTTGAAAAGAAAGGCGACCTCCACCACGAGGATCGAAGCGATGGCGACGGGGCGCAGCGGAAGGCGGGTGCCGCGCCGCATCAGCGCGCCAATGCCGGTGCCGGCGACGATCCCCGCCGCGCCCCAGCGGACGAGGGTCGGCAGCGAGATCCAGCAGAGCAGGGCGAGCATCGCATGCGTGGCGACGAGGGCGATCGCCGCCGCGATCAGGGCGCGGCGGATTCGCGGAAAGCGCGCGGCAGCAGTCATGCGGCGAAGCTAGCCGCATCGGCGCGCCCGGCAACCTGCTAGCTGGCGGATTCGGCGGCGGCCACCGCGCCGCCCCGCCCGAGGATGGCTTCGAGCGCGGCGAGGAGCAGGGCGATGTTGCGCCGGGTGCTGGCGTGCCCCATCAGCCCGATGCGCCACGCCTTGCCTTTAAACGGACCGAGGCCCGCGCCGATCTCGATGCCGAATTCCTCCAGCAGCCGTTTGCGGGCGGCGGCTTCGTCGATCCCATCCGGCGTGTGCACGGCGTTGAGCGTCGCGAGCGAATGCTCCGGAATGTAGGTTAGCCCGATCGCCTCCAGCCCGGCGCGGAGGCGGCGGTGGTTGTCGGCGTGGCGGGCGATGCGCGCGCCGAGCCCTTCTTCGAGCACGATGGCGAGCGCCTCGCGCAGCGCGTAGGTCATGTTGATCGGCGCGGTGTGGTGGTAAACGCGGTCGCCGCCCCAGTAATTGCGGAGCATCGACATATCGAGATACCAGCTCTGCACCTTCGTCGTGCGCGCCTCCATCTTGGCGACCGCCGCCGGCGAAAACGTGACCGGCGCCAGACCCGGCGGGCAGCTCAGGCACTTCTGCGTCCCGGAATAACACGCGTCGCTCCCCCACTCGTCGATCTTCAATTCGTGGCCCCCCAGCGAGGTGACCGCATCAACGAGCAAGAGCGCGCCCGCCTCGTGCGCCAGCCGCGAGATTTCCTCCAGCGGCTGGTGCGCGCCGGTCGAGGTCTCAGCATGGACGATGCCGACGAGCTTGGCATCCGGGTGCGCCTTGAGCGCTGCCCCGACCTGCGCCGGATCGATCGTCTTGCCCCACTCGGCTTCGATGGCGACGACCTCCGCGCCGCAGCGCTCGGCGACGTCCTTCATCCGCCCGCCGAAGACGCCGTTCACGCAAATGATCGCCTTGTCGCCCGGCTCGATCAGGTTGACCGCGCAGGCTTCCATGCCCGCGCTGCCGGTGCCGCTCACCGCCAGGGTCATCGGGTTCTTGGTCTGGAAGACAGCGCGCAGCATCTCGCGGGTCTCGTCCATCAGGGCGAGGTAAGCGGGGTCGAGGTGCCCGAGCGTCGGCGCGGCCAGCGCGCGGAGCACGCGGGCGGGCACGTCGCTGGGACCCGGTCCCATGAGGATGCGCTCGGGCGGATCGAGTTGGGGGAAAGTCGTTGCCATGGGCGGCAGCATGGCGGGCAAGCGACGCGGCGCAAGCCGGTGCCGCTCCGCCTCAAACAAATCTGCCGCCCGCATCGAAAACGCGCCGGACCATCGCCTCGGCGGCGACCGAGGGAAGCGTTCCGATCCTAGGGTCCGCAATGCCTTCGCCCCGGATCGCGACGCCGGCCAGCCCGGCTTTCGCCAGCGCCTTGTCCAAGGCGGGCACTCGGTCGGCGGCGATGCCGAGCCACGCCAGGTTTCCCGCCATGCTGTAATGCCGGGCGGCTCCCAGCGCGGCGGCGGCATCATCGAGACTAGCGATCCGGTCGGGCGTGAGCGGGATGCGGATCGCGCAGCCGCCACCGAAATCGAGGGCTCCGAGCCGCGCCCAATACGCATCGGCGTCACCAGCGGGCAGCGCCTCGAAATCCATCCCCGTGTCGGCGCGCAACCGGTCGGCGCGCGCGCTCAGAGCGTCGCCGCGACCGGCGAGGCGCACGGTGAGATCGCCGGCGGAGGAAAGCTCGAGCGCATCGAGGTCGAGCGGCAGCATCGCGATGCGGCGCAGCGCATCGATGCCGCCGGCCAGCGAGCCGGCCGCCGCGCGCAGCGTGCGGGTTGCCTCGGGCTTGGGGAAGACTTTGAACGTCAGCTCGGTGATCGCGCCGAACTTGCCGAGCGAGCCGCAGAGGAATTTCGGGAGGTCGAAGCCGGCGGCGTTCTTCACCACGCGCGCGCCGCCGCGCCGCAGCTCGCCGCCCCCATCGACGAATTCGACCGCGAGGACAAAGTCGCGCAGCCCGCCGTAGCGGAGGCGGCCGGGACCGGACAGACCGGCGGCGAGGTTCCCGGCGAGGGTCGCGCCTTGCTCTGCGAGCGGCGGGTCGAACGGCAGGTATTGCCCGTGGGTGGCCAGCTCGGCGGCGATCGCGCGCAGCGGCGTCCCCGCCTTGGCGGTGAAGCAAAATTCGCTCGGCTCGTATTCGATCATGCCGCTCAGCCCGGCGAGCGAGACCGATTCCGCGCCCTCGGTGCCGGCGTCGCCGGACAGGGCGGACTTGGATCCCGCGCCGCGCAGCCGGACCTTGGGCAGCGACCGGATCAGGTCGCGGGCATCATCGGCGCTGGTCGGGGTCGCGGGCATAGGCGAGGACCGCCGCTAGAACGCGGTGTAGCCGCGCAGTTCCTCGAAGCGCGCGTCGATGTCCGCCTTGGTCAGTTCCTTGAGCCGGCTGATGCTAAATCCCTCGCAGTTGAAGCTGGCGATCACCGAGCCGTGGACGACGGCGCGCCCGAGGTCGCGGAACGAAATCTCGCCGGCTCCCAGCGAATTGAGGAACCCGGCCATCGCGCCGGCAAAGGTGTCGCCCGCGCCGGTCGGGTCGTGCACGCCGTGCAGCGGGAACGCGCCGCTCGTGAAGAACTGGCCGTCCTTCCCAAAAAGCAGCGCGCCGTGCTCGCCCTTCTTGATCACGACGTATTTCGGTCCCAGCGCGAGCAGCTTGTGCCCGGCGGTGATCAGGTTGCCGGTCTCCATGAAGAGCTTCGCCTCGCTGTCGTTGATGACGAACAGATCGATCCGGGCGAGCAGCTTGAGCAGGTCTTCGCGCGCGATGTTGATCCACAGGTCCATGCTGTCGGCGATCGTGAGCAGCGGCGCGTCGAGCTGGTCGAGCACGGCGAGTTGCTCCGCCGGCCCCATGTTCGCCAGCAAGGCGATGCGCGCCTTGCGATACGCCTCGCTCAGGTTCGGGCGGAACTCGGTGAGCACGTTGAGCTGCACGTCGAGCGTCTCCCGCGTGTTCATGTCGTCGAGGTATTTTCCCGACCAGCGGAACGTCTTGCCGCCCGGCTTGATCTCCACGCCGGAGAGGTCGACGCCCTTCGCCTTGAAGAGGTCGAAATACTCCTGCGGGAAGTCTTCGCCCACGATGGCGACGAGGTTGGCGGGACCGTAGAACGCGGCGGCGAGCGACGCGTAAGACGCCGATCCGCCGAGCAGATTCTTGTGCGAGGTTTCCGGCGTTTCGATTTCGTCGATGGCGACGCTGCCGGCGATGAGAACAGACATGTTGGGGGATGGAGCGGAGAGGAGGGATGAAGGCGGGGAGGAACCGCCGATTTTTGGCGGCGGCTTAGGCTTCCTTGAAGAGCTTCTTCTCGCGGAAGAATAGGACGAACAGGATCATCACCACACCCGCCATGGCGGCCGGGAAATACCACACGGTACTACCAATTGACGACGCCATCGACGGTCTGCTTCGCGTTCCAGTATCCATTCAACCTCCCGCCGATATACATCCCGACCCCGAGGGTGACGAAAGCGATGAACCCTTGGGCGCTCGAGCGGATATCTTCGGGAGCCTTTTTGTCGACATAGAGCTGGCCGCTGAAGAAGAAGAAATCGTAGCAGATCCCGTGGAGGATCACGCCGAAGAAGAGCAACCATTGGGTATCGGCGGTCCCGTTGGCGAAGGCGACGTAGCGGATCACCCACGCGGCCATCCCGATGGTCAGCATCCATTTGACGCCGAGTTTCCTGAAGCAAAGGGGAACGGCGAGGAGGAACAGGATCTCGGAAACCTGGCCGAGGGTCAACACGCCCTCGGAGTTGGAGACATCCATCGCCTTGAGGAATCCGTTGCCGCTCTGGAAGTAAAACGAGAGCGGGATGCAGATGAGGAGGGAGGCGACGATGAAGATCGCGAACGAAGGTTCCTTCATCAGTTTGAGCGCCTTCAGCCCGATCACGTCGCCCACGGTTACCTTCTCACCTTTGAGCTTAGGCGGCGTGTGGGGGAGGCAGAACGAGAACAGCCCGAGGGCGAACGAGGCTCCCGCGCCGATGAGGAGCGGCATATTCGTCGTCCCGAGACCTTTCCACCCCAGCGAGGCGTCCGGGTCGTCGCCGCCGAGAAAGACTGGCCATTTCATGTGGAATCCGCCGGAGGGATCGAGGAAACTGCTACCCACGACGATGCCGGAGGCGATCCAGCCGATGGTGCCGAGCGTCCGGATGGGCGGGGCTTCCTTCTCGGGATTGGTCGCGCTTTGGAAGAGCACGGAATTGGCCATCGCAAGCGTGGGCATGTAGCAGAGCAAGTGGATGAGCAGCATCGGATAGAAGCCGTCCCAATCCTTCGCCTGCGCGGCGAGATAAAGGAAGACGCCACCAGCCAAGTGAAGGACACCTAAAACGACCTGCGAGGGGAAGAACCGGTCGGCGATCATCCCAACGAGAAATGGCGAAAAGATGGCGGCCAGCCCGGTCGCAGCGTAGGCAGTGCCGCGGGACGCCTCGTCGATCCCCAACTCTCCCAAATAGGTCCACATCGGGACGTACCAGACGCCCCAGATGAAGAACTGGAGGAACATGAGGACGCACATCCGCGCGTAGGGCATGTGTTTTTCGGGAGCAGACATCGGGAGAGAGGAGGGTTGGATGTTGGTAGAACCCGAGTGCCTTAGCGGATGGCATCGGATTTCACAAGCGCCAAAAAATGCCCGCCCTGCGCCCCTCTACTCCGGCAGGCGCCCGGTGAACTGGAAGACGTAGAGCGTGTAGTCCCGCTCGGTGCCGTAGAGCGTTTTGAGCGGGTGGAAGTAGCGGCGGTCGCGGACGAGTTTGAGGAAGTCTTGGTCGTTGGCTTCGGCGAATCCGATGTTGCCGACGATGACGCCGAGCGGCGCCTGGTCGGCGGCGGCGGCGCGCATCGCCGCTTTCAGCGCCTCCGCATCGCGGACGTGGAAATCGACGCGCGGGTCGTAGAGCGGGCTGCCGCGCCACAGCGCGACGGTGCGGACTTTGCTCGGGCCGAGGTAGTCTCGCGCCTCGTGCTGCCCGCGGGTCAGCTCGGCCGCCTCGCGCAGGCCTTCGGAGGGCAATTGCATAAGCGCCCGGTCCTGCGGGAGCGCATTCCAGAGAAATGCGATGGCGACCGCCGCGGCGAGCGGCATCGCCATGACGCGCCGGGAACGCCGGGCCGCCGAGCAGACCGCCTCCAGCCCGGCGGCGGCCAGCGCAAAGGCAAACGGCACGGCGAAAAAGACATACCAGTGCAGGACGATTAGCCCGGAGAGGAGGAAATGGGCGTAAAGCGTGAGACCGCCGAGGATCGGCAGCGCGAGGACCAGGGCGGCGGCAGACTTCCGGCGGCGGACCAGCGAGATCAGGCCGGCGATCAGGGCGGCGGCGATCCCGGCATCGACGAGCACGAGGAGCGGCAGCGGGATTTCTTGGGCGGTGTGGAACGGGCTGCCGGGTTCGTGTTCCTGCCACTGGAGGCCGGAGGCGATGCCGACCCATTCGTGGGCGAGCCACTCCGCGCCCATCGGGCGCTTCATCATCGTCGAGTTGGCGAGATAGTGCTGGATCTGCGGGAGGGTCGGCAGGATGAGCGGCAAGAACGGGAGCGCCCAGAGCAACCCGGTGAAGACCTGGCGTTTCCACTGCGCGGCGCGGTCCGCCCACAACGGCCGGGTGATCCACGCCCCGGCGGCGAGCGCGAGGTTCATCCAGACCAGCGGGTGGACCGCCGCCTTCCACGTCCACATGGCGAAAAACTGCATCGCGCCAAAGCCGAGCCAATGCCGCCAGCGCCCGGTCTCCAAGGCGCGGATGCCGAACCAGGCGGCGAGCAGGAGAAAGAACGCCAGCATCGAATAGCCCCGCCCCTCCACGCTGTAGCGCACGTGCCACGGGTGGAAAGCCATGAACAGCGCCCAGAGCAGCGCCGCCCACGGGTAGCCAAGGCGATGCAGCAAGAGCGCTCCGGCGATCAGCGAGCCGATCCCGGCGGCGAGCGGAGCCAGGCGCACCGGCGATTCTGAGAAGGCGTGCTCCGTCGCTCCGGTCGCCCGCTGCCAGAGGTCGAGCGATTCCCGCGCAAGCACGCTAAAGCGAATAGGTGGTTGTTGGTACAGCCGGTCGCGCCACAGCGTCTGCTTCCACGGCGCGCGCTCAAACTTCAGCGAGCCGTCCGCCTTGACCTCGTATTTCCCCTGGTGGTAATCGAGGTGCGCCCAGTCTTCGTCCCCCCAAAACGAGTGCGTCATCCGCGGAAGGCGCAGCGCCATCGCCGCCGCCAGGATGGCGAGCATCGCGATCCAGAACATCGCGCCGCGCCCCGCCACCGCCCCCAGCTTCACCTCCGCCAGCGCCCGGCGCAAGCAGCACCACGGCGCGGCGATCCCCAGCACCAGGGTACCAGCGCGCTGCCCGCGACCGACGCCCGCCACAGCCCTTCGTCGATACATTGGTTGAGCGTCTCCGGCCGCCCCTCCGCCAGGCGCTCGGCGATCTTCGCCTTCCACGGCTGGTCGCGGTGCTGGTAGGCGTAGCGAGCGCATAACGCGGCGACCGCGATCAAGATCGCGGCGGCGAGGATTCCGGGCTGTAGCAATCGCGTGGCGAGCGGCGCGCGATCTCGGTCGTGCTGAGCCATGGGCTAGTTTTATCAAAAAATGAACGCGGCGGCAAATGCGATCAGCAACAAAACCGCCGTCGCGATCCACAAAATCTCCTTGCCCGACTTCTTCTTCTGGCGCCCGCCAAACTCGTCCTCCAAAAACTGGTCGTAATCGAATTCCTCCGGGTCATACAAATCCAACGCGCCATAGTCGATCGGCTCGTCGCCGCAGAGCTTGCACCGCTTCTGGTTCGGGTGCATTTCGTTGCCGCAGTTTGGGCAGCGGAAATCTTTGGTCATTCGCATAGTTAGAACGATCCGTTAAAGGAAAATCGGTGCCAGTGAAAATCGAGCAAAGAGTTAGGAAAGAAACTCAGCCTTTCAACCCTCTAGGAGCAGAGACGACCGGATCATCCGTCTGACTAGCGCTTTAAAGTCGGAGCCATTCAGCGTGAAAATCACGGTTGCCGCCACCTTCCGCGCCGCAACTAGGTGCATGTAGTCATAAGTCGCGCCGCCGCGAACCCCATGGCTTCGAGCTTTCACGAGCGCCTCGACAATCTCTAATGCCGTCAGTTCAACAAAGTTCAACGCGGGTATGAGGCTCTCCGCGATTAGCCTAGCTGCGACCGCCGCATCGACTCTGCCGCCAAGGCGCCCTCCTGTAAGTGTCGAGAACACTTCGTTGAGCGAATGAGGCATCGTCCACAACGAATCCGCCTCGCCAACAAGCAAATCGCAATCGAAAATGAATCGCTCCAGGCAAGAGGGATGCGACTAAGACAGAGCTATCGACATACCGGATCATGGCGCATTGCGACCAGCTAGGGCATCGCGCTCTTCTCTGAGCGCCTGCGCGGTGTCCATAGAAACGTCAAATCCCGCCGCGATCAACCGCCCCGAAGGCGACCGGGTCGTTTTCTCGATCAACGGAGGTTCTTTCACGATCTTGATTCGACCACCCTCAATTTCCGCCGTCAAGGAGGCACCGCATTCAGCTCCGCAGGTCGCGAACTGCCTCTGGGATAACAATTCGCCCGGAGTGATCTACGGTGAGCGTTGCTGTCATTGAGAAAAATACCACTGGTTTGCTGGTTCGCAAAAATTCAAACGCCCTCACAGTCTCGCCGTCAGTTTTTGCGAAAATGGGCGGTGGAGCCGGATGGCGCAGGCGGTCTGCGAGATTCTGGGAACACTCTGAAAGCAGCGCCTTAGTTAGCCGCCCATCACCGCGAGCAGGTGCCGGATCTCGTCGTCGATCTCGCCGGGATCGCTGACGGTCTGGGCGATTTCGTCGCGGAAGATTTCCCAGTATCGGCGGCGCATCCGGTGGGTGGCGGTTTTGAGCGCGCCGGTCGTGGTGCCCAGCTGGGCGGCGACATCGGCAAAGCGCTCCTCGCCCCTGCCGCCGACGAGGAAGACCTTGAGCGCGTCGAAGGGCTTGCCCTGGCGCTCGTATTCGCGGCGGAGGCGGGCGAGCACCTGACCGAGGACGGCATCCGCCCACCGCTGGTCGTAGGCGGCTCCGGCGTGGCGTCCGGGGAGGCGGGTTCCTCCTGGTAGCGGCGCTCGGCGTCTTTCGCGTCGAGCGGCAGCAGGGTGACGCCGCCGCCGCGGCGCAGCGTGTTGCCCTTCCGCCACTCGGAGGTCATGTGGTTTTTCATGCAGCGGAGGAGAAAGGTGCGGAAGCGCCCCTTTCGCTGGTCCACCTCGGCGAGCGCGCGGCGGGCGAGGAATTGCGCGAAGAACGCCTGGGTCAGGTCCTGGGAATCGTCCGGCGAATGGCCCGACCGGCGGGCGAAGGCGTAGAGCGGATACCAATACGCCTTGCAGAGCGATTCGAGCGCCGCCGCCGCGCCTTCCCCGCGCGGGTCCGCCGCCTCTAGCACCAGGCTCCAGCGCGTGGTGGCAAAGGCTCCAGCTTCCGGCGTGAGGGCACGCGGATCGGCGTCTGGTTGAAGCATGTCAGAATAGTTGGCGAAGGCGAGCCCGGTCCGAAAAGCGCGCCCTTTGCCCCAGGGGGTCGCTCCCAGCGTAATCGAATCGCGGGGATGGTCAACGCGCCGCCGCCCGCGCCGAAAATCAATCCTGTAAATCGGCGGATTCCTGCCCAATGGATGCCGCGATCACCACGCCCATGAAAATCGCCTTCGCCCAGCTCAACCACATCATCGGGGACTTCGCCAGCAACGCCGAGAAGATCCTCGCCGCCTACCGCGATGGCGTCGCCTCCGGCGCGGATCTGGTCGTCGCGCCGGAGCTGGCGATCCCCGGCTATCCGCCGCGCGACCTGCTCTTCCGCTCACGCTTTGTCAGGCGCAACCTGGAGGTGCTGGCGGAGATCGCCGCCGAGGTCGGCGAGGTGCCGCTCGCGCTCGGCTACGCCGATGTGAACGACAAGGGGATCCGTACCGCCGCTGCGCAACGCCGCCGCCGTGCTGCACCGGGCGGTCGCCGCCAAGGTCTGGAAGTCGCTCCTCCCGACCTACGATGTCTTCGACGAGGCGCGCTACTTTGAGCTACGTGGAATCCGTCTCGGTGGTCGAGGTCGCCGGGCGAAAGCTCGGCGTGACGATCTGCGAGGACATCTGGACCGAAGACTACCTGCCCGCCAAGCTCTACGTCAAAGACCCGGTCGGCGATCTGGTCGCCCAAGGCGCGGAGGTCATCGTAAACCTGGAGCGCCTCGCCCTTCCACGCCGGCAAGCCCGCCGAGCGCGCCCGGATGCTCGGCGCGGTGGCGCGCAAGCACGGCATCCCGATCGCCTACTGCAATGCGGTGGCCGGCAACGACCAGTTGGTCTTCGACGGCTATTCGCTGGCGCTCGGCAAAGGCGGCGGCGTCCTCGCCCAACTGCCCGGCTTTGCCGAATGCGTCGCGGTCGCCGATTTCGCCAGCGAGGCGGAAGCCGCGCACCAGCCCGCCGCGCGCGAGGCGGATCTCTTCGGCGCGCTGGTCCTCGGCGTGCGCGACTATGTCCGGAAGTGCGGATTCAAGACGGTGCTCATCGGGCTGAGCGGCGGCATCGACTCCGCCTTGACCGCCGCCGTCGCCGCCGAGGCGGTCTGCCCCGAGAATGTGCTCGGCGTCTCGATGCCCAGCGTCTATTCGTCGGAGGGCAGCAAGGACGACGCCCGCGTGTTGGCGGAGAACCTCGGCGTCCGCTACGAAACCGTCCCGATCCAACGGATCTTCGAGCAGGCGAAGTCGGAGCTAGGCGGGATCTTCAGCCGGCGATGGAGGAGGGGCTGACCGAGGAAAACATGCAGGCGCGCATCAGAGGGCTGATCCTGATGTCGATCTCCAACAAGCTCGGGCATCTCCTGCTGACGACCGGCAACAAAAGCGAGCTGGTAGCCGTCGGCTATTGCACGATCTACGGCGACATGTGCGGCGGTCTAGCGGTGATCAGCGACTTGCCGAAAACCTCGGTTTACGCGGTCTCCCGCTGGATCAACCGCGAGCGCGAGGTCATCCCGTGGAGTTCGATCACTCAAGCCGCCGAGCGCCGAGCTGCGCCCCGACCAAAAAGACGAAGACAGCCTCCCACCTTACGAGACGCTCGACGCCATCCTCGAACTGCTCGTCGAAAAAAGCCTCGCCGCGCCCGATGTGATCGAGCAGGGATTCGACGAGGAAACCGTGCGCTGGGTGCAGCGCCAGATCGACATCAGCGAGTGGAAGCGCCAGCAGGCCGCGCCCGGCATACGGGTCACCACCAAGGCATTCGGCAGCGGCCGCCGCATCCCGATCGCCCAGCGGTTCCGCGTGTGAGATCGAGGCGCCCCGTTTACTTCACCGGCAATCCCAGCGCCTCACGCATCCCGGGGATCGGCTTGGCTTCTGCGGAAGGGGCGCTGGGCGCCTCGCTGCTGATGCCACATTCAGGCGAGGTGCGGAGAGCCGAAATTCAGGGCTTGCGGCATGCTCCTCGAAGTGATAAAACGATGCATTCTATCCATCAAAATAAATATCTATTATGAAGACTTTAGCATGGAAACGATTCGGCGCATCCCTCGCGATATTCTGGGCGGGGACAGCGGTTAGCTTTGCGCAGGGTGCAGACGACAAAGTTTATGATCTTTCTGGAAAGTTCTCGCCGGTTCCCGGCATGAAGGCGCTGATCGAAACTACAAATGAATCTGATTTGAAAACGGAAATCAACGTGGCTGGGCAGGCGCTATCGGGTAGGGAAAAGAGTTCAGAACAGCGGAAGATCGGCTACAAATACGCGTCCCCTGACAAAAAGGAAGTTCTGGTATTAGAGCGAACCGGAACCTCTTCCCGGCAATCCCCGGTTGCACCCACGCCGGAGGAGAAAGAAATGGGAAACCCGCTCAAGGAAAGGCGGATCATTGCGGAGAAAGGCGCAGACGGGAAGTGGGCTTATTCGACCGATGGAGAATTAGAGGCGGAGGCAATTGAATTGCTAGAGAAGTTAGCGAAGGGCGACGACCTCGAAGACAACGAGATGTTTGATGGCGTAAAGGGGAAGACTGGCGAAAAGCTCAAGTTTAACGCAGAGCAATTGATTAGCAAACTTGGGGGCGAACTCAAAAAACCGACTGCCGAAGCGACCGGAAAGATCGTGAAAATCGAGGAACGCGATGGCGTCGAGTGCGCGATCGTGAATGTCGAGATTTCCATCAAGGGCGAAATGGAGTCGGATGGGGTTCCCGCCCAAGTGGGCCTATCGGTCAAAGGCGAACTCTGCCCAGTCCTTGGAGTATAAGATGACGGTAGGCGCCGACCTAGCGGGGAGATGGCATTCAACGCGACTTTTGAACCCCAGCCGGGCGTTCAGGCGACGCTCAATTCAGCGGGTCCGATTAAATTCACCCAGCGAGTTCGCATCAAACTGCCGGAGTGATGCTACCCCGTAGTAACGATCACCGAGCCGCTGGTAATCGCAAAGAGCCGCGAACGAGAGTTCGGCTAGCTTCTCCACTGCTGGTGAATTGATGGAGAGATAGCTGGGCGGGCGCGACGAACATGCTAGGCGAAACAGGGAGAAAAATCGATCATTCGCCCGGCAATCCCAGCGCCTCGCGCATGCCGGGCAGCGGCGCGGGCATTCGGCGTCCCAGTAGGCGAATTCCGCCTTCCAATCCCACAGTGCCCAGCCGATTCCCGCCGCCTCGTAGGCATCCCGCGCGGCGCGCAAGTAGGCGAGGCGCGAGGCGGGTGCGATCTGCCGGTTCGCGCCGAACTCGCCGAGGTGGATCGGGCGTCCGTAGTGGTCCTGCCAGGCGCGCGTTACCGGCGAGTTCGCCCAATCGCGCGGGGCTGCACGGATTCATGGCGGCGGGAGCCGAGTTGTAAGCCTCGAGTTGGGCGGCGAGACCGGCGTTGCCGCGCAGCGCCTCCGGCAGGGCGAGCGGGGAATCTGGCGGTCCGGGAAAGGCGACGCCACGGAGGTCGCCGAGGCCCGCCCACGGCTCGCTTTGGTGCGTGAAGAAAAAAGGCTCATAGTTGTGGATCGTGACCACCGTCCGTTCGTCTGGCGGCAGTTGCAATTTCGGCAGCTCGGCGGCGGAGTTGTAGCGGCCCGGACCGACGAAGAACAGGCGCTCCGCATCGATGGCGCGGAGGCGCGGGATCAGCGCCGCATAAATTTCGTTCATCGCCTCGGTCGTGGCGGCGTCCTTCGGCTCGTTGAGGAATTCGAGCGCCAACCCGGCGGGAAAGTCCCGGAAGTGCCGGGCGAGCTTTTCCCAGGCGGCGAGGAACCGCGCCCGCTCGGCGGCGGGGTCGTCGGTGAAGGCGTCGAAGTGATGCCAGTTCACGATGACGGCTAGATTGCGGTCCAGGGCGGCGCGCGCGATCGCATCGACCTTGCCGAGCAATTCGGGAGCCGGATCGGTCCCGCCTTCGCCGCCCAGATAGTGGTGCCACGAGACCGGAAACCGGATGTGGTCGAAGCCGGCGGCGGCGATCTGCGCGATGTCCTCGACCGAGTGCGGGCGGTCCCAGCCCTTGCCCGGCGGCACCTCCAGCCAGTTGCCGATGTTTACGCCGCGCTGGAATCGCGGCATCGCGGCGAAGGCGGGAGTCTTCCCGGCGGGCAGCGGCTCCATGTCCGACGCGCCCTCGGGCAAGACGGCGCGGGCGTGAAAGGTGAGCGTGACCGGCTGGCCGGCGCGCACCGCGATCGGCTGCGAGAGCACGCGCCGGTCCCAAGTGCGCGCCGACCGCTCGCCCGCCCGCGCTTCGGCGCTCACAGCGGGTCCGTCGCCCCAGCGATACCAGCCCAGCGGCGCGGCGTCGGCAGCGGTTGCGGCACCGGCTTCGAACCCGCCGTTCGCCAGCGCCGCGCCCTCTGCCGCAAGGTCGTCCCACAGCACTTCGCGGCGGCGTTCTTGCCCGTCTGGTCCGACCCACGGTCCGGCTAGCTTGACCTCGATTCTGCCGTCGCGCTCGGTCTTCAAAGCCACGCGGATCTCCCGCCAACTATAATGATTGATCGCAAAGCGGATCTCGCCGGTGCGCGGGCGTTCGTCCGGCCCCATCCAGTTGAGCCGCCCGATCTCCGCGCCGCCGGTCGCCTGGATCGAAAGCTCCCCGGCGCTGGCATCGGCCACAAAAAAGACGCGCCCTTCGGTGGCGAGTTCGGCGGGTGGCGGCTCGGCGGCAGAGGCGAGACCGGAGGCGAGGGCGAAGAGGAAAAGGCTTTGGGCAATGCGGAGCATCCGCCAAGCTGAATCCGCTCGCCTGCACCGGCAACGGAATTCCTCGGACCGAAACCTACTCTGCCTTCTCGTCAGCGGCGGCGGCGGCGGCGGGCGCCAGCCGGATGAGGACTTCGTTGCGCTTCTTTTCCTCCGGCGTCCACGGCGGATCGTAGTAGGCGAAGAACGCCTCGGCTCCCTCGGCGATCTGGCGTCCGGACGATTGGATCCATTTTTCGAGCGATGCCTTCGCGGCGTCCGCCGCTTCTTGGGACATCGAATTTTCAAAGCGGAGCGCCGCGTAATCGCCGCCGGGGATCTCGACGACCTCGACCGCCTCGGCGGAGGGCTTCGGCGCGCCGTCGCTCGCGACTTCCTTCGGCAGGACAAAGCTCATCGCACCGTCGTTTCGCTTGCCCTCGACCAGGACCGGCGCGGTCATGGCGATCTTCTTGGCGCTGACGTTGCCGCCTTGGATGTAGTTGAAGAGCTGCCAGAACCCGACGTTTCGCCCGCCCTGCTCCGGCTTCATCGCGGTGCGCACCACTTTCATCGCCGGATACGCCCGGACTTCGAATTCACCGTCTTGGGCGGCGACCTTGTAATCTGGCGTTTCGATGGATTCGGGATCCTCGGCAAATGCGATGCCGGTGAAGGAAAGGAGGGCGAAGGCAAGAAGGCGGCGTTTCATGGCAAATTTTAAAACGCGCCCGGCGCGCCGCCGGATGCGCGGGGTTGTGGTGGCGGAGGATGTGAAAGAAGCTGAAGGACGATGTCCGAAGCCCGTGCCGTCTTCGATAGATTGATTCCCGAGATCCGTTGCGGGAATCGGCGGGGTTTCGCCTTGGATCAGATGAAGCCGGGCGTCGCGCCGCAAGTCCCCTCCCAGGAGGGGATTTAGGGGTGGGCAGGTGAGGCGTATCTCGCCTGGAACCAGCGGATTACCAAAAAATCTAGCG
>JAWLBD010000003.1:0-256113 GCA_041395145.1 Verrucomicrobiales bacterium | reverse complement strand
GGCGCGCCGCCTTGCCCGCGTCGCATGCCACGCCGGTGGCGGCGAGGGTCGGCGGCACCGAGGTGATCGTGCATCCGGCGGGCGCGATTCTGCGGGCGGGCGACGGCCGCATCTTGGCGAGCGATTTGTTCGCGCTGACCGAATCCTCGCCGGTGGTCGATGGCGACGCGATCTACGCGCACGAGAACGGGATGCTCAAGGCGTTCGGCTTGCCCGCGAAACTGGCGGAGCCGCTGGCGGTGGCAAAGCGTTGGGAGACCGCCGCCCCGCGCGGGCAATACCAGATCGCCAGCCCCGTGGCCCACGACGGCTTGATCTACACGGCGAGCATCAAAGGCGATTGGCAGGTGACGGATGCGAAGACCGGCGAGGTCGCCTACTCGAAGCGGCTGCCGTTCGCCGGGCGCGTCTATGTCAGCGTGCAGCTCGCGGGCGGGCGCCTCTTTGTCACCGACCAGACTGGGAAGACCTACGTCTTGAAGCCGGGTCGCGCGTATGCGGAAGACGGCGTCAACGAGCTGGACTATCACCCGACCAGCTCGGCATTCGCCGGAGGGCGCCGCTTTGTCCGCACGCACCGGCACCTCATCTGCGTGGGGGATTAGGCACCTGCCACGCTTTTGATTCCAGATTCGATCGCCGCAGCGACGGCCGGTGCGTTGTGCTGGTTGAAGACTTCCAAGTGGATGCCGGGGATGGTGGTGATCGTCAGCCGTCCGCCGGCTACTTTTCGCCAGCCAAGGTCCTCTGGTGGATCCCAGTGGTCGCCTTGGTCTTGTGCGCGGAGCAGCAGGACATCCCCGTCATACTTCTTCGCCTCGTAGGCAACCAATAGCCGGGCATGGGCGGCATTGACTTGGGTGGCGCGGATGTCTCCTTCTCCGGCGAGGCCGCGCCGGGAGAGGCTGGCGGCGCGTTGCCCCCGCCAGATGCGTTTGGCTGATTCGACCGATCCTGAAGCCGCGCGCTGGATCAACCGGGTTGCGCGGGCGATTGCCGAGCCGTTTCCGAAGCGCCATCTTTTCTTGATACGCTGGATCATGTTTAGACGGCTCGCCGATTTGATGGCGGGGTTTGGGGTGTCGATGAGAAGGACCAGCGGGACCTTGATGCCGCGCGTTCGGATGATCCGCGCGACCTCGAGCGCGGCGATGCCGCCAAACGAATATCCGCCGATAATCCGGGGGGCCGTCCCGCCTTCGCCGAGGATCCGGTCGGCATAAAGGCGGGCGAGATCGGGCAGGCTGCTGGCGGGCTCCGCCATGGCGGGGTTGGTGAGCATGGGCGCTTCGATCCCGTAGAAGCGGCGATCTAGGACCATGTGCTTGAGCGCTTCATGATAGAAGAGGATGCCGCCATCGCCGCCGTGAATGAAGAACACGGGAGGCTGGGCACCTTCGCCGCCGAGGTGGAATAGGAAGTCTGGGGCGGATGCCGGGCGGTCGATCCCCAGCGCGGCGGTGAGCGCTTCGACCGTCCGGCGGCGGGAGATCTCGGCGAGCGGCAGGTCGGTGGAAAACTGCTGGTTGATGCGCTGGATGAGGCGGAGGGCGAGGATCGAATGCCCGCCGAGGCGGAAGAAGTCGTCCGTTACGCCGATGTCGGACAATCCGAGGATCTCGCGGAAGATGGCAAGGATCTGCTCTTCGGCAGGCGATTTTGCCGGGCGGCGGCCGCATCGGGCGGTCGGGGCGACGAAGTGCCTGGCCAGCGCCTTCCGGTCGAGTTTCCCGCTTTCGGTCTGCGGGAGTGAGGCGCATATCTCGAGCGCGGCAGGGATCATCTGCGGGGGGACTTCAGCAGCGAGAAGGGTGAGCAACTCAGCGGGATCGAGATTGACCCCCGGCTGGAGGACGACATGGGCGCGCAGGTTTCCCGCAACGCAGACGCTGGCCGCTGCTTGCCGGACGCCGCTCAGCGACTCCAGCGCGGCCTCGATTTCTCCCAGTTCGATCCGAAATCCGCGGACCTTCACCTGGTTGTCGATCCGACCTAAAAAACAAATGCTCCCCTCCGGGGAAAGGATGGCGCGGTCGCCGCTGCGATACATCTTCCCGCCAGGACTTTGTGGGTCGGGCTTCCATCGCTCCGCTGTCAAGCCATCGTGACCGACGTAGCCCGATGCGTGCCCGGTGCCGCCGATCCAGAGTTCGCCTGGGATGCCTGGCGGCAGCAGGCGGCGGCGCGCATCCCGAACATAGAGCGTTTTGTTCGACACGGCGGTCCCGATCGGGATGCCAAAAGGAAGCGATGCGGTGTCGATCTCGGGCGAGATCCATTGGAGGCTGGCGGTGATGGTCGTTTCGGTGGGGCCGTAGGTGTTTCCCAGTTGAAACGGGGCGCCTAGTTTTTGCCAAAGCCTGACGGTCTCTGGCTTCAACACGTCCCCGCCCGAAAGGGCGAGGCGCAGCGTCGGGCTGACCGCCCCGCTCTCCATCCAGTAGGCGAGGCATTCGTGCAAATACGCGGGCGGGAGCTGGGCAACGGTGATCCCCCGTGCGCGCGCTTCGCGGTGAAGCCGGGAGGCGGACCATATCTCGTCGCCGCGCAGGACGAGGGAGGCTCCGCAGCCGAGGCCGGCGAAGACATCTTCGATGAACGGGTCAAAGGTGTGCGCGGCGAAGAGCAGGAGCCGGTCATCTGCGCGGTAGCCGTAGGCGCGCCCGATCGCAGGGCAGTGCTCGGCAGCCGCCCTATGGGGGACGGAGACGCCCTTCGGTAGTCCGGTTGAGCCTGACGTATAGATGATGTAAGCGGGCGAATCCGCCGGTATGGCCACCTCCGGCGGATCTGCCGGAAAGGCGGCAAGATCCAAAGAATCTGCGTCGATGGAGCAGACGCCGGGGACCGGATGCGCAGGGTCCGGGATCTCCCGGCTTTTCAATAGGGCGGACGCTCCGGTTTCGACCAAAATGTGTGCCCTGCGGCGGTCCGGATCATCAGGGGAGACCGGCACGTAGGCGCCTCCGGCTTTGAGAATGCCGATCAGGGAAACGAGGAGCGGAAAGCCGCGCCGCTGGCAGACGACCACGGCGTCCCCGGGGCGCAAGCCTCGCGAGATAAGCGCGTGTGCCATCTGGTTGGATGCGCAGTCCAACTGCGCGTAGGTCATCACACGGTCTCGGTCTGGGTCGATTAGGGCGACCGAATTTGGGAAGAGCGCTGCGGTGTGGCAGAAGCTCGCGTGGAGGAGGGGATTCGGTGGGGCTGGCTTCGGCTTGATTGTGGCCATGGCTCCCGCGTGCCCATGGAAGTGGGCCGGGGGGGCGATATCACCGACCAATGTCGAGGGAGTGGCCTGTGCCATCTCGGTCAAGGTCGCGGTGAGATGGTGGAGTAGCTGCTGGGCACCGGATTCTTCCAATTCTTCGGGATGGAAGCCGAGGGTGACCCGAAGGCTGGCACCGCCGTAGGCTCCCACCGTGAGCGGAAAGGCGGTCTTTTCTCGAAGCTCACAACCCCAGCCCCGCCTTTGGGGAGCCGCTTGAAATAGCCTCTCCCGGATCTCGCTGCGCTCGAAAACCACCAGGGAGCGAAGTCCGCCGCCGCGCTGGTCGCCCCGCCCTGCCCACCCGAGGATCGCCGAAAGCGGTGTTTGCTCGTGGGGCCGCATGGCGACCCATTGCGCCCGAAGGTCGCTGAGAAGATCGAACAGGCGCCGATCCTCGGCGGCATTGACCCGGACGGAAACCGTGTTGATCCAAAGCCCGATCCCGCCGTCCGGCTCGCTGCCGATGCCTTGGCGGCGGCACGCCCGCGTCGCCGCAAACGCGATGTCATCCGCGCCCGAATGCTTGGCAAGCACCATTGCCCAAGCGGCTTGCACGACGTTGTTGAGGGTCGCTCCCGCCCGCTCCGCCAACCGTTCCAGATCCCTCGATCTTGGCTCGCTCAGGCGGCGCTCGACCTCTCCCCAGGCAGGGCGTGCCCGCCCTGCCTGGGGTCTCGAAAACCTCTCGATTGGCAGGGGCGGCAGCGGGTCAAAGCCGCGCATCAACCCCTCCCAAAACGCCCGTGAATTCTCGCTGGTCCGGCCGGGTCCTTCCCGGCTAGCGATAGGCTCCCTGCCCCGAGGCAGCAGGCTCCTACCCCGCCCTAGGTCGTCGCGTTGGTAGAAATAGGATGAAATCCTGCTGAGGACTGCGGGGATCGACCTCCCATCGATCAAGGCATGGTGGAAGGTCCAGACGATCCGCCACTCTTCCACCGAATACCGAACCGCGAACAACCGGTGCCAGGGCGAGGTGAAAAATTCGAATCCGCACCGCCTGTCTTCGTCGAGAAATGAGCGCCACTTGTTTGCTTGCTCGGCGGTGGATAGTTCTTCCCAGCTTTCTTGGCGGACTGGCATCTTGGAATCTCCGCCCCAGAACACCGGATTCTCGCTGCGGTCCCAGCCAAATCCAGCCGCCAGGGCGGGGACGCTATCGCACGCACTTCTCCATGCTTCGATCAATCGTGCCACCTCGAATCCAGTCGGGATCGTAAAGACTAGCTGCGAAACGTCGATCCCGGCGTGGGGTGCCTGCCGACTTTGCCATAGCATCGCCGTCTGAAGATAGGTCGGGGATGTCCCACTTTCCATCTTCATCCCCTGCACGTCGGCGCTCGTTCCCCTCCGCCGACTCTTTTCGGGGATTTGGGTTTCAGAATTTGGTTCAAATATTATCATCTTACATTAAAATTATGATTTAAGTGAAACACCATAATTTCAAGTGTTTTTAAACCATTTTTGCTTGAGAAAGAAATGAAGTGCGAGGCGATGGGCTTTCCGCGTTGCCGCCGCCGCCATCGCGTGCAACCTAACAGAATGACGAAAGATGATATTTCCCACGACCGGCTCCTGGCATGGGTCGATGAAATCGCCGCGCATTGCACGCCGGACGCGATCCATTGGTGCGATGGCTCCGAGGCGGAATACGACGCGCTTTGCGAGCAGCTCGTCCAGGCGGGCACGTTCCGGCGGCTGAACCCGGAGAAGCGCCCGAATAGCTATCTCGCCTGGTCTGACCCCGGCGATGTGGCGCGGGTCGAGTCGCGCACCTACATCTGCGCCAAGCGCAAGGACGATGCGGGGCCGACCAACAACTGGATGGAGCCGGGCGAGATGAAGGCGGTGCTCGACGGCTTGTTCGCCGGGTGCATGAAGGGGCGGACGATGTATGTGATCCCGTTTTGCATGGGTCCGATCAATTCGCCGCTCGCGCAGATCGGCGTCGAGATCTCGGACTCGCCCTACGTCGTGGCCAACATGCGGATCATGGCGCGGATCGGCGCGCCGGTCTGGGAGCGGCTGGGCGAGGACGGCGCATTCATCCCGGCGGTCCACAGCGTGGGCAAGCCGCTGCAGCCGGGCGAGCCGGATGTCGCCTGGCCGTGCAGCGAGACAAAATACATCGTGCATTTCCCGGAGGAGCGGTCGATCTGGAGCTACGGCAGCGGCTACGGCGGCAATGCGCTGCTCGGCAAAAAGTGCCTCGCCCTGCGGATCGCCAGCGTGATGGCGCGGGACGAGGGCTGGATGGCGGAACACATGCTGATCCTCGGCTGCGAATCGCCAGAGGGCGAGAAGACGTATGTGGCCGGCGCCTTCCCGAGCGCCTGCGGCAAGACGAACTTCGCCATGCTCATCCCGCCCGACCAATATCAGGGCTGGAAGGTGACCACGGTGGGGGACGACATCGCGTGGCTGAAGCCGGGCGAGGACGGGCGGCTCTACGCGATCAACCCGGAGGCCGGCTACTTCGGCGTCGCGCCGGGGACCTCGGAGAAATCGAACCCGAACGCGATGGCGTCGTGCGCCCGCAATACGATCTTCACCAACGTGGCGCTGACCGCCGACGGCGACGTCTGGTGGGAGGGCATGACGCCCGAGCCGCCCGATGGGCTGACCGATTGGAAAGGGCGCGCCTGGTCGCCGGAGCTGGGCGAGCCGGCCGCGCACCCGAACTCGCGCTTCACCGCGCCGGCCGCGCAGAACCCGATGATCGATCCGGAGTGGGAGAACCCGCAGGGCGTGCCGATCGACGCGATCATCTTTGGCGGGCGGCGCCCGAAGACGATGCCGCTGGTCTTTCAGGCGTTCAGCTGGGGGCACGGCGTTTACCTCGGAGCCACGGTCGGCAGCGAGATGACGGCGGCGGCGGAAGGCAAGGTCGGCGAGGTGCGCCGCGACCCGATGGCGATGCTGCCGTTCTGCGGCTACAATATGGGGATGTATTTCCACCACTGGATGGAGATGCGGCACCGCATCAAATACCTGCCTCGCATCTTCCACGTGAACTGGTTTCGCAAGGGCGACGACGGCAAGTTCCTCTGGCCCGGCTTCGGCGAAAACATGCGGGTCCTCGAATGGATCACCAAGCGCTGCCACGGACGCATCGCCGTACACGAAACCAACATCGGCTGGATCCCGCACTTCGAGGATTTCAACACCGAGGGGCTGGACGGCTTTGGCGCGAGGAATTCGCCAAGGCGATGGCGTTCCACTCCAGCGAGTGGCAAGCCGAGTGGCTCTCGCAGGGCGATCTCTTCCTCAAGCTCTACCACTTCATGCCCAAGGAGGTCATCTTCCAGCGCGAGCTGCTCGCCTCCCGGCTGTAGGCTGCAGGCGGTTGGTGCCGGGCGCTAGCCGCCCGCCCAATCCGAACCATGACTTCTGTGTCCGAGTAAATCCATGGACGGATCCGGAAAACACAAATTCGCGACCTCGCGATTTGGATTCACCCTGTTGTGTTTCGCCGCGGCGGCATTCCTCCCTGTCGCCCTGATGTTTGCCCTCCCTTTGATCTCTCCCAACTCGGTGGTGGAGGGATGGTCGGCGTTCGATTGCCTATTCCTTTCGGCATCCATCGTATCCGGTCCTTTCGCCTTCGCCTCAGGTTTCAATCCGAACTGGATCGCGGCATCTGTTCTGGCGCTTTGTTGTTTCGCCTATGGGCTACATCCTCGGCGAGCGACGATGGCGGTGACCGTCTGCGGCTGGCTGCTTTGGATGCTGAGCGGCTTGGTGCTTACTTTCGTCAACGTCTAAGATCGGGGCGGCCGAATGGCAGGTAGTATGGCCGATAATGGCCGTCCGGATTCGGCAATCGGCTTGACCCGCGCGCTGCGCCGCTCATGCTTGCGCGCGTTTCGCCCTAACCAATGCCCGATCCCATGCCGCCCCTCCGAATTTCTGCCGCTGTCCTGCCGCTGCTTTTCCTCGCCGGATGCGCCGCTCCGGACATCCCGCGGGCGGACCGGGGTGGCTACATGGCGGGGCGGACCTCGGCGGCGAGTCGGCGATTTCGCCCGCTGTCTTGAATTCGCACGACGACCTGGCGCGGTTCATCGCCGGGATGCCGGGACCCGCCAACTCGGCGATGCGGGCGTGGCGGGACGAATCGGCGTGGGCGGGGCACCGGCACCGGATGGACCGGCTCTTTGAGCGGGCGGAGCACGGGCGGTTGGCGGAGGTCGCCGCCTGGCGCCGCCGGGCGATCGGGGACCTCGATGGACCGGTCGTCTTCTATCCGTTCGGCGGTCCCGATTTCCTCTATGCGAACGCCTTTTTCCCCGGCGCACAAACCTACATCCTCTGTGGCCTGGAGGGAGCCGACCCGCTGCCGGACCTCGCCTCGCTGGACGCCTACCGGCGCAACCTCTGCCTCGACGGCACCTACAATTCGATCGATACGATCCTTAGCTTCAGCTATTTTATCACCAAGGAAATGCGCGTCGATCTAAAGGCGACGGACCTGCAGGGCGCGCTGCCGCTGATCCTGGTGTTCGCCGCCCGCAGCGGCTATCACATCGACGGCATCTATCCGGTGCAACTCGGCGCGGGCGGCGAGGTCGCCGCGCTCTCCGGCTGGGGCGGGCAAAACGGCATCCTCGTCGCGGCGATCGGTCCGGACGGATCGAGGAAGCAGATCTATTACTTCCGCTACGACCTGTCGGATGAAGGCGCGCGGACGGTAGCTCTTCGCCTTTGTCCGTCGGCAGGGCGCGCCCGTCACTTTCACGAAGAGCGCGTCTACCTGATGCACCACGATTACTTCAGCCGGATCCGCGACTTCATCCGGTCCGGAGAGCCGGGGGCTGGTCCAAGACCCATCGGGCGTGCCGTATCGCCTGCTCGCCGCCGATCCCGCCTGGCGGATCACGCTTTTCGGCAACTACGTCGGGGCGACCGATCCGTTCGAGGAATATGCGCAGGGCGATTTGATCGAAGCTTGCCGCACGAACAGCGCCGGTCCCCTCAGCTTCGGCGTCGGCTACGAAAACGTCTCCCGCACCGCCTCCCTGATCGTTGGCTAACACCGGTAGGGGGATTCAGGGTTTGCCGATTTATTCTTCGAGTTCAACCCTGCCAAGATCCTTTAAAAACAAGGCGAGACTCACCTGAGATTTCGCCGCCTTGCGGAGCATCTTCGACTTTCGAAACGGAGCCGAAATTTCACCGTATGCCCGCACTTCTTTCATCCCGAATTCGCGCCGGAGGTTCTTTTCAGAAATCGCCCGCTGCACCGCATGATCGCAGCCGGTAACGGCGGCTGCCTTTTGGGGTCTGAAACGACGAGGGGAATCAGCCAGCAGGGAGTCTGGTGGACGGCAATCGCGAAAACCAAGCGGTGTCCCACCAGCGGAAGATCTTCTGGGTCGATTTCATTTTTTAGGCGAGCGCGCACCGCTTCGACAAGCTCTTCTGGCGCGAACGATCGTCCCGTGGTGGGTTCCTGGTGGGGGACGCCGAAATTCTGGTGGGTTGAAACATCGGTGTCGATATGGACGACCAGGTAACCTGGGGATTGGAGGGCTTGGCGATAGTCGCCGCTCCGGAGAAATTGAAAGACGCGCTCCCAGGTCCCGCGCTGCGTTTCATGCGGACCCTTTTTCTGAATGTATGGCGGAAAAAGCCATTCGATGTCCGCTTTTTCGATCCTCTGTCCAAAGTGTCCGAGGAGGATGTTCTCGATCACGGTACTGATCGGTATTGCCTTCCGCCACAATGGAGAATCTAAGGCTCATTCTCGGTGAAATGCGGCTTAGAAATTCTTCGGGAGTCCGCCAAGCATTCCCTGCAAGAACGCGTGGGAAAGCTTGACCGGGAGGTCGTCTTTCTTCAGCGGCTTCGGCGCGGGGATCTGCCGCGCGGTGGTCCTACAGTTTGCGACCTCGATATGGCATACAACTTCTGTTCCAGGTCATCGAGGTCCAAGCCATCGAGCAATCCGGGGTTGTGGGTGGTTAGGATCACTTGCTTGCCGTTCTCTTTCGCCAAACCGACCAATCGCCGCATCAGCTCGCTTGACAGCCTAGGGTTGAGCGAGGCATCGACATTATCGATCGCAAAAAACTTGGGCGTATCCTCGCTCAAAAACAAGGCGAAGTAGAATAGCAAAAAGAGGAACCCTTCATTGGCGCTCCGCTGGTCGAACGGCTTGTTCTTTTTGCCGTAGCGGTCGATGATCTCAAGGCGAGCCTCTCCCGGCAGCGGATTTTTGGGCAGCGAAAACCCTCCGAACCAATCAAGTATCGAGAGCGCTTCATTTAGGCGCTCCCAGAACTTCCCCTTCTTTTTCTGCGCCTGCCTTGCCAGATGGGCAAGAAGCCCTTGGCCGTTGATGCCGAGCGGCTGGATCTGACCTTCTTCTTGGAATGGTCTCAGGACAGAGACTTCGGGGGAATAGATGAGGTAAGCATCAATTCCTGTTTTTCGGATGATCCGTAATTCGTCCTCTAGTTGATCAAAATTAAAACCATGAACTGGCTCATGGGCATTGGTAATCTGCTTCACAAACGAACTCCGCGCATGCCTATATATTCCAAGTCTCCCGCCATCTTCCAAACTAATCTTCCACTGAAGCGGACGCAAGTTCTCGGCTTTACACCCCAATCTGATTTCCTCTGTAGAATTGCCTATTTCGGAATCTCCGAAGGAGGATCTCATAAACTCAGCAGCGACAATTCTCACGCCTCTTGTTCACAGGAACTCCGAGGTGCCCATGTGATTTGATATTGCGGAGAAAAACGCAACTGCCTCCAAAATATTCGACTTCCCACACCCGTTTTCGCCGATCAAAACCGTGACCCTGCCTAGCGGCAGGTCGAGAGATTCTATCGACTTGAAATTCTGGATGGAGATTTCGGAAATCATGTGATCGCAGTTTCAGCCGCCGCTGCTAGATTTCAAGCTCGCCGCTATTCACCTTTCGCCGGTTTGGCGAGCAGCTCCACCATCTTGGCGGGATCGGTCGTCGGGAGCTGGCAGGCGAAGTTCTCGCAGACATAGGCGGTCGCCTTGCCCGCCTCGCTCCTTTGCTCGGCGGTGAAGGGGGCGAGTTTGGCGAGTTCCGCCGCCTGGGCGGTATCGTCGGGGCGGAAAATGACGGCTTTGTTCGGCAGGTAGCGCTCGCGCAGCGCCTTGAGCATCGCGGCGGCGGACTCGCTGCCCGGGTCGCCGGCGATGACGATTTCGTTGGTCGGACCCGCCAGGAAATCGGCGGCGAACATGACGAGCGGGAATTCGGAGGGCATCTTGGCGACCTGCGCGGAGAATGCCTTGATCGTGTCGCCGGCGCGTTCTTCGAAGTCGGTGCGCCCGGTTAGGCGGGCGAGCCGGGCGAGGTTGAGGGCGGCGCAGGCGTTGCCGCTCGGGATCGCGCCGCCATACATTTTTTTGGACCGCACGAGCAGTTCTTCGGCGTCGTCGGCGGTCATGAAAAACCCGCCGTCCTTCTCGTCCCAAAAGTGCTCGACCGCCGCGTCCTGGAGCGCGACGGCTTCGCGCAGATACTTGATCTCAAAGGTCGCCTCGTAGAGGTCGATCAATCCCCAGACGAGGAATTCGTAGTCCTCGAGGTGCGCGGTCAACCCCGCTTCGCCGGCGCGGTAGCGCTTGAGCAGGCGGCCGTCTTTGTCCCGCAGCGTGGACAGGCAGAAGTCGGCGGCTTTCTGCGCGGCGGCGGCGTATTTGGGTTCGCCGAAGGCTTGCGCGCCGCGGGCGAGCGCCGCGATCATCAAGCCGTTCCAGTCGGTCAGGATCTTGTCGTCTTTCTGCGGGTGAATGCGCTTCTCGCGGGCGGCGAACAGCTTTTCCCGCGCCGCCTCGACGCGCTGGCGCAAGGCGGCATCATCCTCGACATCGAGGTAATCCGCCCAGCCGGGACCGGCGGGATTCAGGTGTGGGATGCTGGTGCCATTGGCGCGCCGGGTCGCCTCTTCGACCCAGTTGCCGCCGTCCTCGATGTTGAAGAGACCGTTGATGAACTTGCCTTCTTCCTCGCCCAGCACGGCGATCACTTCCTCCGGCGTCCAGACGTAGAATTTGCCCTCTTCGCCCTCGGAGTCGGCGTCTTCCGCGCTGTAGAATCCGCCTTCCGGGGCCGTCATGTCGCGCCGCACGTATTCGAAGATTTCCTCCGCCGCGCGGCGGTAGCCCGGCTTCTTCGTGGCGAGGTATGCCTCGACCTGAGCCATCGCCATGAGCGCCTGGTCGTAGAGCATCTTTTCAAAGTGGGGCACCAGCCAGTCGCGGTCGGTGGAATACCGGTGCGTGCCGAAGCCGACCTGGTCATACATTCCGCCGAGCCGCATGCGCTGGAGTGTCGTCTCGACCATGGCGAGCGCTTTGGCGTCACCGCTGCGCGCGTGGTGGCGGAGCAGGACCATCAGGTTGGTCGGGACCGGGAATTTCGGGGCGTTGCCGAAGCCGCCGTATTCGTCGTCAAAGCGCGATTTGTATTCGTTGAACGCCTTTTCCAGATCCGCCGCGCCGAGTTCGCCGCCGGGTTCGGCGGCCGAGAATTCTTTGAGCGCCTCGGAGATGCTATTGGCCACGCCTTCGATCTGCGCGCGGTCGTTGGTCCAGACGTCGTTGAGTTTGGTGAGCACGTCTTTGATGCCGGGGCGCGGACCGCGGCTTTCTTTCGGAAAATACGTGCCCGCAAAAAACGGCACCTTCTCCGGGGTCATCACCACCGTCATCGGCCAGCCGCCGCTGCCGGTCATCGCCTGCGTCACCGTCATGTAAACATCGTCGATGTCCGGGCGCTCCTCGCGGTCCACCTTCACCGGGATGAAATGCTCGTTGATCATCTTGGCGACCTCATCGTCCTCGAAGCTCTCGTGCTCCATCACATGGCACCAGTGGCAGGTCGTGTAGCCGACCGAGAGGAACACCGGCTTGTCCTCCGCTTTGGCGCGGGCGAAGGCTTCCTCGCCCCACGGATACCAGTCCACCGGATTGCCGGCGTGCTGGAGCAGATAGGGGCTCTTTTCAAAGACGAGGCGGTTGTAGTCGGGGCCGCCGTCTTTGGGCAGCTTGGCGATGGACTCGGGATCGGGCAGCGGTTTGCGCATGGGGCGTTTTTCGGGTTCGGCGCCGGGGGCGCGCTGGGATTCGGATTCGGCTCCCGGCTCCGCCACCGGCTCCGCGGCCGGCTCCGCGGCCGGCTCCGCGGCCGGCTCCGCGGCCGGCTCGTCGGCCGCGCGGGTGGCGGGTGCCGATACGACCAGCAGGGCAGCGGCGGTTAGGGTGCAGGCAAGGAGCGGGCGTGATAGGTGAACGGGGCGCATGGCGTCGCGGATTAGTGGAGGGGGCGGGCGGACTGCGCAGATCGGCTTTTCATCGATCCGGCATTGGCGTAGAATTCGCGCAGACTAGGGCGCATCCGATGCGATGAAAAGCCCAATCGCCGCCGCAACAACGCCAACCCTACGACGATCGCCATGAATCCAGAGCCGCCCTCCCTGATCAAACGCCTCCAGCGGCGCGTCGACGAATTGATCGTCCAGCTCGATCTGGGCAAGGCAGAGGCGCTCGACTACGCCGAGGCGCGCAAGGCGGACCTCGCCCAACTCGCCGCCAAGGTGAAAGACAAAGTCCCCGCCCCGGCGGCCAGCGCCTTGCACCAAAAGCTCGACGAACTGCGCCTCCAACTCGCGCTCGGCAAAATGGAGTCCCGCGACGCGCTCGCCGCCCAACGCGAGAAGATCGGCGGCGCCATCGAGCGGGCGAAAGATGCGCTCGATCCGGTCGAGGAGGACCTGCGCGAGAACTTCGACGATGCCGCCGAGGCGCTGCAGGCGACGCTCGATGCGCTCGCCTTCGATGTCACGGTGGGCGAGGCGGTGGCCGGGGACGAACTGAAGTTCCAGAAGGAAGCGGTGCAGGCAAAACTCCACGGTTTGAAAACCCGGCTGCATGTCGCGGCGAACGACAAGGCGCACGAACTCGAGGAATTGGGCAAAGAGGCGAGGGAGGCGCTCGCCGACATCCGCTCAAATCTGCGACAGCTCTTCCTTTAGGCAGGGCGGGAAATTTTCTGAATTTTTTTTGTAGCTCGAGGTTCGGCGAATTTGTGATGAATGTGGTTGATGCCACGACCTCGGGTATGAATCTGAACATTCCGGTGTAGTTTCGGGGACGGTAGCTCTATCCCTAATTGTAAATGCCGCCGACGATAACCCCGAGGATACTTACGCCCAGCCCCCACAATCGCAGAACAATCCTTATGCCGAACCGGGTGCCGCCCCGGCGCCGGTGGGCGTGCCGATCCCGCCTGTTTCATCTGGTCCAGCGGCTCCTCCGCCAGTCCCAGGGAGCAACCCGCGCTGCCGCCTTTCGGCAACCCAGTTCTTGCCACAGGCGGCGGCATGGACCCGAATCGCCCATTTCTAGTTGGCGGTGCCCAGGTGGCCGGAGCGGAGGGCATGACGCTGCGACAAGTGATCGATGGGATCCGGCGCGGCGGGTAGTTTGCCGTTGCGATGTACACGATCTCGGCCGTCATGGTTCAGATCCCGGACTTGCGCCGCTTTTCGGATATCGCCTAGAGCGAGCTAGGCGAGATCACCTGGAAGCTGGCGGGTCCACACCTAAACGACGGCGACCAAGTCGTCGCGGGGATCAAAGGCTTCATGATGCGGGAGGAAGCCAGTATTGGAGATTTCGATTCCTCCGCCGAAGAGGTGCCCGCCCGCCCCCGCTCGACCACTGGCGATTCTCAAACAGAGCAAGCGTTCGCCGAATTCTTTGCTACGGCAGAGACCAGAGCCCCAGGCGAAGGCGAGCGAGGGGCCCTCTACTCGGCGAATGCGAAATCGAGGGTGAAAGAGCCACCTGCGATTTCCGTATCGATACTCAGCTATTGACCGCACCCCCCCATGAGAACCTACCTCCACTTTCTTTTGCTTGGTATTATCTTGCTGAGTCTGCCGGTGTCCTCCGTTTGCGCAAAGAAGCCCGAAGGGCAAACGGCTTCGGAAAAGAAAAGCGGACGGTCTGAGTCCGGCGGGGGTCGTGGCGGAAAAGGCGGCGGCGGACCGTTGCCTGCGGAATATCGTGAAGCGATCCACTTTCTCGCCGAAAACCATGAGAAGATCGCGCGTGAATTTAAGCTGACCGACGACGGCTATGTGGCAACCACCACTTCGGCAGATCCGGAGGTCGCCAAGATTCTCCAGAAACATGTTGGTCAGCTTGAAAAGCGGATGAAGGAGGTCGGGATGGTGCGGCGTTGGGACCCCGCCTTTGTCGAGTTTGCCAAGCATTATGGCGAGATGGAGCATCGGTTGGAAAAAATCGACGGCGGGGTTAGGGCGACGGTTAAAGGAAAGACGCCCGCCGCGATCAAGGCGGCTCAACTTCATGGCAAGGTCGTGAGCGGCTTCGTGAAACATGGCGAAGTCGAGGTTCAGAAGGCGCACGAGGTCGATGGCAATTCCGCCGGCCGGACCGCGAAGGAAGGAGAGTGACCATCTCGCATTCAAGCAGCGGGCGCGAGAGGGAAGTGCGCGCGGTAATTCGCCGCCGCCGCAAGGTGCCGGAATACTCAGGGTGACGTGCCCGTTTGCGCGGTGGGGGCGTCGGTTCAGCCAGAATTCAATGCGGCTGCCGCGACGCCAACCGTATCCGATTCAAGGGCATTCGACCCGCCGGCAAAACCGGCGAAAAATCCCTGTTGAGATTAGGCTGGGAACCCGTTTACTTCCCGCCCCCTAATTTTCATAATCATTTCATTTTCAATTTCTCACTCTTTCCGAAAATCCGATGCTCCAGTGGCTGTTTAAAAAAATCGTCGGCTCCAAAAACCAGCGGGAGCTGAAGCGCCTATGGCCGGTGGTCCAAGAGATCAACCAGATCGAACAAGGATTGCAGGGCGAATCCGATGACGCGTTGCGCGAGCGGACGGCGAAGTGGAAGAAGCTGTTCGCGACATTCCACGATCCGGGATTCCTCGGCGGCGGACCGCTGGAGCGCGCGCCGCGGGAGGCGCTGGAGGCGAACCTCGAAGCTGTGGCGGAGCGCTTTGCCCGGATCGGCGAGCAGTTTCCGGAATTTGACGCGGACGTGCCGAGCGGCGCGAAGCTGTCCGGGATGGGCGACGACGACCTGCGGGTGGCGATCAAATCGGCGCACGACCGCTGGCTCGGGATCCAGCCCCAGTTCTTCGAAAAAGAGCAGGCGCTGCTCAACGAAATCCTGCCGGAAGCCTTCGCCGTGGTCAAAAACGCCGCGCGCCGCCTGTGCGGGCAGACCGTGAACGTCTGCGACTACGACCTAAAATGGGAGATGGTCCACTTCGACGTCCAGCTCATCGGCGGGATGGCGCTGCACCACGGCAGGATCGCGGAGATGGCGACGGGTGAAGGCAAGACGCTGGTCGCCACGCTGCCGCTTTACCTGAATGGCTTGACCGGGCGCGGCGTCCACCTCATCACGGTGAACGACTACCTCGCCCGCCGGGACTCCGAGTGGATGGGAGCCTTGCTCAAGTTCCTCGGGCTGACCGTCGGCTGCATCCAGAACGACATGGGGTCCGACGTCCGCCGCGAGATGTATCAGTGCGACGTGACCTACGGGACGAACAGCGAGTTCGGCTTCGATTACCTGCGCGACAACGGCATGGCGCGCGACAAGTCCCAGCAGGTCCAGCGCGGCCACTATTTCGCGATCATCGATGAGGTCGATTCCGTCCTGATCGATGAGGCGCGCACGCCGCTGATCATCTCCGGTCCGGTCGCGCGGGACTCGCACCAGTACGATCAGTTCAAGCCGCTCGTCGCCCAGCTTGTCCGCAAGCAAAGCGCGATGTGCTCCGAATTCATCCAGGAGGCGAAGAAGGCGCAGGACGAGGACGATATGGAGACCGCCGGGCACCTGCTCTTCAAGGTCAAGCTCGCCCAGCCGCGCAACCGCGGTCTGCTCCGCGCGATGGAGGATCCGGACGTCCGCCGCCTGATCGAAAAGACCGAGCTGAGCTATTATCAGGACACGCAGAAGACGGCGCTCTTTGCCCTGAAGGAAGAACTCTTCTTCACCATCGAGGAAAAAGCAGCACGACGCCGACCTCTCCGAAAAGGGCGCGAGTTCCTCAACCCCGACGACCCGGAAGCCTTCGTGCTGCCGGACCTCGCCGAGCAATTCAGCCTGATCGATGGCGACGATTCGCTGACCACCGAAGAGAAGGACAAGCGCAAGCAGAAGCTGCAAGGAGCAGCTCGACCACGCGCCGAACGCATCCACAATATCACCCAGCTTCTCAAGGCGTTCTGCCTTTACGAGAGGACATCCAGTATGTGGTTACCGACAACAAGGTGATCATCCTCGATGAAAACAATGGTCGCCCAATGCCCGGGCGGCGCTGGAGCGACGGCTTGCACCAGGCGGTCGAAGCGAAGGAGGGCGTCAAGATCGACAAGGAAACCCAGACGCTCGCCACCATCACGATCCAGAACTACTTCCGGATGTACGAAAAGCTGGCCGGGATGACCGGCACCGCGGAGACGGAGGCAGCGGAATTCGCCGACATCTACGGCATGGATATCCTCGTCGTGCCGACCAGCCGCCCGGTCGTTCGCGTGGACTCGAACGACAAGGTCTTCAAGACCCGCCGCGAGAAATTCAACGCGGTGGTCGCCCTGATCCAGGAACGCCACGCCAAGGGTCAACCGATGCTGATCGGCACGGCCAGCGTCGAGGCGTCCGAGACGCTGTCCCGGATGCTCAAGCGCGAGAAGATCCCGCACAGCGTGCTCAACGCGAAGTATCATCGGCAGGAAGCCGAGATCGTCGCCCGCGCCGGGCAAAAGGGCGCGATCACCGTCTCGACCAACATGGCGGGGCGCGGCACCGACATTAAGCTGGGCGAAGGCGTGCAGGACCTCGGCGGGCTTTTCGTCATCGGCACCGAACGCCACGAGGCGCGCCGGATCGACCGGCAGCTCCGCGGTCGCTGCGCGCGGCAGGGCGACCCCGGCGAGAGCGTGTTCTTCATCAGCTTCGAGGACGATCTCATGCGCAAGTTCGGCAACGCCGACCGGATGACCTCGATCATGGAGCGCTTCGGTCTGGAGGAAGGCCAGGAACTCGAGCACCCGTGGCTCAACAAGTCGGTCGAGACCGCCCAGAAACGCGTCGAACAATGGCACTACCGCGGGCGGAAATACGTCCTCGATTTCGATGATGTGATGAACCAGCAGCGGCGCGTCATCTACGGCTACCGCAATGACGTGATCGAGAGCGACGCGCCCCGCGAATTGATCTGGGAGGCGGTCGAGCAGGCGGTCCCGGTCAAGGTGCGCGAGCATGTCGTGCTCAACGAAAAGGGCGAGGAGGAGATCGATGCCGATTCGCTGCTCGGCTGGGTCAACATGACGTTCCCGCTCGGCTTGACCCAAGAGAGCGCCGATTTCGTGTCGCTCGGGATCGAAGGCAGCGCCGCGTTTATCATCGAGAAGATCAAGGACGTTTACACGCGGATCACGGAGAACATGAACCCGGAGCTGCGCGAGCACATCGAGCGCTCGCTCATCCTGATCGGCGTGGACGAGGAATGGCGCGACCACCTCTACGGCATGGACGGGCTGCGCCAGAGCGTGCAACTGCGCGCCATACGGTAAGAAAGATCCGCTGATCGAATACAAGCAGGAAGCCTACAATTTGTTTAGCGACCTGATGGATGCGATCAAGGTGGAGGTCCTCCAGAACCTGTTCCGCTCCGCCCGCCACATGTTCGAGCCAGAGAAGGCGCTCGCCGCCGCCGCGGTCAAGCCGGGCGCGGGCAAGGCATCGCGGCGGCTCCCACCACCACCACGACGACGACCTCCGGCGGAGACGGCGGGGCGGTCTCGATGGTGGAGGACGACGCCGAGCCGGAGCCGCCGAGCGGACGCAGGTCCGGATGCCGACGCAGGTCAAGCGCGAGCTGCCGAAGGTGGGTCGCAATGACCCGTGCCCGTGCGGCAGCGGGAAAAATTCAAGTCCTGCTGCGGCCGCAACGCCTAGCACTGCCCGAACCGACGTGGACCAGCCGCCGGATGCGAGCGCCCGCCAGCGGATCGCTTTGTTCGGCGGCACCTTCGACCCGGTCCACCTCGGGCACCTGCACATGTCGCCGCCCAGGCGCGCGAGGCGGCGCGGCTCGACCGCGTGATTTTCATCCCGTGCCAGATCTCGCCGCACAAGCCGGGTTCGCGCCCGACGCCGGGCAGCGCCCAGCAAGCGCATGCTCGAAATCGCGCTGCGCGACCTCGCCTTGGGCGGCGGTCGATAGCGTCGAACTGCGGCGCCCAGCCGGGGAGCCTTCTTATTCTTGGCAGACCGCCGACCACTTCGCCCGCACCTGCCCGGAGGCGGAGCGCTTTTGGCTGATGGGTGCCGACCAGTGGGAAGCGATCGACCGCTGGACCAAGCCGGAGCGCATCGCCGAACGCTGCACGTTTCTCATCTTCCCGCGCGGGCTTTGCGCCAAAGCCGCACCCGAAGTTCCCCGCTGTTTTTCTAGAGGGTCGTTTCGATGCGGCGGTTTACCGATGTCCGCCGGGCGATCCGGGCAAAACAAAAGCCAGCTGGAAATCCGCGCTGCCGGACGGGGTGGGGGAATTCATCGAGGCGGAGGGACTGTATCGCTAGCGCCCGGAGCGCGTATGCCGCCAGCTAAGGAGAGCCGGCATTGGAGAGGTGGTGCGGTCTCCCCGGGCACGCTGGCTGGCAGGCTGTGGAGACGGGACCCCTGGCGTCTTCGACCCGCGGCACCACCTCGCCTTTGGACCCGGTGCACCCTTAGCTACTAGCAGGCACGCTAGACCAAAGTACAGTCAAAGAACCGCTGATGAACGCTAATGTTCGCTGATGGAGATAGATCGATAGCCCGGAGGGCGATTCGGGGGCGCAGTAGCCATCGCCCGAACTTTCACAAGTCCGGCGACTCAAGCCGTCGATCCACCCACGAGCATCGGCGCGCTGGTATCCTAGGACATTAGTGCCGATCAGCGTCCATCAGCGGTTGCAAGCCAACCGCCCCGCCATTCCGCTCCCTTTAGCTAGCCAGCCGGGGACGCGCGCGAAACGCGCATGCTGCCATTGGGCGGTTGGTCCGATTCACGTTGCGCCCTCGCGTTGCCGCCCGTTAGAGACGGGAAAGGAGCGATCTGCCAATGCCGAGCCAACCGAATCCAGCACACGCGCCCGCCGCCATGATGCGGGCGGTCGTCCACCGGCGCTACGGTCCGCCGGAATCTCTCGCCGTCGAATCCGTGCCAAAGCCCGCGCCTGCCGAGGGCGAAGTTTTGATCCGCGTCCGGTCGGCGACGCTCAACAAAGGCGACTGGCATCTGCTCACCGGCGTGCCCTACCTGATTCGGCTCGCCGGCTACGGGGTGGCTCGCCCGGACCCAATTTCGTTTGGTCAAGACTTCGCCGGAACCGTCGAGGAACTGGGCGCAGGCGTCGCGGATCTGGCGGCCGGCGACGCGGTGTTCGGGCAGGTTTCCAAAGGCTCCTTCGCCGAATTCGCCGCAGTCCCCGCCCGGGGGCTCGCCAAGAAGCCGGATTCGGTTTCGTTCGAGGCGGCGGCGGCGATCCCGAGTTCTGGCGTGACCGCGCTGCAAGCCGTGCGGGATGTGGCGATGCTCGCGCCCGGCCAGTCGATCTTGATCAACGGCGCGTCGGGCGGCGTCGGCTCGTTCGCGGTCCAGATCGCCGCCCACCTCGGCGCGGAGGTCACCGGCGTGTGCAGCACGCCGAACGTCGCATTTGTCCGCGAGCTGGGCGCGCATCGGGTCATCGACTACCGGGAGCATGACTTCGCCGATTCAGGTGAGGCGTTCGATGCGATCTTCGACACGGTCGGCAACCGGTCGCTCTCGGATTGTGCCAAAGCGCTGCGCCCCGGCGGCATCTACGTGGCGTGCGCCGCGCGCGGCGGCAGCGTCCTAGGTCCGTTCCCGAGGTTCTTGAAGATGTCGCTTTTCGGCAAGCTCAAGCGCCGCCGGATGGCGTGGTTTATCGCTGACGCCAAGCCGGGCGATCTCGATTTCCTCGCCGACCTCTCTCGGCGCGGCGCGCTGAAGCCGGCGCTCGGCACGCATTGGGATTTGGACGGAGTGCCCGAAGCGGTCGCCATCCTGGGCAGCGGCAGGGCGCGCGGCAAGATGGTGATCGATATCGCCTAGCCGATTCTCCCGTGAATTACACCCAGGTTCGCTTTGGCGGGATCGGGCAGGTCAAGGCGCACTCTTATGCCGCAGTGGATTCCGACATTGAGGCGTAGATCGCCTTCGTGCGGGCGGCGACCAGCTCCTGGGAAAACGTGCGGCAGGCTTTCTCGCGCCCGGCGTCGGCGAGTTGCCGGTGGCGTTCTGGAGATTCGAGCACCCAGCGCAGCCCGGCGGCAAAGTCGGCGGGGTCGTATGCCTTGGCGAGATATCCGTTTTCGCGGTGGTCGATGATTTCGGGCAGCGCCGAGGCATCGAAGGCGACGGCGGGCGTGCCGCAGGCGAGCGGTTCCGAGGCGGTCTGGCCGAACGACTCGACGCGGGACGGCACGGCGACGACATCCGCCGCATTGTAGAGGACGGCGAGCGAGATTTCGTCGCGGGCGACGCCGACCGAAGTCGCGGGATAGGGCAATCCATCGACCGGGCCGCGCGGCGCGCCGAAGACGAGGAGATGGACCTCCTCGCGCGGCAGCCCGGAGTCGAGCGCATCGGTCAGCAGATCGAAGCCCTTGTTCTTGTCCGAGTTTCCGCGGACCGCGCCGAAGGCTATGATCTTTGCCCTGCGGCAGGCTGAAGGCGTCCCTCGCGAAGGCGCGGTCGAGCGGTTTGAAGATTCGGGTGTTGAGGGCATTGGGCACCACCGATCCGCCGATCCTGCCAGAGGGCGCTGCGCCGGGCGCGGGGGCGAGCCACTCGCTCGGGCAGATTGCGGTCAGGTTTTCGGTCGCGGCAGGCGCGCGCCTTCCGCCGCCAGACCCACGCATCGATATCGATTCCGCCTGAATCGGCGCGCCGGTTCGTCGCGTCGTAGGGTTCGGGAAAACGCTCGTGTTCGGGCGGCTCGAGGTGGAAGGCTCCGCAGAACGCCCAGAAGTCGTGCATCGTGATGACGACCGGGACCTTGAGTTTGGGGAGCATTGCGATCGGGGTAAACCCCATGTGGTTGCCGTGGAGGTGGGCGAGGTCTGGCGCGAGCTGGCGGATGCGCCGCGCGAGGGCCGGGTTCGGCAGCCACGCGCAGGTCGCCCACAGAAACCACTCGGATCGGTCGAGGCGCATCGGCACCGGATCGAGAAACCGCCGGATCGAAAACGCCGGGATCCGGTGGATGCGCTCGGTGAATGGATCGGTGCCGAGCTTCTCCGCGACCAGCATCCGCGAATCGACCCCGGCTTCCCGCAAGCCGGCGTGCAGGCGGGCGGCGGCGACCGCCGCGCCGCCCGACCGGTCGCTGGCGCTGAGTTGCACTACGCTCGGACCGGCGCGGGTCGGGGCGCTGGGGGAGGCGGCAGCCATCAGAGCGTCTGGACCCGGTAGAATTCGATGGCGGTCTGCTCGATGAGCCTGGTCGATGCCGAATCCGACCAGCGATTCGAGCGCGCCCTGCGTGGCGTGGCGTTGCAGCGAGGCGAGACGCCGGGCGTGATAGGCGCGGACGTCGATGGAAAAGTTGGCGATGTCGTCCCGGTTCGAGACCTGCGGGAGCGGGTTGTCGGCCGACCAGGCGTTGAATGTCGCCAGAAACGGGCAATGCGTCAGCGATTTGGCCGCCCGTAGCACATGGTCGTGGAGCAGGACATGCGCCGGATGCCAGTACTCGCCGCCGCTGCCGTGGGTGATCACCAGATCGGTTTCCCTCGGCTGGGTCAAAACGCTGCGGAGTTCCGCGACCAGCAGGATCGAGTCGATCTCCGGCGCGAATAGGCGCCCGGTCTCGCCCGCAGGCGGGTCCGGGTAATCGAGGAACCGGACCTCGGCGATGCCCAGTTCCGCCGCCGCCGCGACCAGCTCGCCCCGGCGCTCGCGCTCCTCGCCTTCGGCTTCCGCATTCCCGCCCGTCAGGCAGACGATCCCGACATCCGCGCCCCGGTCCGCGAACTCGCAGAACGGCCCGAGCAAAAGACCTCGTCATCGGGATGCGCGATGATCGCCAGAACCCTGCCGATCTCGGCGTTGAGAAGGTGGTTCGCCTGGCCGGGCTTAAAGGCTCCTCGGGCGAGCCGCTGCCAGATCGGGCGGATCGCCTTCGCGCCGCGCGGCGCAAAGTGTAGCTCGGGGGCATTGGAAGCTGGTGGCTTAGTTAAGTCGTTACCTGATCGGTTTTGCGATAGAGGGGTGGGTTTCGCCCGGGGCGGTCAGGGGGTCCAATTCGCTGATGCTGCGGGAGAGCAGGGCGGGAAAAATCCATCCATCAGTGCATACCGTCGCCGCGACCAGCCCCCAGAGAAGACCGGGCAGCCGAGCCATAACATGCCGAGCGTGCCGGGGACCAGCATGGCGAGCGCCAGCAGGATGCAAAAATTCATCGAGGCGCGCACTTTGCCCATGCCGATGAGCAGCATGTGGTTGGCGTGCGCCCAGGCATGCGCGACGAAAAAGGCGCCGAACGCGACGAGATCGACCCGGGAGATGACGACTTCGCCTTTCAGCCAGATCGGCACCAGCCAGGGACCGAGCAACGACAACCCCGCCCAGGCGGCAAGCCCCCACGCCAGCGAAAAGCCGAGCACCCGTTTCGCCGCGCTCCGGATCCACCCCGCATCGCCGCGCGCCTTGGCGTCCGCGACCGCCGGCCAGGTCGGCGTCGTGACCATCATGACGACGCCGAGCAACTGCACGCAGAGCTGCATCAGGATGTAGTATTCCGCCGCCGCTTCGGGACCGCCGAGCCGCGCGACGGCGAACATCATGCAGGTGGATTGCGCCAGCGTCGGCAGCGAAATCGAGATCGAATAGACGACGCCGTCGGACAGCAATTCGCGGGCGACCGCGCGGCGGAACGCGCCCGCCTGCGGCAGCAGGTAAGGTCGCTGGATCAAGAGGTGGATCGTGTTGGCGACCTTGGCGAGCGCCGGGCAGCCGAGCACCGCAAACATGAGAAACTCAACATGCGGAAAGTAGGCGACGCCGAAGATCAACATCCCCGCCGCCACAAAGTTCCCCAGCGCGCCCCACAGGTTGTTGACGTGCGCCTCGAGATAGCCATCCCGCGCCCGCTCGGTGCCGCTCAACGCGATCTGCAACCCGATGATCGCCACGCCCAGCCAGCCCGCCGGGCGCAATACCTCCTCGGCTCCTGCATAGTCGCTGCCAAAAAGCGTGCCCGCTGGGACGAGCTGAATAATCATGCCACAGGCGATCGCCCCGAAAAATGCGAGCGCAGGTAGCAGGTAAAATGAGGCGGTAAAATATTCTCGCTCAGACGATTTTGACTCGCCATGGGAGGCGGAGGCGCGGGCTTTCGATATGCCGTGAGCCAAGGCGGGACCCACCCCGAGCTGGAGCAGCCCGATCCAACTGATCCCCAGCGAGATGGTCGCGAAAAATCCAAACTCCCGCGCGCCGAGCGTCTTCAGCGCGATCGGCACCGCGATCAACTGCAGCAGAGCCGTGCCGACCTTCGACCCTAGCGAGGTCGCGATCGCCCAGGTGATCGCCTTGCCGCGATGCCCGAGACCGCCAAACTTAAACCGCCGGGTCATAGCGGATTCCCCCGGTGAAGTGCGGTGACCGGCAGCGGCGGCTTGTCCCCGGAAACGGGCGTCCCTCTCCCTTTCGCTTCCGCCGCTCTCGCCTTCCTGTCCGCTTCCGCAAACTCGGCAACCCGCCGCAGGGCGCTGTCGAGCTTTGCCCCTGTTGACTCCCACCGGAAATGTTGGAGACAGATCTCGTGCGCGCTTCCAGCCATGCCATTGAGTCGTCCGGTATTGTCAATCGCCCCCACAATCTGCCCAGCGAGATCCTCAAATGAATCGGCGGCCAAATAATGGTCGCCAGATCGGAGCGGGAGCCCCGCTGCGGCGGGGCGGAGCGAAGCTATGGGGATTCCGTGAAAAATATAGTCAAGCGACTTAAGCTTAAAGCCTCCCCCGAGTTCATCTGGCATCAATCCTACCCGTGCCTTCCGGAGGAACGGCCCGACCTCTTCGACATTTGCGGCGAAACGAAGCGCCGGAAATCGGTGGGTGAGGCGGGAGACGAATTGCGGATCCGCCTTGCCTGCGACCTGTATTTCGATGCCGGCCTGGCGGAGGATGGGTTCCGCCGCCGCGAGCAAGCGCTCTAAGTTCATCCGTTTGGCGATCCACTCGAACGACCCTACAAGGATCACCCGGCGCGGGCGGTCGCCGGAGATCGGCTGAAATTCCGGAGGCGTTGCCCAGCCCGGCGGCAGGACCGCCTCCGCCTTGCCCGGAAATACTACCCGAAAGGAACTCGCGTCCTCTGCGGTGATCGAACCGATCAGATCGGAGGCTTGGCAGATCGCCCGCTCAAGTTTGGCATACTTCGCCGCATCCCAGCGCATCGCCTGCCGAAGCGGGAGAGGTCCCTCGTAGGCGGCGGCGATCTGTGGTCGAATCTGCGCCTCGGCATTGTGCGATAGGTAGGCGATCGCCCGAATCCGACCTTTTGCTCGGGCGGCGACGAGCATCGGCACCGCCCATCCATTTGCCGCCTGATCGATGACTGCTACATCCCAAGTCGCCTCCGCTCCGCGCCGAAGCTGCCGCCGCAATGCTTGGGCGGCGCCGCCTTTCGCCAGCCTCCGCGAGTCGCTCGGCAACTGGGAGATCAGGCTCCAAATCCGCCCGCCGCCTTGAATCGGGGCGACCAAATTCCATTTTACGCCATCCCGATCAATTCCCCGATTTAAGTCATTATTTTCAAGAAGTGATGTTGGATCGGTATTCGCCCGTGAATGGGCGATGACACTGATTTGTGCCCCTGTTTTGGCGAGCGAGCGGATCAGTCCTCCGGAGTAGAGGAACTCGCCGCTGTTCGCGGGTTCGGGGAAGGCGCGCGTCAGCCAGAGCACGCGCAGCGGCGCGCCCGGCATCGGCTCCGCCTGGCTGGCGGGGATGTCCAATGAATTGGGATTGAGGGGATTGGCAGGGGATCTCGCTAGACTGCAACGGCTAGTTCCGCCTCCTCCTCCGCTGGGGCGGCAGGCACCTGGTTCGGCGCGTAGCGATCCTTCATCTGATCGTAGATCCAGCGGTAGGTTTGCTCCATGCCTTTGCGCAGCGAGATGCTTGGCTCCCACCCCAGCAGTTTTTTGATCTTCGCGTTGTCGCTGTTGCGGCCGCGCACGCCCTTGGGCGCGTCCAGCTTGTATTTCCGGTTCAGGCGGATTCCGGCGATATCTTCCACGATATCAACCAGTTGATTGATCGAAACCATCTCTGCGCTCCCCAGGTTGATCGGATCGAGGATATCGCTGTGCAGGATGGTCGTCAGCCCATAGAGGCAGTCGTCGATATACATGAATGACCGGGTCTGCTCGCCATCGCCCCAGATCTCGATGTCGTGATTGCCGCTGAGCTTCGCGTGGATGACCTTGCGGCAGATTGCTGCCGGAGCCTTCTCCCGACCGCCCTCGAACGTGCCGTGCGGACCATAGACGTTGTGGAACCGGGCGACCCGCGCCTCGACCCCGAAATCTTCCCGGAAGTGGCGGCACATCCGCTCGCTGAACAACTTCTCCCAACCGTAGCCATCCTCCGGCATCGCCGGATAGGCGTCGTCTTCCCGCAGGCCGGGGTTTTCGGCATCGGTCTGCTTTGTGGCGTTGTAAACACAGGCGCTCGATGCGTAAAAAAATCGATCAACCCCATTGTGGCGAGCGGCTTCCAAAAGATGCGTGTTAATGAGCACGCTGAGCATGCAAAGCGCCTTGTTGTTCTCGATAAAGCCCATGCCGCCCATGTCGGCAGCGAGGTTGTAAACGATGTCCACGCCATCCATCGCCCCGAAGCACGCGGGTTTTTCTTTCAGGTCGAGAACCAGGTTTTCGACGCCATCGTGGACCTGATACCACTGGCTTAGTGGCTTGATGTCCACCGCGCGGATGTCGGTGTAGCCCTGGCGGCTAAGATAGCTGACCAAGTGTCCGCCGATAAAACCGCCGGCGCCTGCGATGAGAACCTTCTTGCACATGGAAATCGGAATTTGAGGGTTATTTGATTCTAGTTTTTGATTACGTTTTCAAATTTTAGCGCTATATCACAGATATTGAAAGTGGATTCTGCATAATTTCTCGAATTTTCTCCAAATTTCTCCGATAATTTAATATCTCCATAAATTTTCGCGGCATTATCGAGAAAGCCTCGCAGATCGGATGGCGCGACGACCAGACCAGCTTCGTTTTCGCGGACGATTCGGGCGGCGAGATTGACCTGCGGGCAGGCGAGGAGGAGCGGTTTGCCTGCGCAAAGGTAGGTGAGCACCTTCGACGGCACCGAGAAGATGCCAGCGTCTTCCTCTAGGACCGCGATCAAGCAATCGCCCGCCCCGAGGACCTGGGGGAGCGATTCGAACGGCTGGTAGGGCATGACCATCAGGTTATCCAAGCCGCCGCCCGCCGCCGATTTCTCCGCCATGAGCCAGTCTGCGCCCAAGCCCTCCGAGATGACCACGACCCTTGCTTTGGGGTGCGGCCGCATCGATTTCGCCAGGTCGCGGAGCAGGGCGGGATTGTGCTTCATGCCCAGCGTCCCGGTGTAAAGGAAGACGAACTTGTCCGCCAGATCGTGCGCCTGCGCCCACCCGTTCGCCTTCGTCTCGACCGGCAGGCTGTCCAGCGGCGCCCAGTTCGGGATTGCGGTGACCTTGGACTCTGGAACGCCGAATGAACTGACCAGCAACGGGTTAAAGTCATCGGTGATGGTGATGACGTGGTCGGATCGCCGGAGCTGCCGCCGCTCGAGATATTTGTAGTAGTTTCTGATCGCCCCGCTGACGACGGGGATTTTCTTCCGCACTAATTTGTCCACCGCTAGGCTATAGAAATCCTGCACCCAGAACAGAAAGCGCTTCCCGCCCGCCTGGGCGCGGCGTTTAGGATCGGCCCCGCGTCTCGGTCGGCGTGTTCGACGACAGGACCGCCTCCGGCTTCCACTGCCGGATCAAGGTGGCGACCTCCCGGCCATAGCGGACCTCCATCCCGCGCCGCTTGGCGAAGGAGTATTTGTGCTTCGCGTAATCGGGGTCCATCGCGACTTCCCCGACCGAAAAGGTCGCCGGGTCGTCGGTTCGCCGTCGCAGTTCGCCCCGCGGCGTCTGGAGCGCCCCGGCGTAGGCGTGCCTCACCTCATGTCCGCGGCGCGCCAGTTCGCGGCTCAATTGAACCTGAAAGGGATGCCCGGCGTAGTCATGGACGAGAATTTTCATATTTTGCACGAATGCAATACCTCTCATGGATGATTTTTCAATATGAAAATTCTTGTTTTTATTTAAGATATATTAAGTATAATCGACTGGTCGTGATGTTGGAGTCAAGTAAATGCCGATAATTATGGCATTGATAAGTTGTTCAATAAGAGCCGATTCGGGGTTCGAATGCTTGCGGGGATCAAAGACTCCGCGACCTTTCGGCTATGAAGAGCCGACTCATCCTCGCCTGCCTTTTTGTTGTTCCTGTGGTCGCGAGAGCAGATTTAAGGGACGATGCGGAGCGTTCGCTTGAGGAAGCGGTGTCGTTCTTCCACAACAACGCGGCGACGCATGGCGGGTACGTTTACCTCTACAGCGCCGACCTTTCGCTGCGGCAGGCGGAGGGCATCCCGGGGCCGGATACGATCTGGGTGCAGCCGCCTGGCACGCCTGCGGTGGGCGAGGCGTTTCTCGATGCGTATGAGGCGACCGGTTCGCCCGAGGCGAAGGAGGCGGCGCTGGATGCGTTTCAAGGCACTGGTGTTGACCCAATTGCACTCGGGCGGCTGGTATTACCAGGCAGCGCTCGGCGGCAAAGACCGCAACGTGCCTACTTGTATCGGCGCAACTTTTGGACGGCGAGTTGCAGCTGGATCCGACGCCGGAGGGCGAGCGCACCGGGGCGGGCGGCTGGGCGGCGTGGCGGCAGCGGCGGTTCAAAGCGAACATGATCTACGATGACGACGTAACCCAAAGCGCCATCCGCTTCCTGACCCGCTGCCAAAAAGTGCTGCCCGACGCCGATCCGTCGGTCAAGGAAGCGGCGGTTTACGGACTCGCCGCCGTGCTCGGCACCCAGTATCCGAATGGCGCGTGGTCGGCGAATTTCGACCGCTTTCCCGCCAACGGCAGCCCGGACCCGGCGGGTTGTCCGGTAAAGCTCGGCGCTCTATCCCGCCGAGTGGTCGAGGACGTGGACGAAGGACTTTCGCGGCTGCTACACGACCAACGACGACCTCCACGCCCGGCAGATCGAAACCCTCCTGCGCGCATGGCAGATGCTCGGCGACGACCGCTATCTGGACGCCGCAAGACGTACCGGTGAATTCTTGATCCGCGCCCAAATGCCCGACCTGCAGCCCGCTTGGGCGCAGGCGTATGACGCGGCGACACCCGGTCTGGGACCGCGCCTTCGAGCCGCCCGCCATCACCTCGCGCGAATCGTGAGCAACTTCAAGTCGCTGCTCGAACTCTTCCGGGCAACCGGCGACCGGCGATTTCTCGCCCCGGTGCCCAAGGCGCTCGACTACTTGAGAAATCGAACCCCCGACGGGCAACTCTCCCGATTCTACGAACTGCGGACCACCGCCCGATCTATTCTTCTACCTGCTGGCGAGGGCGGGAATGGCTGGGCGCTGGGACCTACGAGGACGACAATCTCGCCAGCAACTACGGCTTTAAGATCAAATCCGAAATCGATGCCATCCGCCGCCAATATGAGCGGCTCAGCAGCGACCCCAACGCTGCGGATCGCCCGCCGCCCGGCGAAAGGAAATCCGCCAGATCATCGCCGGGCTGGAGCAAGCGCGGAGCCTGGGCGGAGGACGGCACGATCCGCGACGCCGATGGCAAGAAGGTCTCTCTGACGGCGGCATCATCAGCTCAAAGACCTTCGCGGACAATGTCGAGACGCTGTGCCGGTTTCTGGGGGTGGATTGAACTTGCGGCAGAGTCTTCAAGCCGAAGCGGTTTGGAGGATGGGATTCCGATGCTCCGGGTCATTCGCCATCCAACCATCGTGCAAACGTAGGCGGGGTGGGAGACTGAATGCCACAAACCAATGGCGAGAATTGATCGCCTGAAACGCGGGGTATCGCCGGTTCCGATGAGGCAGGGGCCGGGTGTCGCGCCGCAAGTCCCCCTCGAGGGGGGGATAGGTAGGCGAGGTATATCTCACTAGAAACCAACGGATTGTAAAACGATTGCTGCATTGCCGGACCGATTTCGCGGGTAATTCGATGCTCGCATTCGCCGCATTCCCGCCAGCGAGCTTACCAGAGAAGTTCGAGTCAGGCGGATGCCATTTTCTTCCATCCTGAGCAGAAGTGGGCAAGTAGGGATTGTCGCACGAACGCGACGCAGACCGATCGTTGTGCGGTCAGGATTTACCACCTAAGAGACGATGCGAGAATTATCTCATTTGCTGGCTCGGAATACGATTCCCGGGCGTGATGCTGGCGCTTTCATGATATCGGTCAGCTTCATTCTCTTACCGTTAGAAATGTATGCGCTGCATGAGACCTGATGCGCTACGGTTAATCGCAGAGCCGCCCCGATCGCTGCTCTTCGGCTGGTTCTGCCCTATTCGTTGCTAAATCCAGATGGATTTCGTTCCGGTTGCCCTGCTCTAGTCATCGCGTCTTCGGTCCTGTCGATGTCAATAGCCAACATTTTTTCGTTCTACCATGCGCGCGATTTGCCTCCGGCGATTCGATTTTATTTCGAATCGGACTCTCCCCGATCACCTGCGCGATGCAACCTGTAGCGGTGATCGCGAGGCGAATCGGAAATTCTCTTCGGGGGCTGCGCGAATCTATAAAACAATTACGCATCCGGGTAAGACATGCGACCGAATTCGCCGTAGGTATGGGTAACCATGAGATTCATCGTCCCAGCCTTCGCGCCTGCTGTGATCGCTTTCGCCGCGCTGCCCGCCGCAGCGGCAGAAAGCGAGATCACCCCGGAACAGATGGCGTTTTTCGAGAACAAAGTGCGGCCCGTTTTGGCGGAGCGCTGCTATGACTGCCATTCTGCCGGAGCCGAAAAACTGAAGGCCGGGTTTTATGCGGACAGCCGGGACGGGATGCTGCAAGGCGGCGACACCGGACCGGCGGTCGTGCCCGGCGATCCGGAGGCGAGCCTGCTCATCGAAGTGGTGCGCTACGGCAACGTCGACCTCCAGATGCCGCCGAAGGCGAAGCTGCCCGACGATCAGATCGCCGCGTTGGAGGAATGGGTGAAAATGGGCGCGCCCTGGCCGGGCGGCGGCGCGGCGTCCCCTGCCGCAAAGAAGGAAAAGTTCGATCTCGCCGGGCGGAAGGCGGAGCATTGGTCCTGGGCGCCGGTGTCTCATGCGGAGCCGCCCGCCGTGAAAGATGCCGGCTGGGTCAAGGATCCCGCCGACCGATTCATCCTCGCCAAGCTGGAGGAGAAAGGCATGGAGCCGAACGGTCCCGCCGAACCGCGCACCCTCGTCCGGCGGCTCTACTTCGATCTCACCGGTCTGCCGCCCACGCCCGAGCAAGCCGATGCCTTCGCCGCCGCCTACGCAAAATCGCCCGCCGCCGCGATCGAGGCGACCGCCGATCAATTGCTCGAATCGCCCCGCTTTGGCGAACGCTGGGCGCGCCACTGGATGGACTGGGTGCGCTACGCCGAGAGCCACGGCAGCGAGGGCGACCCCGCGATCCCGCACGCCTGGCGCTACCGCGACTATCTGATCCGCGCGCTCAATGCCGACGTGCCCTACGACCGGCTCGTGCGCGAGCACCTCGCCGGCGACCTTCTCGACCCGCCGCGGCTCAACGCCGAACTCGGCATCAACGAATCCGCCCTCGGTCCCGCCCAACTCCGGTTCACGTTCCACGGCTTCGCGCCGACCGATGCGCTGGACGAACTCGTGCGCTTTACCGACGAGCAGATCGACGTGACGACCAAGGCTTTCCTCGGCGTCACCGTCTCATGCGCGCGGTGCCACCATCACAAGTTCGACCCGATTAGCCAAGACGACTTTTACGCCTTGTTCGGGGTCTTCGCGAGCGCCCGCCCGGCGATGCAGACGATCGATTCGCCGGAGCGCGCCAACGCGCATCGCGAGGAGTTGGCGAAGCTGAAGGGCGAGATCAGAAAGGCGCTGGCGCGGGGGTGGGGCGATGTCGCAGATGCGGCCGGCGGCCGTTTGGCGGAGCCGGATGGCGGATTGGAGAAGGCGATCGGCTCGGCGGGCGAAAGCAGCCCGCTCTTTCCGTGGCGCGAGCTTCGCGGGAAATCCGGCACCGACTTTACCAGCGCATTCAAGGCGCTCCGGCAGCGCTTTGAACAAAGCGGGAAGGAGCTGGCGGCGCGGAAGGCGAAGTCGCTCGACCTCGCCGCATCGGCGGTGGTGGGCAACGGCGTCTCGCTGGAGCAGGTCGGCAAGGCGGGGGCGTTCCGCGTGCTGCCGGCGGGCGACCAGTGGATCGACGGACCGCTGCCGGGCGGCGTCCACAGCGGGCTGCTGTCGGACAAGCACAGCGCGTGGTTTGGCTCGCCGCGATTCCTGACCGATGGCGCGCCGGTCTGGGTGCGCGCGGCGGGCGAGGGCGACGCGATGTTGCGCTATGTGGTGCAGAACTACCCGCGCAACGGCACCGTCTATCCGGTCAACAATTTGAAGGGCGGCGCGGAGAGCTGGCGGCGGCTCGATTTGAACTACTGGGCAGGCGACCAGATCCACGTCGAGCTGTCCGCCGCCCGCGACCAGCCGGTGCTGGCGAAAGGCAACGCGCGCTCGTGGTTCAGCGTCTCCGATATCGCCATCGTGCCGGAGGGCGAACCCGCGCCGAAGGATGAGCCGGCGGAGTCGTGGGCGCCGCTCTTCGCCGGTCCCGATCCCGAGGACGCGGCGGCGCTCGCCGGGCGGTACGCAAGCGCGCTCGCCGCCAGCGCGAAGGCGTGGGATGAGGGGACGCTGGACGACGCCGGGGCGCGGTTTCTCACCGGGCTGATCGAGGTCGGGCTGTTGCCCGCCTCGATGCCGAAGGGAAGCGATGCGAAGCTATTCGAACCCGTCGAAGCGCTGGTGCGGCGCTACCGCGAAATCGAGGCGCAGGTGCCCGAGCCGATCCGCGCGCCGGGGGTGGCGGAGGGACCGGGCTACGACCAGGCGCTTTTCGTGCGCGGCGACCACCAGCAGCCCGCCGACCCGGTGCCGCGCCGGTTTCTCGAAGTATTCGGCGGCGAGCCGTTTGCGCCGCAGGGCAGCGGCCGGCTCGAGCTGGCGGAGGCGATCTTTCGCCCGGAGAACACGCTGCCCGCCCGCGTGATCGCCAACCGGATCTGGCACCATGTTTTCGGGCGCGGCATCGTCGCCACGCCGGACAACTTCGGGCGGCTCGGCGAGAAGCCGACGCACCCGGAGCTGCTCGATTTTCTCGCCCAGCGCATCGAGCGGGAAGGCTGGTCGCTCAAGTCCGCGATCCGCTTTGCCGTGACCAGCCGCGCCTTCCGCCTGAGCAGCGCGCCGCCGCCGGACGCCGCGCAATCCGATCCGGGCAATGCGTTGCTCTCGCACTTTCCGGTGCGGCGGCTGGAGGCGGAGGCGATCCGCGACGCGATCCTCGCGACCAGCGGCGGGTTGGATGTGGCAATGTTCGGCGAGCCGGCGGGCGACAGCGCGCCGCGCCGCAGCGTCTATCTGCGCGTGGTCCGCAACGACCTCAATCCGTTCCTCGCCGCATTCGATGCGCCGGAGCCGCACACGACCAAGGGCAACCGCGACGCGACCAACGTGCCCGCCCAATCGCTCGCCTTGCTCAACGATCCGTTCGTCATCGGGGAGGCGTCCCGCTGGGCGAAGGCGGTGCTCGCCGACCCGTCGCTGCCCGATGAGGCGGCGCGCCTTGCCGCCATGTTCCAGCGCGCCCTCGGCCGCCCGGCGACCGGCGACGAAATCGCTGCCGCCCGCGGGTTTCTCGCCGAGTTGAGAGCGAAGGGCAATGGGGTGCGCGAAGCCGCCGAGGCGAACCGCGCCGATCTCGCCGAAGCCGAAGCGAAAGTGGCGGCGCTGCTCGATCCGGTCCGCGAGCGGCTGGCGCGCGAGCGCGGCGGCGGCAAGGCGGTGCCGAAGAACTTGCCCGCGCCGGTGGCGAGCTGGGAGTTCGATGACCTGGGCGACCGCCTCGGCAAGCTGGACCTCGAATTGCGCGGCGGCGCGAAATTGGAAGGCGGCGCGCTCGCCCTGCACGGTGGCTTTGCCGCGACCAAACCGCTCGCCGCCGACCTGCGCGCCCGCACGCTGGAGGCGTGGGTCCAGCTCGACACGCTGGACCAGGAGGGCGGCGGCGCGATCACGGTGCAGACGCTTGACGGCAATGTTTTCGATTCCGTGGTCTTCGCCGAACGCCAGCCGCGCCGCTGGATGGCGGGCAGCAATTTCTTTAAACGCACCCAGGACTTCGCCGGCGCGCCGGAGGAATCCGCCGCCGTCGGCCAGCCGGTCCAGATCGCCATCGCCTGGCATGAAGACGGCACGGTCGCCGCGTATCGCAACGGCGCGCCCTACGGCCAGCCTTACAAGGCGGAGCCGGCCATCGGATTCGCCGCCGGCCAGGCGCAGATCGTCTTCGGGCTCCGCCACGGCACTGGCGCGGCGGGCAACCGGCTGCTGCGCGGCAAGATCCTGCGCGCCCAGCTCTACGACCGCGCCTTGAGCGAGAACGAAATCGCCGCCAGCGCGTCCGCCTCCGGCATCGTCGCCATCCCCGAAGCCGACGTCATTGCGGCGCTCGGGGAAGGCGGCCAGGCATCCCACGCCGGTCTCGCTATGCGGATCGAAGCGCTCCGCCAGCGGGCGGCGGACCTCGCCAAGGCAGCGGACTATGAGCCGAGCGAGGCGCGGGTCTGGCAGGATCTTGCGCAGTCGATTTTCAACCTGAAGGAATTTATCTACTTGCGGTAGGTGAAGGGCATCGCGACCCGATCTTCCGCCTTGCCGCAGCGCGCCGCCCTCAGATAGTTGCCGCTTATGCGCCACTTTACTTTCATCAGCCTGATCGCCCTCGCTTCCGGAATCGGCATCGCGTTTGCCCAAGATGCCAAGCCGAAGGAATACCCGCTGGGACCGGATTCGATGCGCAAGGAGGGCGTGCCGAAGGGGACGGTGGCAAAGAAGGTGTGGAAGAGCGAAGTCTTCCCCGGCACGATCCGCGAATACTATGTGTATGTGCCGGCTCAGTATGAGGCGGAGGGTAGCGGTAAGGCGGCTGTGATGGTTTTTCAAGATGGGCACGCCTATGTCGGCGAAGACGGGCAGATCCGGGCGACGGTGGTTTTTGACAATCTGATCGCGGCGGGCGAGATGCCGGTCACGATCGGGATCTTCGTCAATCCAGGCTGGTTCGCCGAGAAGCTGGACGCCCCGCAGGGCTGGCAAAACCCGAAGGGCGTGGGCAGCAACCGGTCCGCCGAATACGATACGCTGAGCGGGAAATACGCCGAGTTCCTCGAGAAGGAAATCCTCGCCGAAGTCGGGCGAGAATACCGGCTGACCGACGATCCGGACCAGCGGGCGATCTGCGGGATGAGTTCGGGCGGCATCTGCGCGTTCACCGTCGCGTGGGAGCGCCCCGATTTGTTCCGCAAGGTGCTGAGCCACATCGGCAGCTTCACCAACATCCGGGGCGGGCACGTCTATCCGGCGCTGATCCGCAAGACGGAGCCGAAGCCGCTGCGCGTGTTTTTGCAAGACGGGTCCAACGACCTGGATAACGCCCACGGCAACTGGCCGCTCGCCAACCAGCAGATGGCTGCCGCGCTCAAGTTCGCGTATTACGACTATCGGTTCGTCTTCGGCGAGGGCGCCCACAACGGCAACCACGGCGGCGCGATCTTTCCGGACTCGCTGCGCTGGCTCTGGCGGAAGGAATAAGTCGCTTCCCCTGGCTCGATTGAGAAATAGGCAAATCGACGCGTTCCGCAAAAATCCAAGGAAACCCGAGGGGAGATTGCCCGAAACCAAAGGGCAGCTTAATGCCCGCTCTAATGACAATGCACCAATATTACCCTCCCACCGAATCCTTCGCGGAGGCGCAGAGGTAGTCGCGGTTGAGCTTGGCGATGTTGGCTTCGCTGATCGATTTTGGGCAGGCGGCGGAGCACTCGTATTGGTTGGTGCAGTTCCCGAAGCCCTCGGCGTCCATCGCCTGGACCATGGCGAGGACGCGCCGATCCTTCTCGGGCTTGCCTTGGGGCAGGAGGTTGAGGTGGGCGGCTTTTGCCGCAACGAAAAGCATGGCGGAGGCGTTTTTGCAGGCGGCGACGCACGCGCCACAGCCGATGCAGGCGGCGGCATCGAAGGCGGCATCGGCGTCCGTCTTGGCGACCGGCAGCGCGTTGGCGTCCTGCGGCGAGCCGGTGCGCACCGAGATAAAACCGCCGGCCTGGATGACGCGGTCCAGCGAGGTCCGGTCCACGACGAGGTCGCGGAGGACGGGGAACGCCTTGGCGCGGAACGGCTCGATCCAGATCGTGTCGCCATCGCGGAACCGGCGCATATGGAGCTGGCAGGTGGTGATGGCGGCGTCGGGTCCGTGGGCGATGCCATTGATGACCAGCGAGCACATCCCGCAGATGCCCTCCCGGCAGTCGTGGTCGAATGCCACTGGCTCCTCGCCCTTCTCGATCAACGTTTCGTTCACGACATCGAGCATTTCGAGGAAGGATGCTTCCTCCGATATGCCGGTCGCCTGATACGTCTCGAAGTGACCTTTCGCGTTCGCGCTCTTTTGGCGCCAGACTTTGAGGGTGAGATTCATGGGATTGAAATGTTAGGGGTCAAATCGGTGGAGGCGCGCGCGGATTTCCGAAAGGATTTTGCGCAATTCGCCAAGATCGGAGGGGATGAGATATGATTCGAGCGGGGCGAGAAGGTCCGCGTCATCTAGCGAAAACTGCCCGACCAGCGCGGCGATATCGCCCTCATAAATGGCGACGCGGGTCAGGTCGTGCTGCCGGTAAAGGGATGGGAGGGCGAAAAGCTTAAGGATCGCAAGCCCGCGCGGGGTGGCGCACGGCAGCGAATGTCCGGCGAAGTCCTTCACGTTGGACTCTTGTTTCAGAATGTAGGCAAACAGGGAATGCTCCGCCCGCAGAATATCAACTTGGAGGGTGCCGAACCGCGCGCGGGCAAATTCGGGATTGGACTCCTCAATCACGATGCCAGAGATCTCGCCGAGCGCATCGGGCGCGGCAATCAAATCGATATCTTCAGTGTTTCGCGAGCCGATGTACTGCCGGAGGGCGATCCCGCCGACTACAAGAAACTCCAAGCCCGATGCGCTGAGGCGGTCGAGGAACTCGTTGATTTGGTCGGGGATTCCCGCAGTTGCCATAAGGCTCGGTTTGTCTGTGCCCGCGAAGCGAAACGCGTGGGCTTTGAAAATAATATCGGCGATGTCGATGGCTGCCTGCATCAGGCGATGGCTTAAGAGATGTCGTGTTCCCAGTCGGCTGGGTCGCTATGGAGGTGGATGAGCGAAAGGATCGCTATATCTTGCCCGTCGATTAGGTAGTGGATACCAAAGGGAAATTTTTTGAGGTTGAGCCGCCGAATGGTTGCGAATTGTATCCGAAATGCGGAGGGGCTCTTGGCTATCCTTTGAACGGTCGCCTCAAAGTCGGCAATGAATCAACCGGCTAGGGAATGGTCGATGGTTGAGTAGTAATTGATGGCGTCTTCCACGCCTCGTTGCGCGGGGGTGAGGATTCGGATCATGCCAGGCGATGCTTTTCCTGATTCGGTCGATGAATTCCCAAGCATCCATGCCTGACTTCGCCGCGCTTGTATGCCTCATAACGTTCTGCCGATAGCTCCAGCCACTTTCTCGGTCTCCTTGGCGGCGTCGTCGTCAAGGCTGTCGAGGAGGCTTTCGGCGAGCCTGCCGCGCTGGTAGGGGGGCAGTTTGAGCGCTTGGGCTTCGAGGACGGCTGGGTCTGAAATGTCGGTGGTCATGTCGGGAATCTAGCACCGGATGGCGGCTTTGGCCAAAGCGCCGCTACTTGTAGCTCCGGGTCTGGAGTTTCACGTTTTCGAATTCGAGGTTTTCCTTGTGGAGGATCGGCTTGCTCGGGTCGCCGCTGCCCCACGCGCCGACGTAGGCGTATTGGTCGTCGCGGCGCAGGGCTTCGCCTTCTTCGGTCTGGTGCTCGGAGCGGCGCATTGCCGCAGCTTTCCTCGCGATGTGGAGCGCGCGCGTTTGTCACCATGAGTTCGGCGAAATCGATGAAGTCGGCGACGCGGTCGCACTTTCTCCAGCTCTTGGTTGAGGCTCGCCCTCCGGGGACGCGCAGGTTCTCTCCCAGAATTCGGCGCGGATCTGCGGGATGCGCTGGAGCGCTTCCTCCAGCCCCGCTTTGGTCCGCGCCATCCCGCACTTGTCCCAGCAGAGCAGGCCAAGCTCGCGATGGAACGAACCGACGCTGCGCTTGCCATTGATCGACAGCAGCTTCGTTAATGCGGGCGTTGACTTCCTCCTCCGCCTTCTTGAATTCCGGATGGTCGGCGGTGACCGCGCCTGGCTTCTGCCCGGCTAGATAGTTCGGCAGCGTCGCCGGGATGACGAAATAGCCGTCCGGCTGTCCCTGCATCAGGGCGCTGGCACCGAGCCGGTTTGCGCCGTGGTCGGAGAAGGGTTTCGCCGAGGACGTGGAGACCCGCAAGCTGCTCATCAGATTGTAGTCCACCCAGAGACCGCCCATCGTGTAGTGGACGGCGGGGTAGATGCGCATCGGCACCTTGTAGGGATTCTCGCCGGTGATCTTCCTCATACATCTGGAAGAGGTTGCCGTAGCGGCTCGCGGATCGCGTCTTCGCCCAGCCGGTTGATGGCGTCGCGGAAGTCGAGATAGACGCCGGTTCCGCCGGGATCGACGCCGCGCCCGTCGTCGCAGGCTTCCTTGGCGGCGCGGGAGGCGATGTCGCGGGGCGAGAGGTTGCCGAAGGACGGATACTTGCGCTCCAGGTAGTAGTCGCGGTCCTCCTCGGCGATCTGGGACGGCGGCTTCTTGCAGTCCTCCGCCTTCTTCGGCACCCAGATGCGTCGTCGTTGCGGAGCGATTCGGACATCAGGGTGAGCTTGCTTCGCAGTCGCCGCTGACCGGGCGGTCGGTGGATCTGGGTGTAGCACGGGTTGGCGAAATAGGCGCCCTCTTGTGGGCGCGGAAGGCGCTTCATCACGTTGCAGCCTCGCGCTGGTCGAGAGGTAGAAGACGTTGCCGTAGCCGCCGGTCGCGAGGATCGCTGCAATCGCTGCGGGATGAGATCTTGCCGGTCACCATGTCGCGCACCACGATCCTTTGGCGTGGCCGCATCGACGACGACGAGGTCCAGCATCTCGGTGCGCGGGAACATCGTCACGCCGCCGCGGGCGCCTCTTTGACAAGGCGGAAGTAGGCACCGAGCAAGAGTTGCTGCCCGGTCTTGGCCTGCCGCGTAAACGTCCGCGAGACCTGCGCGCCGCCGAACGACCGGTTGGCGAGCAGCAATACCGCATCATGGCGAACGGCACGCCCTGCGCCACGCATTGGTCGATGATGTTGGCGCTGACCTCCGCCAGGCGATAGACGTTGGCCTCGCGCGAGCGGAAGTCGCCGCCCTTAACCGTGTCGTAGAAGAGCCGGAAGACCGAGTCGCCGTCATTCTGGTAGTTCTTCGCCGCATTGATGCCGCCTGGCGCGGCGATCGAGTGGGCGCGGCGCGGGCTATCCTGGTAGCAGAAGCACTTCACCTTGTAGCCCAGTTCGGACAGCGTGGCGGCGGCGGCTCCACCGGCCAAGCCGCTGCCCACGACGATGACCGAATACTTGCGCTTATTCGCCGGGTTGATGAGCTTGCTGTCCATCTTGTGCTTGGACCACTTTTGCTCGATCGGACCGGCGGGGATCGCCGCGCCCGGCATTTCGGAGGAAGTTGCGAAAGACATGGTGGGGAAAGTCGGTGGGTTCTCGGGTGGGGATGGCGCCTAGTATTTGACGAAGCCGGCGAGGATCGAGATCGGGATGGAGGCAAAGCCGAGAAAGATGGCGCCGGCATAGACCTTGCCGACCCATTCGATGACCGGGCGGAACTTGTCCGAATTCAGCCCGAGCGTCTGAAATACGCTGGCGAATCCGTGGCTGAGGTGCCAGCAGAGCAGACCCATCGAGACGAGGTAAAACATGGCGACGGGAACGTTGCTCAGCCCGTCGACCATCATCTTGTAAACATCCGCCCGCCCTTGGGCATCGACGTAGCTGCCGTATTCGTTGCCGATGTGCAGGGTGAAGTGCATCAGGTGGTAGACGACGAAGGCGAGGATCGTCAGCCCGCTCACGATCATGTAGCGGGAGGCGGCGCTCGCCTGGATCGTCTGCTGGTAGTAATACCGGTTTTGCCGCGCGGCCTTGTTTTGCTTCACCAGCAGGACGGTGGTCACGACGTGGGCGACGAACGAGACGAGGAGACCGCCGCGGGCGAGCCAGAGCAGCGCGGGTTGACCCTTTAAGGCGGCGGCGTAGGTATTCATCGCATCGGGTCCGGCGTAAACCAGCATGTTCCCCGCCAGGTGTCCGACGAGAAAGAGCAGGAAGACCGCGCCGCTCAGGGCGACGATGATTTTTTTTCCGATGGAGGATCCGAGGAAAGCGGAGAGCGATTTCCAGAGATGGGACATAGGGAGCTGGGTGGGAGGAGAAAAAGGCGGGCGAAAGGAGAAACCCGCGCGTTCCTAAACACTACGCCGGGCGATTGCAAGGGGTTGTCTCTCCGGGAAGCGAACCGCAGCAAAATCTGCACAGCCCCTGTGCGCCCGCGAGTTCCTGCGAGGCGGCTGCCGGGGGCGCATCGGCGCATTCCAAAGATCTTGGCTAGACATCGGGCCGGCGATTTGCTCAGAATCAGCGCATGACCCCCGCCTATCCCCCGGCGGCTCGCGTTGCGATTCTTCTCGCGGCGTGTGCCGCGCTTTTCTGTGCGCCCAGTTTGTTCGGCACCGAGCTGCCCCCCGACGACCCAAGCATAGCCGGATCGCTAGCCGTCTGTCTTCCGCGCCCCGATGCGGAATACGATCCGGGCGGCGGGTTGTGGGGCGGATTCGAGCGGTCGCGGCAACGATGCCTGCTCGTCGGCGCGGTCGGCCCGTGACCTATGGCGCGCCGTCGTTGGCGGAACACACCGGCGGCCTGCTGGCTCGGGGTCCCGCTGGTCGGCGTTGCCTTTAGCGGGTCGGCTGATGCACCTGCTCGCCACGCCGCCGCTCAATGGCGGGGCAGGCTTTCCGAACTGACCCTGATCGCGATTTACAACCTCCACGGCTTGGCGGGCGATGCGGCTGACGCGCCCGGTCGGCATCGGCTCGCTGGCGGCGACCGCGCAGAATCCAGGCAACCACTTCAACCTCGGCAGCGATCCGTCGATCCGGAAGGATAACGGATCGGTGACCGGGCACTCCCAGGCGGTGCCTATGGGCGTGCCATTCATCCGCCGCGCGCGGATGGATGGCTCCGGGGTGAAAGAATGGTTTAGCGAGGACGGGGCGGCGACGGTGGCGCTCGATAGCGCGGGCACGGGATTCACGACGAGCAGCGACCGCCTCTACCTGGGCGACATCCGGTGCGGCGCATCGCCGGTCCCCGACTTCGGGGCGGGCACTGCGCCTTCCGACTTCGACATCATCGAGGTGCTCGTTTACACCGCGGCGCTGAGCGATGCGCAGATCCTCGGGATCAACGAATGGCTCGCCGCCCACGTCGCGGGTGAGCCGCCGCCGTTGATCCGCAGTTTCTCCGCCGATCCGCAACTTATCGCATCCGGCGAAAGCGCGGCGCTGAGTTGGGAGGTCGAACGCGCGACCGCGGTGAGCATCTCGCCGGCGGTCGGCGCGGTCGCGTTGGCTGGCGGCGCCAGCGTTTCGCCGGACGCCTCGACGACCTACACGCTGACGGCGACGGGAGACGGGGGCACCGCCTCGGCGCAAGTATTCCTCGGGGTCGACATCGATCCCGTGCCGCCAGCGATCACCGAATTCGCCGCCGCCAATGCTGCCGGGCTGGAGGACGAGGATGGCGACAGTTCGGATTGGGTCGAGATCCACAACCCAAACGCGTTCGCGCTGGAGGTCGGCGGCTACTCCCTGACCGACGATCCTAACAATCCGATCAAATGGCAGATTCCAGCGGGGCAAAGCATCGCGCCGGGCGGGTATTTGGTTGTCTTCGCCTCGGGGAAAGACCGCAGCGCCGCCGAGGCGGAGCTGCACGCGAGTTTCAGCCTCGACCAGGCGGGCGAGTTCCTCGCGCTGGTCGCGCCGGACGGCTCTACGGTGGTGTCCGCCTTCGATCCCGGTTTTCCCGATCAGATCGCCGATGTCGCCTACGGCATCGACGAAGGCGGGGCGATCCGGTTTCTCGCGCCACCCACGCCGGGGGCGGCGAATGGGGCGGGCTTCGACGGCCGGGTCGCCGATACAAAATTCAGCGTGGACCGCGGGTTTCTACGATACGCCGCAGAGTCGAGATCACCTGCGCGACGCCCGGCGCGACGATCCGCTACACGCTGACGGCAGCGAGCCATCTGCGCTAAACGGGATCCGACTACGCCGGTCCGATTCGGTACTTCACCACCGCCGTATTGCGGGCAGCGGCATTCAAAGACGGGCTGATCCCCAGCGATGTGGACACCCATAGTTATCTCTTTCTCAACGACGTGATCCGCCAGCCCGCCAATCCCCCTGGCGCGCTTACGACGGGGGGCGCGCGCGCCTGATTACGCCATGGACCCGCGCGTCGTGGACGACCCCGCCTACCGCGGCGAGATCATCGAAGGGCTTACCATCCGCACGCCATTCCTCGTGGTGCCCAACGATGAATTCTTCAACAACCCGCGCGGCATCTATGCCAATCCCCGTCGACGGTCGCGCGTGGGAGCGCGCGGTCTCGTTCGAGTTTCCTCCACCCCGGCGATCCTGGCGAGGACGTGGCGCTCGACGGCGGCATCCGCATCCACGGCAATGGCTCGCGCAGCGCCAGCGGTCAGGCCGAAGCAGATAGTTTTCGGGTCGAGTTTCGCGGCGAGCAGGGCGAAGCGGCTGCGCTACCGGCTCTTCCGGACCTCGCCATCGATGTAATTCGACAGCTTCATCCTGCGCGTGCAAAACGCGCACGGCTGGACCCGGTCGGCGCAGATCGACAGCAATGTCGGCACCACCGAGCGCGACCAATCGCAGTATATCTGGACCTTCGCCCGGGACTTGATGAAGGAAATGGGGAACCCCACGCCGGGCGCGCCACTTACGTGCATCTCTATATCAACGGGCTTCTACTGGGGCTTATACAATCCGGTCGAATACCCGCGCTACTTCGGCGCCTCCCACTTTGGCGGCGAGGAGGATGACTTCGATGATCAACCGCCGGACGACGACCACCAAGATCCTCGACGGAACCTTCGAGGCGTGGGATATGCAGGCGCTCGCCAATGCGGGGTTGGCGTCGCGCTCCGCCTACGAGGCGATGGCGGCGCATCGATATCGACAACCTGATCGACTACATGCTGATGCACCAATACATGGGCAGCCGCGACGGTCCGGACATCTTTAACTCCAACAATATGCGGGCGATCCGCAAGTCGCGCGGGGATGGCGTGGTCCCGTGGATCTGCATGCCCTGGATATGGAGGCAAGCATGTTCGAGATCGACGTGACGCGGAATGTCAATGTCGATGACCCGAGCACGCTGGTGCGCGTTTACACCAAGCTGCGCGAAAACCCAGAGTTTCGCCCGCTACGCCGACCGCGTGCGCCGCCATTGCTTCCACGGTGGCGGGGCGCTCACCCTGTGGCGCCGCTGCGATTCGGGAGGCGCGCGCGGCGGAGATCTACACCGCGATCCTCGGCGAGTCGGCGGTGGGCGACTACCGCGCCCGGCGCAGCCGTTCACGCGGGATGCGGAATGGGAGCAGGAGCGACAGCGTCTTCACCACCTATTTTCCTACCCGGACTGGTTTTCTGGTCGATTTGCTCCGGCAAAACGATCTTTATCCGCCGGTCGAAGCGCCGGAGTTCAGCCAGCACGGCGGCAACGTCGCGTCCGGGTTTGAGCTAGGGATTCTGGAGCCTCCGGCACGATTTACTATACAACCGACGGCTCCGACCCGCGCGAGATGTGGACGGGTGCTGCCGCACGCAGCAGCGCCTACGCCGCACCGGTTCCGGTACCCTCGCCTCGGCGGTGGTCAAAGCGCGCGCTTTCGACAATGGAGATCGGTCCGCCTTGACCGTGAGGCGACCTTTCGCCGGCGATCTGGCGGCGGCGGGCAATCTCGTCGTTTCCGAATTGATGATAACCTCGCCGGACCCTGGAAGACTTAGAGTTTATCGAATTGCGCAACATCGCGCTAGAGCCGATCAACCCTGGGAGCCGTCAGGTTCACGCCGGATCGACTTCGTCTTTCCGCTCGATTCCCTTCTCGCGCCGGGCGCAGCCTTGCGCTGGTGGTGAAAACCTCGCGGCATTTGAGAGGCGGAATACGGCGTGGACCGCCGGATCGCGGGCGTATTTCCAGAGAATGGGACCGCGTTTGACAATGCGGGCGAATCAGTGGCGCTCGCCGCCGCCGATGGAGAGGAAATCGTCCGCTTTCGCTACACGACAAATCGCCTTTGCCGACGGGGGCGGACGGGATCCGGGCGAGCCTGCCTTGGTCGATCCAGGCGCGAATCCGGATCACGCCGATCCGCTGAGCTGCCGCGGGCGAGCTGCCGCGGCGGGCGGAACGCCTGGAGCAGGAGATGACACGCTCCTGCCGCCGGCAACCCCGTTCGCCGACAGCGATGGCAACGGTCGCCCTGATCTCATCGACTATGCCATCAGCGGCGCGCCGCAAGTCGCGTTCGATGCGGCGGGATCCTTTTCCGAGTTTGCTCCGATCAAACCATCAGATCCGACGCCGCGCTGATCATCGCCCAATGTTCTGAATCGCTCGACGTCTGGGAGCCGCATGGAACTGATTGGGCGCAGCGATAGCGCGGCGTCACCTCGTGGCGATTTCGTTCGCCTCCGGCTCGGCGGCGACGTTTTTCCGCCTGCCTCGGCAGGCGGGCGACGCCATGATGCTTTCGAAGTGCGCTAGTCTCCCGCCATGCAATGTGGGCGGGATACCTTACCTGCATCAAACAGGGCGTCAGGCACCCGGTGCGGCAACCGTCTCTATTTGTGCAACTCGTTGATTTTGTTTGTTATGCGTCAGGAATCCTGCGGGGTGGCATGTACCGAAGCGATAAAGGGGAGCAGTTCAGGGCATCCGCCTTGATTACCAACCTCAACTCAAAAGACCATGCTACGTTACACCTAATCTTCCTCGTCATCGCCATCCTCTGCGGACTGTTTGGCTTCATGGGGGCGGCCGGTATCGCGACCATGATCGCGAAGGTTTGCTTCGTCCTCTTCTTGATCGCCTTCATCGTTTCGCTCTTCACCGGGCGCAGACCTGCCTAGTCGGCTCCCAATCGCCGACACCCGCATCGCATTTTGAATTCCCAACCTTTCAGCCCAAAAGAAACATGAAAACTTCGAAGACTGCCAAAGACGCGCTCACCTTTTTCGCCGTCGTTGCCGCCATGATCGCCGCGTGCCTGATTACGGTCTCCTGCGCCGAAGAGCACGAAGGCCCTGCCGAAAAACTCGGCGAAAAGATCGACGATGCCGCCGATGATGCCGGCGACGCGGTTGAAGACGCCGCCGATGAACTCGAAGATGCGGCGGATGACGCCGACCTCAACTAATCCCGTAGTAGCCCCACAGAGGGATCGGCTGGCGGCACGCCCCTAGCGGGTGCCGCTGTCAGCCGGTCCCTCGATCCGATTGATCGCCTCCTTGACCAGACCTTCGAGCCGCTTGTGCTCTTTGCCCATCCAATCGAGGGTTGATTCGCGTCTGGTCTTGTCCTCGCCCGCGATCTTCAGCACATGGATTCCCATGCCGATGGCGTGGAGGCAGTGCTTCAGGTCGTGGCGCAGGGTGGACGCATCGGAATTGGGCGGCGTCCCGCTCTCTCCGCTAGGTGTTAGTTCGTCGGTCACGGCGAATGGGGCATTTGATCGGCGGGTTCGTCAAACCAAATCACTACCATGCAGGACAAAGCGAAACAAAATACCTCGTGTGTCGAAAGCTATTTGCAGAGCGCCATTGATTTCCTCGGCTTAGATGAGGAGCGCGCCTTTCAGCTCACCATGCCGGAACGAGAGGTGACCGTCGACCTTCCCTTGAGGATGGATGACGGGCGCATCGCCAACTTCCGCGGATACCGGGTGCAGCACAATAGCGCGCGCGGTCCGTGCAAAGGCGGGCTGCGCTATCACCCGACCGTAATGCTCGATGAATTTCGCGAGCTAGCTTCGCTGATGACTTGGAAGTGCGCCGTCGCGGACATCCCGTTCGGCGGCGGCAAAGGCGGAGTTGATTGCGAAGCAGCGGAGCTTTCCGCCGGGGAGAAGATGCGACTTACCAAGACGCTAGCGGAGCGTCTAGCCCCGGTCATTGGCGAGGACACCGACATCCCCGCGCCCGATGTCGGGACCGGACCGCAGGAGATGGCGTGGTTTGCGGAGGCGCTGACGCGCTGCAAGCCGGGCGATAACGCATGGGCGATGGTAACCGGCAAGCCAGTCAACCTCCATGGTTCGAAAGGTCGCGTTCAGGCGACCGGGCGGGGTGTTGCGAATGCGGCGCGCCGGCTTTTGGAACGCGAGGACCGCCCGCTTTCGGGCGCGACAGTCGCGATCCAAGGATTTGGAACCGTCGGCAAGCACGCGGCGCTCCGGCTTGCCGAATTCGGATGCCGGGTGATCGCGGTCAGCGATAGCCAGGGGGCATTGGCGGCCGAGAAAGGCATCGACATTCCCGCCGTGATCGAAGCGAAGGACGGCGGCACGCCGGTCGCCGAATGCGACCTCGGCGAACCGCTTGGCCGCGATGAATTGATCGGGATCGAATGCGATCTCCTCATCCCCTCCGCCCTCGGCGGAGCGATCCACACTGGCAACGAAGAGAATGTCCGCGCCAAGATGATCGTGGAGGGTGCGAACCAGCCGATCACCTGCGAGGCAGAATCGAAACTCACCGCGCGCGGGATCACCATCGTTCCAGACATCATTGGCAACGCGGGAGGCGTGATCTGTTCCTATTTCGAGTGGGTGCAGAACCACCAGCGCCACGCTTGGTCTGAGAGCCGCGTTCTCGATGAACTCGACCAGAGGCTCGACCGCGCCTGGGACGCTGTCTCCTGCCGCGCGCGGGACGCCAATATCTCGCTAAGGACCGCCGCCTATTCCATCGCCGTCAATCGCGTAAATCAGGCGCTCGAATTGCGCGGTCTAACGTAGCCCCTGTTGCATTTCGCATGACCCTGCGCGGGAAATGCGTGCGCCTTGCAAAACGCAATCCCAATCGCCCGGCCCAGGGCATTTGTAATCCTCTCTCTATCAACCAGCCGCCGAATCAATGCTTCGCGGCACTTTCCCTGCTACTGCTGATCTCATGGATATTCTTATCGTTGATGACGAGCGATCGATCCGCGAGTCCACCCTCATTGCTGTCGAAGCCGAAGGCCACTATGCCGAAACGGCAGACTGTCGCGAGGTCGCCCTCCAGCGGCTTCGCGAAGAAAACTTTCAGCTCATGATGCTCGACCTCCGCCTCGGCAGCGAAAGCGGGCTGGAGGTCCTGAAGGACGCGAAGGAACTCTTTCCCAATCTGCCCGTGGTCGTTTTCACCGCGCATGCGTCGATCGAGACGGCGGTCGAGGCGACGCGGCTGGGGGCGCTCGATTATTTAGAAAAGCCGTTTTCGCCGGACCAATTGCGGGCGGTCCTGGCGCGCGCGCAGAAGTTCCAGAAGATGGAGCACAAGATCGCGGAGCTGGAGACGGAAGTTTCCACCACCGCGCCGCCGAACGAATTTGAGTCGGCGGATACGGAGATGCGGCGCGCCTATGAGATGCTATTCCGGGCGGCGCCCACCGGGGCGACGGTATTGATCTTGGGCGAAAGCGGGACCGGGAAGAGCGTGGTTGCCAAAGCGGTCCACGAGAACAGCCACCTCAAAGTAAAGCCGTTCGTCACGGTGAGCTGCCCGAGTTTGTCCAAAGAACTGCTGGAGAGCGAGCTCTTCGGCCATGTGAAGGGAGCGTTCACCGGCGCGGTCAAAGATACCTGGGGAAAGGTGAAGGCAGCGGAGGGCGGCACGCTTTTCCTCGATGAAATCGGGGAGCTGCCGCTCGAGATCCAGCCCAAGCTCCTGCGCCTGCTCCAGGAAAAGGAATACGAGCGGGTGGGGGAGAACAAGGCGCGCAAATCCGACGTCCGGATCATCGCGGCGACCAACCGCAACCTGCAAGAATGCGTGCGCGCCGGGCAATTTCGCGAGGATTTGTTTTACCGGCTCAATGTGATCTCGGTCGAGATGCCGCCGCTCCGCGCGCGCCCCGAGGATCTGCGCCGCTTTGCCCAGAACTACCTGCAATTCTTCGCTGGGCAGATGAAGCGGGCGATCATATTTCACGCCGGAGGCGGAGGCATTCTTGATGGGATACGCCCACCGCAACCTGCGGAGCTGCGCAACGCGATCGAACGCGCCACACGATCCTGACCGCCACTCGCGATCGGCGTGGAGGACCGGTTACGCAGCCCGCATTGCTGCTGACCCCCACCACTCCTACCAACGGCTACTCGCCGCTCAACGGCTCGTCCAACCATCGCCCCGCCCCGCGAAACCTGGCTGGAGGAAGCGCTCGGCGGCAGCGATCAAATTTCGCTCGCCGACCTGGAAGCGGCGCACATCGCGCGGGTCCTCGACCGGTCGCGCAGCCTGTCGCAGGCGGCCAAGACGCTCGGGATCGACCAGGCGACGCTCTACCGGAAACGCAAAAAACTAGGGCTCGGATAGATGGAAGCGCCGAATGAAAACGCCGCCGGCAATCGCCCCGGAGAGGCGGCTCCGAGCTTTCTGGACTGCATCCCGTGCCCGGCCGCTGTGTTTGATCGGTCGCAGATCGGCGAGATGAATGCCGCCGGGCGGAAGCTCATCGCCTCGCTCGACGAATCCGCGCAGGACGGGCTGGTCCACTTCATCGGGCAGATGATCGCGGAGGGTGCCGGGGAGCCGAGGCGGCTGTCCCTGCCGGTGTTTGGCAGCCGATCTGATTTTGCCATCCGGGTCGCGGCGCTGCCGGAGCCGCGCGGCGGTCACATCGTCACGCTCCAAGACATCGATGAATCGCGGCTGGCGGCGGCGATGAAGACAGATTTTTTGGGAACGCTCTGCCACGAGCTACGCACGCCGCTTTCCGGAATCCGCATGCCCGCCGCCCTCGTCGCCGAAGGGCGGCTCGGCGACCTGAACGAAGGCCAGAAGCGCGCGCTGGCGCTGGCGAGCGAGCAGACCGAGCGGCTGCGCCAGACCCTGGAAGCGATGTTGCAGATCGCCGCGGCGGAGGCTGACGCGCGGGAGGTCGGCGGCGAGGCAAAGGATGAACGGACGGGTCCCCGGCGGCTTTACTTGCTCGACCAGATTGTGGAAAGCGCGGCAGCGCGCGGGCGTGCTGGCGCGGGAGATCGGGGCGTGGACTTGGTTTTGTTGCCGCGCCGCCGCCGCTCGGCGCGCCTGCTGGTCCGTGCCGACTTCTCCGAACTCCAGTCGGCGCTGGAGCATCTGTTCGGTTTCCCGGTGCGGCGCGCCTCGCGAAGCGGATGCGCCCTCCGTCGCGTTGGCCGGCTTCCGATCGCGCGCCCGAATCTCGATCCGGGCGGGGCGGGCGGATTTTGATTTCGGCACGGCGGAGTCGCATCGCGCGGATGTGCCAGCGCGGCTTGCCCACGCCTACATCCGCCGCCACGGCGGGACGATCCGGTTCGGCGAGGAGGAAGAGCACCGGCTCGATCTTCCTGCCGCTCGAAGCCGCCGCCGTGCCGGAGTCCCCGAAAAAGCCGCCGGAGCTTACCGCTGGCGTAGCGCCCTATGCATGAAAGCGCGCCTCTTCCATCTCTACGAACAATTGCGGTCGGCGATGCGGGCTCGATCCTGGCCCTGATGAGCCCTGGCGGCATTCGCGCTTACCTATCGCCTCGACCGACGGATTTGCCAAGCTGCCGCCGTTTGTCGCCGGATTCTTCCGTCTCCGCCCGATGCCTACCGGCAGATTCTCTCGACGATCAAGTGCCTGATCATCACGATTGCTTGCTGTTTCGTTTTCGGTCACCGTCGTCGCCTTCTCGCTCGCCTCGACCCAATTCGGGCCGCGCCTGCTGCGCGCAATTTCATGAGGGATGCGGGTACTCAATGCGTGCTCGCACCTTCGTCGCCACCTCGCTCTTTTGCTTCGTTGCGCTGGTCCGCGCCAGGAGAGCAACTGCGCCGCTTGGCCGCCATCATCCTCGGTCTCGCCTTCGCGCTCGGCAGCCTAGGCATGTTCATTTTTTCATCCACCGCACCGGGCGTGCGATGCAGGCGGATACGATCATCACCAATGTCTATGGCGAATTCACCGCCGTGGCGCGCCGCCTCCTGCCCGAGCGCGGCGAGGGCCAGCGCCCGGCGACCGACCCGCCGCCTTCCCGCGGTCCTGCGCCTCCTTCGGAAACCTCGATCCCCGTGATCGCGGAGGAGGATGGATTTTTGCAAGTCATCGGGCTGGAGGCGGTCGCCGATAAGGCGCGGGACGCCGAGGCGACCGTCCGCTTCCTCGTGCGCCCCGGCCACTATCTCTTCGCCGGGCGAGAACTCGCCCGCATCGAGCTGCCCGCTGCCGCAGATGAAGACGAGCGCAAGAAGCGCGCCGCCGCGGTCGCCGCCGAGATCCGGGACGCGGTCATCATCGGACCCGAGCGCACGCCGGAGGCGGATCTCGAATTCTGCCTCCTCCGCCTCGTCGAGATCGCCCAGCGCGCTCTCTCGCCCGGCATCAACGACCCGACCACCGCGATGCGCTGCATCGACCGCCTGACCTCTGCCTTCGTGCTCGTCGCCGGGCGCGACCTTCCGGAGGACCCGGAGGGCGTCGAATCGCTGCCGGTCCGGTTCGAGGCGATGTTCGAGGCCGGGTTCAACCCGATCCGGCAATGCGCCGAGCGGCTCCCGCAGGTCGCCCTCCGGCTCGCCGAACAAATCCGCGACCTCGCGCCCTACGCCGGCGGATCGCGCGCCATGCTCCGGCGGCAGATCGAATTGCTCGCCAAAATGCCGTCGCTGGCCAACTGGGCAGACCTGGATGCGGAGGCGATGGCGGAGCGCGTCAAGGCAGCCGAGGCGGCGCTCGCCGAGTAGGCGCCAGCTTCGGGATGCGAGCGATCTACTCGACCGAATTCTCCAGCGTGCCGAAATCGCCGCAGGTGATGCGGACGATGTCGCCGGACATGAGGCTGAATCCGGCGGGTGGGACGATGCCGGTGCCGGTCATGAGATAGGCTCCGGCGGGGAATTCGTTTTCGCGGAAGAGCCAGTCGGCGAGTTCGTCGAACGTGCGCTTGAGCCTGCCGATGGCGGTGCTTTCGAGGAAGGCGATCTCGCGGTCGCGCTCGATCTCCAGCGAGATCGAAGTCTCGGGCGCGGGCGGATCGGCGATGCAGAGGGCGGGACCGAGGGCGCAGGACCCGCGGTAGACTTTGGCCTGCGGAAGGTAGAGCGGGTTCTGGCCTTCGATGTCGCGGGATGACATATCGTTGCCCACGGTATAGCCGAAGACATTGCCCTCCGCGTTGATGGCGAGCGTCAACTCCGGCTCCGGCACGTCCCAGAACGAATCGCTGCGGATGCAGACTTCCGCCTTGTGCCCGCGGGCGCGCGCGGCGGTCGCTTTGAAAAACAACTCCGGTCGCGGCGCCTCGTAAACCTTGTCGTAGAAGCTCGCTCCGCCCGACTTTTCGCTCTCCTCCATGCGCGCCTCCCGGCTGCGCGTGTAGGTCACGCCCGCCGCCCAGATTTCTTGCGACTCGACCGGCGCGAGCAGCGGGCCGTCGGCCAGCGAATCGTCGGGTGCGGCGGGCTGTCCGGCGCCCAGCATATTCTCCAGCCAGGCGCGGGGATCGCTTTGGCGAAAGAGGTCGTCGAACGAAAATGACGACGAATGGTAGGCTTGGGAGCCGCGAACGGCGGTTACGCCGGTGGAGGTTCGATAAAGGCGGATCATGGCATTTTTTGGGGGGATGGGGGTGGACGGAGCAGTATCGCCGCAAAACTGAATGTTGGAAAGCCGGGAGCCGCAGCCTTGCCCGGCGTGGCCGCCTCGGGCGAGAGACCGCTTTTGCCAAAAGAATCCGCCGAGCTTAGACGTAGCCTTAACCGATTCAACAAACTCACGATGCCCATGATCGACCACCCACTCACCCCCGGCGGGCTCTCCTTGCTCGACCGCCGCCGCTTCCTCGGCAATACCGCGACCGGCTTGGCGGGGATCACGCTGGCGCAGTTATTGATGCGCGACGGCTTGTTGGCGGCGGAGAAGCAGCACCTCGGTCCGATCCGCCCGGCGATCGATCCGGCGGCTCCCCACGCCGCCCGCCGTGCGCATTTCGCGCCCAAGGCGAAGAATGTGGTGATGATCTTTTGCTCCGGGGCGGTCAGCCATGTCGATACGTTCGACTACAAACCGGAGCTGGAGCGCCTGCACGGTCAGCCGATGCCGGGCGCGGACAAGCTGATCACGGTCCAGGGCGAGCAGGGATCGTTGCAGAAGAGCCCGTGGGCGTTCAAGCCGCGCGGGCAATCCGGGAAGATGGTCTCCGATCTGGTGCCGCGCCTCGGCGATCTGTCGGATGATTTTGCTTCATGCACTCGCTGCATGGGAAGACGAACACGCACGGTCGGGCGAAAACCTCATGTTACCGGCTACACGCTAGATGGGTTCCCCAGCATGGGCGCGTGGGTCACCTACGCCTTGGGCAGCATGAGCGAGGAACTGCCCGCCTACGTCGCGATCCTCGATCCGCGCGGCACGCCGCAGTCGAGCGTCAACTGCTGGGGACCCGGCTTCCTGCCCGCCGCCTTTCAGGGCACCGATTTCAACGCCGCCAAGCCGATCCGCAACCTGGCGCGCCCCGCCGGGATCAGCGCGGAGAAAGATGCGGCGACCCGCGGGTTCCTCGCCCGCCTCAACCAGCGCCACCTCGAACGCAACCCCGGCGATTCCGAGCTGGCGGCGCGTATTTCCAGCTACGAGCTGGCGGCGCGCATGCAGTTGAGCGTCCCCGAGGTGGCGGACATCTCGGACGAACCCGAGTCGATCCTCAAAATGTATGGCGCCGACCAGGGGCGGCAATCGCACCGCCGACCTAAAAGCGGCGTTCGCGAAGAACTGCATCCTCGCCCGGCGCTTGGTTGAGAAAGGCGTGCGGTTTGTCCAGCTTTTCAACGGCGCCTACCAGACCGGCGGCGAAGGCGTGAGCAACTGGGACGGCCACAAGACGATCAAGCCGCAATACGATGTCCACGGCGAAGTGCTTGACCAGCCCGCCGCCGCCTTGATCCAAGACCTGAAGCAGCGCGGTTTGCTCAAGGATACGCTGGTCGTCTGGTGCACCGAGTTCGGGCGGATGCCGACATTCCAAAAAGGTGCCAGCGGACGCGACCACAACCCGGACGGCTTCTCCGCCTTCCTCGCTGGTGCCGGCGTGAAAGCGCCGTTCAGCTTTGGCGCGACCGATGAATTCGGGCACAAGGCGGCGGTCGATCCGGTCAGCGTCCACGAATTCCACGCCACGATCCTAGAGATCCTCGGGCTCGATTTCGACCGGCTAAGCTACTACCACAATGGATTTGAGCGCCGGTTGACCGACGTGCACGGCCGCGTGGTCAAAGAGGTGCTGGCGTAGCACCTCACAGAAACCGCTGGCATCCCTTCTGGGATGCGCTCTCCTTTGCCGCGCCGTATCCGGTGGTGCCGCTTCGCTCAGCCTCCGGCTAAGGTATCCGAACCCTCCGGGTTCGCGTAGCAACCCGCCACCGGTCGCCGCCCGCAGGGGGATCAGGGCGCAGGGAATTGGCGGTCTATCTTTGCCGCTCAGCCTATGTGCGACTCAAGTGGGACACTGTAGATGAATGTTTCGCCGCAATTTCATCATCGATTCACATTTGGATCACAATGCGGCGATACGGTTGCCCCATCCCGATTTACCTATCCCTCCTTCGCCGCCCTTCGCCGCATGGACCTATGCCCGATCCATCGCCGGCTGTTCCAGCTCGCATCCTGTGCTGGGACAGTCTTCCTGCTCACAATCGTGACCTGCTTGTTTGTCGACCGCGAGGCGACCGATGTGATGGATGCGCTGATGACCCCTTGGTTTTCGATCTGCTTGGAGCTTGCCCCGAGCGACTGGCAGAATGAGCCGAACATCGCACTTGGGATCATTTGCCTCCTCTCGGGTATCGCGGTTTACAGCATGTTGATCGGCGGGTTCGGCTCCCTGATCCTGGCGGCTGCGGAGCGACTACGAAAGCCGAAAAAAAATCTCGGAAATCACCAGAAACGGTGAAGCCGGGAGGCGTTCTCCAGCTCCGGCGGCGAACAACTGGCGACAGACGCTACTTCAGCACCGCAGGCAGGCGGCGGCAGACTTCTTCGACGTTCGCGCGGCTGTTGAAGGCGGAGATGCGGAAGTAGCCCTCGCCCGCCGCGCCGAATCCGGCGCCCGGCGTGATGACGACGTTGGCCTCGCCGAGCATCCGGTCGAACATGCCCCAGCTATCGACGCCCGCCAGGCACTTCACCCAGATGTAGGGCGCGTTGACGCCGCCATAGACGTCTAGCCCGAGGTCGGCGCACGCCTCGCGCAAGAGCTTGGCGTTGCCCATGTAGTGCTCGACCAGCGCGGCGACCTGCGCCTTGCCCGCCTCGGAATACAGGGCGGCGGCACCCCGCTGGACCGGGTAGCTCGCGCCGTTGAATTTCGTGCTGTGGCGGCGCGACCAGAGCGGGTGGATCGGCTGCGGCGAGCCGTCCGCCTTTTGCCCCATCAGCGATTTCGGGATCACGACGAAGCCGCAGCGCACGCCGGTGAACCCGCCGCTTTTGGAGAAGCTGCGGAATTCGATCGCGCACTCGCGCGCGCCTTCGATCTCATAGATGGAATGCGGCACGCCTTCCTCCGAGATATACGCCTCGTAGGCGGCGTCGTAGAAGATGATCGAGCCGTTGGCGCGGGCATAATCGACCCAGTTTTGGAGCTGCTCGCGGGTCGCCGTCGCTCCGGTCGGGTTGTTCGGGTAGCAGAGGTAGATCAGATCGACCTTTTCGTTCGGGATGGCTGGGACGAAGTTGTTTTCCGCCGTGCAGGGCAGATAGACCAAGCCCGCGAAGGCTCCGCTCGCATCGGCGTCGCCGGTGTTGCCCGCCATCACATTGGTATCGACATAGACCGGATAGACCGGGTCGGTGATGGCGATCCGGTTGCCCGCCCCAAAGATGTCGAGGATGTTGCCGGTGTCGCACTTCGATCCGTCGGACACGAAAATCTCGTCGTCGGCAACCTCGATGCCGCGGGCGCGGTAGTCGTTTTCGCCGATGGCGGCGCGGAGGAAATCGTAGCCTTGCTCCGGTCCGTAGCCGCGGAACGTCTCGCGGGCGCCCAGTTCGTCGATGGCGGCGTGCATCGCCTCCCGCGCGGCGTCTGGCAGCGGCTCGGTCACGTCGCCGATCCCGCAGCGGATGATCTTGGCGGCGGCGTCCGGGTTGGCGTCGGAATACGCTTTCACCCGGCGGGCGATCTCGGGGAAAAGGTAACCGGCTTTGAGCTTGAGGAAATTGTCGTTGATGCGGGCCATGGCGGCAGGTCGGGATTTTTTTGGGTGAGGATGAAAGTGGCGTGTCCCCGCCGCTATGCGATAAATTGGCGGCAAGGCAAACGCCTTTCGCCAAAAACCCACTCCCGAATCCTGAAATCTGCCCCCTCATCATCCTCATGGGCGTCTGCGGCTGCGGGAAGTCCGCCGTCGGCGAGGCGCTCGCCGCCCGGCTCGGTGCCGTCTTCCTAGAGGGCGATGCCTTCCACCCGCCGGAAAACGTCGCCAAGATGAGCCGGTCCATCCCGCTGACCGACGCCGACCGCCTGCCCTGGCTGCAGAGCCTGCGCGAACGCCTCGGCGCGGTCCCCGAGGGCGATCCCGCCGTGCTTGCCTGCTCTGCGCTCAAGCTGCCGCTACCGCGACATCCTGCGCGCTTTCGCCCCGCGCCCGCTTCGTCTATCTGCGAGGAAGCTTCGACCAAATCAACGCCCGCATGGCGGCGCGCACCGGTCACTTCATGCCGCCCGATTTGCTCAAAAGCCAGTTCGAGGCGCTGGAGGAACCGGGCGAAGACGAAGGAGCCGTCGCCGTGGGAATCGAGGGAACGGTGGAGGAAATCGCGGCGGAGATCTTGGCGGCGCTTTAGCGGGCGCTGGGTGATTCAACGTTCATTGAAATCCAAGCCGTTCGGCGGATCAATAACTTATGCTCACTACCGCGTTAGACAGAGTCCCGATCGACCGTGCTGCCCTTGAAGCCCGTGGCTTCGGAATCGCAGAAGGCGTGCTCGATCAGGCGGCGGTCCGGCAGATCGTGGATGCGCTGGGACCCGTGCCGCGCGCTGGACTCCGAGGATTGCTTGATCGCCCGGCGGTCGCCGCTGCGGCTGCGGATTGCGTGCCGCTCGGCGCGGCTGCTCGGGGGCGACGCGCTTCCGGTCCGGGCGATCTATTTCGACAAATCGCCGGAGTCAAACTGGGGCGTGGCGTGGCACCAAGACCTGACCATCGCGGTCGCCGCCCGCGCGGTGGTGCCGGGCTTCGACCGTGGAGCCAGAAGGGTGGCGTCCCCTGCGTCCAGCCGCCGGACGAGATCCTCGCCCGAATGCTGACGATCCGCCTTCACCTCGATGACTGCGATGCCGAGAATGGCGCGCTTCAAGTCATTCCCGGCACGCACCGGCAGGGCAAACTCGATGCCGACGCGATCGCTAAAATCGTCGCGGATACGGAACCTGAAACCTGCGAGGCTGCCGCCGAGCGATGCCCTGCTGATGCGGCCGCTGCTGCTCCACGCCTCCCATCGCTCGCGCAGCGACCGCCACCGCCGCGTCCTCCACCTCGAATTCGCCGCCTGCGATTTGCCCCCTCCGCTCCGATGGGCAATGTGGGCCGCATAAGAGGGCGCTGAGCCGATGGGGCATCGGCGGATTCGGCGGTATCGCCCGAATCGCGGGCTGATCCACCAGTTCATGGCAGGGCACCCGTAAACGGTTCCCGCCGAGATTTCCCCTTTCCCCGGTGGCGGGGCGGATTAGGTTGGCGGACTTTTGGAACCCGTGATGCCAGTTGTTGCCTTCATCCAATTTCAGTCGCCGGAGTGGCTTTTGCTGGCTCCGGCGCTGGCGCTCGTCGGCTGGACGTGGAAGCGGCTCAAGCTGTGGCGCCCGCTGCGCGCCGCCGCGCTGGCGTTGATCGTTTTGATCCTGATGGGACCGCAGCTCCGGCTCAAAGAGCGCGGCATGGACCTGTGGGTGCTGGTGGACCGTTCGGAGTCGGCGGCGGAGTTCGTTGCCCAAGATCTGCCGGAGTGGAAGAAATTGCTCGAGAAGTCGAAGCCGAGCGGCGACGACCGCATCCGCTTTATCGAATACGCCGCCGATGTGATGGAGCTGGGCGCGGGCGGCAGCGAGACCCAGGTCTATGCGGGCAACCGAAAGCTGACCCGCACCGGATTGGCGGTCGAGCACGCCGCCGCGTTGCTCGACCCCGAACGCCTCAACCGCGTCCTCGTCTTCACCGACGGCTATGCGACCGAGCCGCTGACCGCCGCCGCCGAAAAGTTGGCCGCTGCCGAGGTGCCGCTCGACTTCCGCCTTCTGCGCAAGAGCGAGGAATCCGACGCGCGCGCCGCGGCGCTGCGCCTGCCGTCCCGCACCCAGATCGGCGAGCCGTTCTTGCTTGAAATCGAGGTCGCCGCCGATGTTGATGGCAAGGTGCCGGTCGAGATTTTCCGGAATGGCGAATCGCTGGACAAAGCGGAGGTCGAGGTCGCGGGCGGGCGCGGGATGCTGCGGTTCACCGACCGCATCCCGGTCGCCGGGGCGCACAAATACGAGGTCGCCATCACGCCTGCGAAGGACGCGTTTCTCGGCAACAACCGGTTCGAGAATTGGATCGAGGTCACCGGCGGGCCGCGCGTTTTGCTGGCGACCAAATACGAGGGCGACCCGCTCGCCGAGGTCCTGCGCGCGCAGGGGTTCGAGGTCGAGGTCGTGACCGCGACAACGCAGCTTCACCCCGGGCAGCTCGCCGGCGCGCGGGCGGCGATTTTCAACAACGTGCCCGCCTATGAGGTGCCCGGCGAGTTCCTCAAATCGCTCGACTTTTTCGTCCGCGACCAGGGCGGCGGATTCCTGATGGCGGGGGGCAATCAGAGCTTCGGCGCGGGCGGCTACTACCAGAGTTCGGTGGACGAATTGCTCCCGGTCACCATGGAGCTGAAGACCGAGCACCGGAAGCTGGCGGTGGCGATGGCGATCGTCATGGACCGCTCGGGATCGATGAGCATGACGGTGCCGGGCGGGCGCACGAAGATGGATCTCGCCAACGAAGGCGCGGCGCGCGCCATCGAATTGCTCGGCGGGATGGACCAGGTCGCGGTCTTTGCAGTCGATAGCGAGGCGCACCGGATCGTCAGCCTGCAAAACGTGGAGAAGAACCGGAACAAGCTGCTCAGCGTGGTGCGGCGGATCGAGAGCACGGGCGGCGGCATCTTTGTTTACAATGGATTGGAGGCGGCGTGGAAGCAGCTCAAGACGGCGGAGGTCGGGCAGCGGCACATCATTTTGTTCTCCGATGCGGCGGACTCCGAGCAGCCGGCGAAGTATAAGGAGTTGATTAAAGAAATGCGGGACGAAAACACCACGGTCAGCGTGATCGGCTTGGGCACCGACCGCGACCCGGACGCCGACTTTCTCAAAGACATCGCCAAGCGCGGCGAGGGCCGCATTTTCTTCAGCGACCGCGCCGCCGAGCTGCCGAACATCTTCGCCCAGGAAACCGTCGCGGTGGCGCGCTCCGCCTTTATCGAAGAGCCGGTGGGCGCGAAGCCGACGGGCGGCTGGTTCGAGCTGTCCGCCAAGGCGTTCGACTGGCTGCCGCAGGTCGATGGCTACAACCTGAGCTACCTGCGCCCGAACGCGACCGCCGCGCTGCTGACCACCGACGAATACGAGGCTCCGCTGGTCGCCTTTGCCCAGCGCGGGATCGGGCGCTCCGGCGCGGTTTCGTTCGCGCTGGGCGCGGAGCATTCGGAGTTGGTCCGGTCGTGGGACCGCTACGGCGACTTTATCCAGACGCTGACGCGCTGGCTGATGGGCGAGGACCTGCCGCCGGGCATCGGGATGCGGCACCGCCTGGAAGGCACGCGCTTGGTCATCGATCTGCTCTACGACGAAGACGAGGGCTGGGAGGAACGCTTTGCCGCCGCCCCGCCGCGCCTGGTGCTAGCCAGCGGTGCGGAGGCGGCGACGACCCGCGAGGTGACGTGGCGGCGGATGGAGCCGGGGCGCTACCAGGCGGCCGCCGATCTGGACGAAGGCGAACTCGTCCGCGGGGCGATCCAGCTCGGCCAGAATGCGCTGCCCTTCGGGCCGGTCATCGTCGGCACTAGCACCGAGTGGGCGATGGACCGCACCCGCGCCGAAGAACTGCGCACCGCCGCCGCCGAAACCGGCGGCCGCGAATTGCTCGAGCTGAGCGAGGCGTGGGAGAAGCCGAGCATCCGGATCTTTGCCGGCGTCCGCTCGCCGCTGCTCATCGCGCTGCTCGTCCTCATCCTCGCCGAAGCGCTTATCGCCCGCATGGGCTGGGAGCTGCCGACGTTCGCCGCCATCGACCGCCTCAAGATGGGAGCCGAAGAACGCCGCCGCGACAAAGCCGCCCGCGCCTCGCGCAAACAAGAGGAGGCGATCGCCGTCTCCGCCGCCGCCGCTGCAGCGGGCTCCGAAAAACCGCAGAAAGCCGCACCCGCCTCCGCATCGGCATCGGCTCCGGCATCGGCGCAAAAGCCTGCGCCCGCCCCGGCATCCGCGCAGACGCCGCCCGCCGAACCGCCGTCGGAGCAAGAAGAGGCGCGCCGGAAAAGCCGATTCCAGCGGGCGAAACGCGGCCTGTAACCGCGCGCCGCCTTGCCACCGACATGCAGATCCGATCGACGACCGAGAACGACGCCGGCGAAATCCGCCGCCTCTATCACGCTGCTTTTCCGGAGGGGGAAGCCGGGGCCGTCGCGAAGCTGGCGGTTGATTTGCTCGCCGAACGAACGACACCGCCGGTGCTGTCACTCGTCGCGGAGCTGGATGGGCATGTCGCCGGACATGTCGCGTTTAGCCGAGTCACGATCGATGGGATGGGCGGAGAATCCTACCTCCTCGCCCCGCTCGCCGTCCTCCCCGAGGCGCAGAAGCGCCGGATCGGATCGGATCTTGTGGAGTCGGGGGTCAGGCAGCTCGCCGACCGGGGCGCCCGCGTCGTGTTCGTCTATGGCGATCCCTCTTACTACGGTCGATTCGGTTTCACCGCCGCGGCGGCGGAGCGATTCGTCCCGCCTTACCCGCTGAAGTATCCGTTCGGCTGGCAGGGCTTGGCTCTCGACGGCGGCGACCCCTCGGCGGGGGAACCCGCGCGCTTCGATTGCCTCGCGCCGCTGTGCGATCCCTCACTCTGGTGACGCCGCGATTGCGCGCACGCGGACTGGCATTAGACTGCTGGAAATCCCACGCCTTTTCCCGATGCGCCTTTTCCCCGCCCTTTCCGTCGCCTCCCTGCTCTGCTTTCCCATGCTGTCAGAGGCGGATGGCTGGCCGCAATTCCGCGGTCCGGCGGCGGATGGATCGGTCGAAGCAAACCTGCCCGACACCTGGGGCGACGACAAAAACATCGCGTGGAAGGCTCCGCTCGCGGGCAAGGGAGCCTCGACGCCGGTCATCGTGGGCGGCAAAGTTTTTCTCACCACCGGGGTCGGCGGCGCGAGCGACCTCGTCCGCCACGTCCTGTGTTTCGATGCCGCCTCCGGCAAGGTCTTGTGGGACAAGACGGTCGAATCCGACCTGCCGGAATCGGAATCGATCCGCGAGGACCACGGCTATGCCTCCGCGACGCCCGCCGCCACCGCCGACCGCCTCTTCGTCTTCTTCGGGAAGTCCGGCGTCTTCTGCTTCGATCACGTCGGCAAGCAGATCTGGCACACGAAGGTCGGCAGCGCCTTGAACGGCTGGGGATCGGCTGCCTCGCCGGTGCTCCACGACGGTATGGTGTTGGTCAACGCCTGCGTCGAAAGCGAATCGCTGGTCGCCCTCGATCAGGCGACCGGCCAAGAGCGCTGGCGGTCCTCAGGCCTCAAAGAATCGTGGCACGCGCCGACCCTCGCCAAGGTCGGCGGCAAAACCCAGATCGTTATGGGCCAGGCGGAATACATCCGCGGGTTCGACGCGGCGGACGGCGAGGAAATCTGGCGCTGCAAGTCGGGCATCTCGTGGTACATCTGCCCGCAGCCAGTCATCAATGGCGGCGTCGCCTACGTGGTCGGCGGGCGCAGCGGCACCGGCGGCGTCGCAGTGAAACTCGGCGGCAGCGGCGACGTGACCGGATCGCACCGCCTGTGGACGCTGGATCAAGGCACCAACGTTCCCTCGCCGGTCCTTTACGGCGACCACCTCTACTTTGCGCATCAGGACAAGGGCGAAGCCTACTGCGTGGACCTCGGGTCCGGCGAATTCGTCTATGAGGAATCGCTCTCGCCCAACCCCGGGCAGATCTACGCCTCGCCGATCCTCGCCGGCGACAAAATCCTCTACCTCGGGCGCGGCGGAAAGTCGGTGTGGGTGCGCGCGGGACCGAAGTTCGAGATCGCTGGCAGCGCGACGCTCGAAAACGGACGGGGCGTCTTCAATGCCAGCCCGGCAGTCGCCGGCGACAAGCTCTTTCTCCGGTCCGACAAGTTCCTCTACTGCATCAGCGCCAAGTAGGGGCAAAATCTGCCAGGAGGCGCGGAAAACCCCTTGCGCCTTTATTTGGCATCCTTAAAGACTCGCCCACCATGCACGTTTTAGTTACCGGAGGTGCCGGTTTTATCGGCTCGCACACCGTGGAACGGCTCCTCTCTGCCGGCCACGGTGTTACTGTCTTTGACGATTTTAACGACTTCTACGCCCCGGCGATCAAACGGGAGACATTCGCGAAGTTTGCCGATCAGGTCACGCTGGTCGAAGGCGACATCCGCGACCAGAGCGCGGTCGCCCGCGCGTTCGAGACCAAGCCCGATGCCGTCATCCACCTCGCCGCCCGCGCTGGCGTCCGCCCTTCGCTGGACAATCCCGCCTTTATCTCGCGACGAATATCGACGGCACATTCAACTTGCTCGAAGCCGCCAAAGCCGCCGCATGTGAAGCAGTTCGTCTTCGCCTCCAGCTCGTCGGTTTACGGCGTGAACAAAAAGGTGCCGTTTGCCGAAGCCGACCCGATCGAGCGGACGATCAGCCCTTATGCGGCGACCAAGCTCGCCGGCGAGCAGCTTTGCTCGAACTTCTCCCACCTCTACGGGATGCGGACGATCTGCCTGCGCTTCTTCACCGTCTATGGTCCGCGCCAGCGCCCCGATCTCGCCATCTCGAAGTTCACCCGCCTGATCCTCGAAGGCAAACCGATCCCCCGCTACGGCAAGGGCGATACGTCGCGAGACTACACGTATGTCGAAGACATCGTCGATGGCGTGATGGGAGCCCTCGCTTATCAGGACAGCGATTTCGAGATCATCAATCTCGGCGGCTCCCAGACCGTGACGCTCAACGAACTGATCGAAACCGTCGAAGCCGCCCTCGGCCAGAAGGCGGTCATCGACGAGCAGCCCGAACAACCCGGCGACGTCCCCAGAACCTCCGCCGACGTGGCCAAGGCCCGCAAGCTCCTCGGCTTCGAACCCAAGACCCCGGTCTCCGCCGGCGTGCCCAAGTTCGTCGAATGGTATCAGGCTTCGGTGGCGGCAGCAGAGTAGGAGTGGCAGGTATTTTGGGGTCGTGTGTCTAAGAATCAGAGGAAGCGATTAGAAAAAATACATCAACCGCACTGCCGATGTTATCCGATTCCCGCCCTGACCGCAGGCCGCGCGGAAAATCCCACATTCCGCCGAACTGGGTGGGATCCTTTGCGCAGTTTTTCATTACAATGAATTGCCGTCATCGTCATGTCGCGCAGCTGACGATAGGCGAACTTCCAAATCAACTTTTTGATGCGGTTCGAGTCTATAGGGAAAAGTGCCGTTGGAACCCAGAAATAGTTCTCCTGATGCCCGACCATCTTCATGGAATTTTTTCGGTTGAGGTGGATTGCAGAAGGGGCTTGCAAGGGGTGATCCAAGATTGGAAGCGATACACATGCCGAGCATTTGGCGTGGACTGGCAGCGGGATTTCTTTGACCATCGGATTAGAAACGAGGCGGATCGGGCAGAAAAATGGAATTACATACGCGAGAATCCTGTTCGAAAAGGACTTGTGACTTCCTTTGATAAATGGCAGCACGTTTGGTTTCCCGATCGACAGGGGTGGGCGACAGCGGAATTCGAATAAGGTCGCATGTTTGAGCGAGAAGGCAGGGACGGCTCTCGAGCCGTCCGGCGGCGCCGGTGTCGGGAGCGCGAGGATACCCGAGACCCCAAAGCGCAGCGCCCCGAAAGTCCGGTCGCCGTAGGAGAAGGTGCCGCCATCCGCCGGACCGTTCGAGAACGGTCCCTGCCTTGCGCGGAGTGCCGCTATCGGCGCGGAGGGCAGGACGGCTCTCCGGAAGGCAGCGTCCCGGCGTCATCGCCAATGCCGAGAGCGCGAGGATTCCGGCGCGCCCCCAAGCGCAGCGCCCCGAAGTCCGGTCATGCGTACGGAGAAGGTGCCGCCATCCGCCGGACCGTTCGGAGAACGGTCCCTGCCTTGCGCGGGTTCCGCTATCGGCGCGGAGGGCGAGGACGGCTTCTCGAGCCGTCCGGCGGCGCCAGAGTGCCGAAAGCGCGAGGATTTCCGAAACCCAAAGCGCAGCGCCCTGAAAGTCCGGTCGCCGGTCGGCGAAGGTGCCGCCATCCGCCGGACCGTTCGGAGAACGGTCCCGCCTTGCGCGGGTTCCGCTATCGGCGCGGAGGGCAGGGACGGCTCTCCGAGCCGTCCGGCGGCGCCGGTGCCGAAAGCGCGAGGATTTCCGAAACCCCAAAGCGCAGCGCCCTGAAAGTCCGGTCGCCAAGTACGGAGAAGGTGCCGCCATCCGCCGGACCGTTCGGAGAACGGTCCCTGCCTTGCGCGGGTTCCGCTATCGGCGCGGAGGGCAGGGACGGCTCTCCGAGCCGTCCGGCGGCACCGGTGCCGAAAGCGCGAGGATTCCCGAGACCCCAAAGCGCAGCGCCCTGAAAGTCCGGTCGTAGAAGTAAGCGAAGGTGCCGCCATCCGCCGGACCGTTCGGAGAACGGTCCCACGCCTTGCGCGGGTTCCGCTATCGGCGCGGAGGGCAGGGACGGCTCTCCGAGCCGTCCGGCGGCACCGGTGCCGAAAGCGCGAGGATTCCCGACTCCCGGTTTTACCCGAATTCTCTTTTCCCTTCTTTTCCTCTTTGCGGCAGAAAAATACCCGGCAGCATTCACTCACTCGCCGCCGATCTTCGCCAATTGCCCCGCCAGAGGCTCGCGGCATTCGGTCAGACCTTTGTAGCGGGCGATGTTGGCGGGCATGGTGCGGAGGGCGCGGGCGATCCGGGGTGCTAGCCCGGGGACCATTGCCAATTCATCGAGCCGGTGGATGGTGATCTTTATCCCGAAGAGGATGGCGGAGGACTGCGGCAGCCGCGTGAGCAATTGCCGCTCGAGCCGGAGCCAAGTGGCATCGGGCCGGGCGGCGGCGTCAGCGGCGGCGCGGGGATCGCCGGGTGGTGATCGAGTTGCGAATCAGCGGCGAACCCCCAATTTTCCCGCTCCCATGCCGCGCCGGGCGCGAGCCGCGAGAGGAAGGTGTGGATCGAGGCGTCCAGCGTCTCGGCGACCGTCGGCACCGGCGCGTGGACCTTCTCGATCGGCTTGCCCAGTTTCTCCGGCAGCGACCACGATGACGGGAAGCAGACGCAGCCGGCGATCACCGGGTGGTGCTCCGACGGATCACCCGAAAGGATCACCCAATCCGCATCGACCTTTCGCCCCAGCTCCGCGCACAGCCCGCCCGGCTCGGCCGCGCGCAGATCGGCGGCGCCCCCCAGCATCGCCGCGCCCGCCTCGCGGATCGCCTCGGCACTCTCCGGCAGGGCACCGGCGTAGCGTTCGGCGGCGGAATCGAGCGCCGATTCCCGGAGCTGTTCTCGCTCTTGCCATCCGGGTTCCCGGGCGAAGAAGCGCGGCGCGTCGCCCTGCCGCACGCCGATGCGGAAGCGGAAGTCCGCCTCCGGAAAGAGGCGCAGCCATTCGGTCGGAGCCATCGTTTACATCGCGGCTTTGACTTCCTCCGCGATGATCCGGATGCCCTCGCGGACATCGTCTTCCGCCATCGCGAAGCTCATGCGGATGCACTCGTGGCGGTGCCTCCAATCGTCATGCTGGGCGTCCATGCCGAAGAAAAAGTATTCGCCGGGCACCACGATGACGCCGCGTTTTTTAAGCCGGGCGTAGAGCTCGCGGCTGGTGATCTGCATGCCCTCGAACCACAGCCAGAGGAAGAACGCTCCCTCGCTGCGGTGGATCCGATAGCTGCCCTCGCCGCCGAACGCCTCGTGCACCCACGCCTGCGCCTGGCCCGACTTCTCGCGGTAGAATGGGCAGATCAACTCGCGGCTGATGCGCAGGATCTCGCCGCTCTGGATCAGCGGCGCGGCGATCGCCTGGCCGAGGTTTCCGTTGGCGAGCCCGACCACTGCGGTCATGCGCCCGATGGCGTCGGCGACCTCGGGCTTGGCGATGACGATGCCGGTTCGCGTGCCGGGCAGCCCGAGTTTTGAGAGGCTCATGGTCAGGATGATGTTTTCGTTCCAGACCGGCGCGGCGTCCTCGAAGATCGCGGCGGGGAACGGCAGCCCGTAGGCGTTGTCGAGGATCAGCGGGATGCCGGCCGCGTCCGCCATTTCGGCGAGGCGGCGCACCTCACCGTCGGTCAAGACGTTGCCGGTCGGGTTGGTCGGGCGCGAGGCGCAGATCGCCGCGATGTCATCGCCGACCCGCAGCCGGTCGAAGTCCACCCGGTATTTGAATTCGCGCTCCCCGGTCAGTTCGATCTTCGGCTCGGCGGCGTAGAACAGATCGTCGCAGGCGCCCTGGTTGGCGTAGCCGATGTATTCCGGCGCGAGCGGCAGCAGGATCTTTTTGCGCGAGCCGTCCGGCATTTCACCGGCCAGCAGGTTGAACAGGAAAAAGAACGCGGACTGCCCGCCGGCCGTCACCGCGATGTTGTCCGGCGTCAGCCCCCAGCCATATTCCGCATTGAGCAATCCGGCCAGCGCCTCGAGAAATCGCGGGTTGCCGCGCGGCGGATCGTAGTTGGCCAGCGCCCGGTCTAGGTCGCCGCCGCTCGCCTCCGACATCTCGTGGAGCCGCTGCCGCCAGATCGCCTGGACCGCCGGGATCGACGCCGGGTTGCCGCCGCCGAGCATCCGCATGCCGCCGGCCGCCAGCGCCTGGCCGAGGTCGTCCATCAATTCGTTGATGCCGCTGTGCGCGGAAAGGCGGGAGCCGAAGGTCGAAAATGTCATGGTGTCAAAATGGGGTAGGGCGGGGAAGGTGGAATGGCGCGGCGTCCGCGCCAACGATTTCGCAGGCAATCCGCGCCGCGCTTGCGCTGCGCATCGGCGCAGCAGGCGGTCCGCCCAGTTGCGTTCCGACCGAACCAGCCGATGATCCACAACGATGACGCCCACTGCTTTGGCTCCAAACCCTATCGCTTTGAATCCCGGCTGCATGAGGATCGCTCGCCGCCCGCCAGAACGCCCGGTGCGCCTGCCAGAACGCCCGGTGCGCGTTGGCATCGCCGCCCTCCTCGCAGCGCTCGCGCTTTCCGCCTGCGACCGCGCCCCGCGCACGATGCCGCAGTCCTCTGGCGATCCCGCCGCCGGGCCGGACGTTTTTCAAGCGCCGCGCCGGATCGAGGGCGGCGACCGGCGAGACTACGCCGAGGCGAAGAAAGCCGCCGCCGAGCGCCGCACCGCAGCCGCCGCCGCAGGCGAGGGCGGCGATGTCGAAGCCGCCCGGCGCGCGTTTTGCCGCGCCGTCCGCGACGACATCATCCCGCCGTGGCTCGGGACCGGGTGGGATTTCAACGGGACGACCGAAACGCCCGGCGAGGGCAAGATCGCGTGCGGCTACTTCGTCACCACCGTCCTGCGCGATGCCGGTCTCGACCTCGAACGCGTCCGCCTCGCCCAAGCCGCCTCCGAGTCCATGATCAAAACGCTGGTCTCCGCCGGGCACATAAAACGCTTCAGCGACATGCCGATCGCGGATTTCACCCAGGCGGTCCGCGACTGGGGATCGGGCATCTACGTCGTCGGGCTGGACAGCCACACCGGATTCATCATCGCCGATGCGGAAGGCGTGCTCTTCGTCCACTCGTGCAACTGGGAGCCATGCTGCGTCATCGCCGAAAGCGCTGACACCTCGCCGATCCTCGCCAAGAGCCGATACCGCGTCCTCGGCAATCTCTCCGCCGATGCCGAATTGATGCGGAAGTGGCGCGACGGCGAGGCCGTCCGGTGAGTCCGCCCCGGAGCGCGCGCCACCCGCCTGCGCGAATCGCCTATCTGATAGCCGATGCACGACCCGAGCCAAGACGACCGCGACCACCTTGCCGGGATCGGCTTGGTTGCCGCCGGCGCGCTTTGTTGGAGCACGGCTGGGGTGGCCGTCCGGGGGATCTCGGTCGACCCGTGGCAGATCACATTTTGGCGCTCGTTTTTCATGGTCATCGCGGTCTCGCCCGCGATCTGGGCGCGGCGGCGGCGGCTCGCCGATGAAGTGCGGTCGGCGGGATGGGCGATGCTCGCCAGCGGGACGCTGCTGGGAGCCGCCTTCGTCTGTTTCATCCTCGCCGTCGCGCACACGCCGGTGGCCAACGTCCTTTTCCTCATGGCCTGCGCGCCGCTCCTCACCACCGTGATCGCCCGGATTTTCTTTGGCGAATCGGTCGCCCTGCGCACCTGGGTCGCCATCGGAGCGGCCGGCGGAGGCGTCGCGATCATGGTGGGCGATTCGATGCGGGCGGATGGCGTCTTCGGGCTGGCGTTGGCGCTCGCCGTGGCGCTCTGCTTTTCGGTGAACGCGAATCTCGTCCGGCGATTCCGGCGGGTCAGCATGGTGCCGAGCGTCTTTCTCGCCGGCGTGGTCTCGATGGCGGCGACCGCGCCTTGGGCATTTCCCGCTAGCGCTGGCCCCCGTGACTTTGCGTTGCTCGCCTTCCTCGGATTCGTCCAACTAGGGTTGGGGATGATGCTCTACATGGCGGGCGCCCGCCGGGTCAGCGCGCCGCAGGCGATGATCGTCAGTCTTCTCGAAATGGTCTTCGGTCCGGTCTGGGTTTGGCTCGCCTTTGGCGAAACGGCATCGGCTTGGGCGCTCGCGGGCGGCGCGGTGGTTCTTATCGCGGTGGCTGCCGATACGTGGCTGGGCGCCAGAGCCGGCAGGCGGAGCGGGATCCCACCCGCGCCGCTGCCGCCGATGGCAGATTAGTTGCCGCCCCCCCGCGAGGCGCTCGCCGCCGCCCTTGGCAGGAGATGCTGCGCCGCCATCTGATTTTCGTCGCGGCGCGCCGTTTTCCTTTGCCCGCCATAGATTCTAGATTAGTCTTCCCGATGAAGAGATTTCTAGCCTATCTATCTGCCGGAGCCGCCGCCCTTCTCACCCTCAGCGGCTGTCTTGAAATGGACCAAGGTCTCCAACTGAATGCCGATGGTTCGGGCAAGATGAAGGTGGAGATGAAAATGGCTAACCCGATGGCGGCGCTCGGCGGGCTGGGCGACCTCGGTGGCGGGGAAGGTCCCAACTTGGACGAGATGGCCAGGGAGATGGCTGTCGAAATGCTCGCCAATATGCAAGGCGTCGAGGTCTGGTCCGATGTCAGCTATGGCGTGGGCGACGACGGGAAGATGTTCTGCCGGGCGACCGGTTACTTCCCCGACATCTCGAAGCTCGAAAGCGCGGAGGGAGCCGAGGAAGGGATGAGCGGCCCAGAGATCGCTTGGAAGTCCTCCAAAACCGCAGACGGGAAATGGGTGCTGGAAATGGCAAATCCGATGGGTGCCGAGGAAGGTGCCGAGAAAGAACAGGGCGACGAAAAACCCGAGCCGAACGAGATGACCGATGAGGAAATCGCCGATGCGATCAAAGCGAAAAGAGCCGAGTTTCAGGCGACCAAAGCCATGATGGGCATGTTCGTAGGCGGGATCAAGATCCGCTCGTCTATCCAGGTCGCCGGGTCGATCGACAGCGTCAACAACCTCAAGAAAGATTCTGACAACGAAGCCTCGATGGAGATCACCGGGGCCAAGCTACTCGAAGCGATGGAAAAGTTGGTGATGGATGACGAATTGATGAAGAAGGCGGTGCTTTCCGGCGCGGACCCCACCGACATGGATGCGGTATCGCCAGACAAATTTTCCGAATTGCTTCTGGGCGGGGAAGGCCCTTCCCGGCTCGTCATCACCCCGAGCGAGAAACCGCTTTTCGATTACGCCGCCGAGGTCAAAAAGGCGAAGGCATCCCAGTCCGATGATCTGAAGAAACTCCTCGAAGACGCCAAGAAGAAAGCGGAGGAAGGTCCGGCATCCGAAGAGGATCTGGAGGAGCTTCGCAAAGAACTCGATGGGCTAAAAGGCGAGATCGATCGCCCCAGCTTCCAGTAGGCGGGACCTTCTTCCCGGCAGGATCTCGCGCTCACCAGCTTTTTCTCCAGCAGGAGTGGGCGGACGATGCGGGCTTTGTCTCGTGCCGCGAAGTGGCGGCGTGATCTCTTGGGCGTCGGGTGGTTGGGTCCACCCACTCCGCGGCGCGGCGCTGCCTTTTGTCCGAGTTTGTTTGAAGCATGATAGTGAAGTGCTGGGTTTGCCAGCCTCGCCGAAGAGCGCATCCGCCGGGGCAACTTCACCTCGACCCAAGATCTCGGGCATGCCACTCACGCTGACATCCGCGCTCAAAACAAAGCCTCCAAGCCCTTGGTCTGGACCGCGACCGCAGAGTCAATTTTCGAGAAGATCGAGGAAACAATTATTTGGATAGACCTATCCAACAGGACACTAGGCTGAATCTGGATAGAACTTCCGGCGTTTCACCCATGATATGGACCATTTGAAAAATTGGTGCTGACTCGTTCCTTGCCCGCAGAGAATCGCATGCTACCGGCTTAGACCTCGCAATCGCTTGCGACCCCGGCCGCCGTCGGTTGAATAGGGCTAAATCCCTACCCGCACCCCCCATGAAAACTGCCGCCCTTTTTCTCGCGGCGTCCGCCTTCTGCGCGAGCGCCATGGCCCAAGACCAGCCGAACCCGCCTGCGCAGCCAGACGATGGCACCGTCTATGGCGGGATGAAGACGCGCTGGGCGAAGGATGTTTCCCAGGAGCTGCCGCTGCCCGAATACCCGCGCCCGCAGCTCCGCCGCGATGCCGAATGGGTCAACCTGAACGGGCAGTGGGACTACGCGATCGCGCCAAAGGAGGCGGGCGTGCCGGAGAAGTGGGACGGCAAGATCCTCGTGCCGTTTCCGGTCGAGTCGCAGCTCTCCGGCGTGCAGCGCTTTGTCGGCGGTGCGAACCGGCTGTGGTATCGCCGCACCTTTGAGGCGGAGGAACCCGATGCGGGCGGCCGCCTGCGACTGCACTTTGGCGCGGTCGATTGGGACGCGGAGATCTGGCTGAACGGGCGGCTCGTCGCCACACACCAGGGCGGCTACGATCCATTTACCGTGGACATCACCGAGTCCGTCGCGCCGAGCCACGAGCAGGAGCTCGTCGTCGCCGTCTATGACCCGAGCGATGCCGATTCGCAGCCGCGCGGCAAACAGGTCGCCAACCCGCACGGCATCTGGTACACGCCGGTCACCGGGATCTGGCAGACCGTCTGGCTGGAGCCGGTCCCGGCGGTGTCGATCGATTCGCTCAAGCTGACGTCGGACATCGACAAGGGCGAGTTGCTGGTCGAGGCGCACCTGCTCGGCGCGGGCGAGGGATTGCATGTCGAGGCGGAGGCGTCGCTGGCGGGCAAAGCAGCCGGCAAGGGCGGCGCGAAGGCGGAGGGCAGCTTCGATGGCGTCGCGCGCTTCGCCATCAAGATCGATGACCCGCAGCTCTGGTCGCCGGATTCGCCCACGCTTTATGACCTGAAGGTGACGGTGGCCCGCGACCTCGTCTTCGACACGGTCGAAAGCTATTTCGGCATGAGGAAGATCGCGATGGGCAAGGACGAATTCGGATTCAACCGGATGATGCTTAACAACCAGCCGGTCTTCCACCTGACCGCTGGACCAAGGCTGGTACCGGATGGACTCTACACTGCGCCGACTGACGAGGGTGCCAGCTTTGACATCGAAAAGACGAAAGAACTCGGCTTCAACATGGCGCGCAAGCACGTCGCTGTCGAGCTTGCTGCGCTGGTATTATTGGGCGGACAAGCTCGGCTTGCTCTCGTCTGGCAGGACATGCCGAATGGGGGGCGGGCAACAGCACATCGCGAAGGGCGCGCCGGACGACGCGCCGCTCACGCCGGGCGAGCGCCTGCGCTGGCCACCGCGAACTCCAGGCGATGATCGACGAGCATTTCAATCACTCCGAGCATCGTCGTCTGGGTGCCGTTCAACGAAGGGTGGGGCAGCACGACACGAACCACGGGTTGAAGTGGGCGAAAGCCTACGACCCGTCCCGCCTGATCAATCTACCGTCAGGCTGGGGAGGACCTGCGCGTTTTGGCGACATGATGGACATGCACATGTATCCCGGTCCCGGCATGTTCCCGGTGATGGAGGACCGGATCTCGGTGCTGGGCGAATACGGCGGCTTCGGGCTGGCGGTCGCGATCACCTCTGGTGGAACAAGCGCAACTGGGGCTACCGCAGTTTTGAGAGCAAAGAAGAACTGCGCGAAAACTACGATGCGCTGACCGCCAAGCTCGCCGGTCTGGTCGGGCGTGATTGGCGGCGGCGGTTTACACGCAGACCACCGATGTGGAAGGCGAGGTCAACGGGCTGATGACCTACGACCGCGAGGTGGTGAAATTCGACCCCGAACACATGCGGAAAATCCACGCCCGCTCTACGCCAAGCCGGTGCCGGTCGATGAAAAACCGGTGTTGCCCACCAGCGAATCGCAGGGGCACGCGTGGCGCTACACCACCGCAAAGCCTCGCCGACGGCTGGGAGCAGCCGGGCTTTGACGACGCGATGTGAAGTCGGGACCGGCGGGACGGCACCGCCGGCACGCTGGGCACCGTGATCTCGACGACCTGGGATACAGAATCGATCTGGATCCGCCGCACGTTTACGCTCGACGGCACCGGCTTTACCGACCTGCAGGTCCGGATCGCCTCACGATGAAGACGCTGATATCTATATCAACGGCAAGCCGGTCCTGAAGCTCGAAAAGTGGTCAGACGGGTATTTCAATCTGCCCGCGCCGGGGCTGCGCTGCGCGATGCCCTGCAGAAAGGCGAAACACCGTGGCGATCCACGTCGTCCAGACGACCGGCGGTCAGGCGATCGACTTCGGATTGACGATTCCCGCCGCGCAAATACGATGGTCAAAAGCGATACTTCGCTCCGGTTGTCCCCGCCACCTGTCGCCGGATGCCAATCGGCGGCATAGGGCATCTGGTTTATCTATCCCCGGCTTCCTCTTGGATTGAAGCCAGCGCCGCCTTCCGAAAGGAAGTCTATGCCGCCTTCCGAAACAGACCACGCCACCAGGTGGCGAGGCGTTCTCCGCGCGTCGGGCGCGGCATGACCACCGGGCGGCGGTCGAGAAGCGATGTGTTGTGGAGCCACGGTGAACTTCGCCTGCGGCGTGCTCCCTCGTGATACGAGTCGCGGATCACAGACAGGATCTGCGTCTCGCTCCAATCGCGGTTCAGTTCTTTTGGTTCTTCGATCATATTGTTTGGCTAAGGTCGGAGCGTCGGCGCGGGGCGCGGTCACCACTGCCCAAGCCTACCAGCGATTTTCGGACCATCTATCAGGTCCGCGAACAATTTTGGCACAATACCTTTGATCCGCCGCCGCACGATTGAGAATGCGGCGTTTCGTTCCTAGCGGTGCGCATCCGCCAGTTGCTTGGAAGAGGCGCGCGGCGATCTCCGGATGCTTGGCGGCGAGATTGTGTTCCTCGGCGATATCGGCTTCGAGCAACATAGAGTTCGACCGGTCCGCCGGGATGCTTCTGCGTATTGAGCCGGACCGCTTTCCACTTCCCTTCGAGCACGGCGGCTTTCCGCCCTGCTCTTGAAATTCCCAATAGAGATACGGATGCTTTGGCTGCTCGCCTTTGCCCAGCAGGGTCGGCACCATCGAGATGCCGTCGAGATCGCCGGGCGTCTGGGCGCCGATGAGTTCGGCGAGGGTAGTACATCCTGGAATGCGGAAATGTGGGCGGACCGATTTGCCGGCGATGATGCCGTACCAGCGGGCGATCATCGGGACGCGGATGCCGCCTTCGTAGAGGTCGCGCTTCTTGCCCTGGAGCGGTCCGTTGGAATCGAAGAACGTCATCTGGTACTTCACCCTCTTGGTGCGTACTCGTTGTCGCTGCTGAAGATAACCAGCGTATCATCGCCGATGCCCAGGTCGGTCAGCTTGGCAAGGAGGGTGCCGACGCCGTCGATCGCCGCATCGCGATGCAGTGAATCCTTCGGGACGCGCCAGTTCCTTCACCGCGAACCCCCGCCGAGGTCTGGCACCTCCATGCCGTCTTTTCCGCCTTCGTTGTTGGCGTGTGGGATGTTGAGCGCGAGATAGAGAAAACGGATCGCCCTTGCTCCGCTCGATGAAGGCGAGCGCCTCCTCCATGAAGAGATCGGGCGCGAACTCGGCGCTGGACCGCCACGCCGCGCCCGTCGCCTCCCTTCCATTTGTCGGCGACCACGTTGCCGAGGGGCACTTTTTCGCCGTTCCGGATGAGGAACTCGGGGAAGCAATTGTGCGCATGATACATGTTGGCGTAGCCGTAGAAATAATCGAACCCTCGGTCGTTCGGATCGGTGGGCGGCGGCGGGTTGCCCACGCCCCACTTGCCGATGCAGGCGGTCCGGTAGCCCGCCGCCTTGAGCGCCAGCGCCACGGTCGGCTCGCCGGGTTTCATCTGGGCGGGACCGTTGCCGCGCACGCTGCAATGCCCGGTGTGTTTGCCGGTGAGCAACACGCAGCGCGACGGCGCGCAGACCGTGGATCCCGCGTAGTGGCGGGTGAAGCGCATGCCCTCCGCCGCCATCCGGTCGAGGTTGGGCGTCGCCAGCGTGCTTTGCCCGTAGCAGCCCAGATCGCCATAGCCAAGGTCGTCCGCCAAGATGTAAATGAAGTTCGGTTTCTCGGCGGCGCTGGAAAAGGCGGCGGCGATCCAGGAGGCGAACAGGGCGAGGATGATCGGGAGTTTCATGCGGCGATGGCTGGAGGCTAGGCGCATCCTGCCCGCAGGGAGCTGGATCGGCAAACGATCTTCGGGGGCGCTAGCGCCTAGCGCGCCGGCATGGTGAAGCCCTCGATGACGATCTCACGTTCGAAGGTGCCGAGCGTCTCGACCTCGAAGGCGGCGAGGGTGGTGGCGGCGATCATTTCTTGGTCGAATGCCATCTGCATCTTATGATCGGGATCGTGATGGTTGGAAAACTGCTCTTGGCGGTTGGTCCTCGCCAGCCAGTGGAAGGGAAGGTCGCCGTGGCTCATGCCGCCGCTGCTTTGAAAGAGCGCCACGTTTTGCGCCCGGTTGAGCAGGGTGTAGAACGGCGGGTCGCCATTCCAAGGCTGTGGGAGGCTCCGGCGGCTGACCGGCGGGAACGGAAGGTCGGCGATGGCCTCGCTGATCTGGAGGTTTAGCCCGTCGGCGTAGGTTCTCGTTTCGGTTTTGCCGTCCGCCGTCTGGGTGGCGGTCACCATCTGCGGGATGATCCTCTCGAGCCGCGCCTTGTGCCAATCCCCTTCCATCGTCGCGCCTTCCTTGAGCGGGATCTCGCCGAGTTGGCGGAACCGCTTTAACTTCGCGGCGACCGTAATGCGCAGCGTGCCCGACTTTCCGGCGACAATGCGATAATCGTCGCGCGGCAGGGCGAACACGGTGAGCCGCGCGGGATGCGACCGGTCTCCCACGCGCTCGAACGCGGTGCCGTCGGCAGCCGTCAGCGGCACGGCGTCGGAGAATTCGGATTCGTTGAAGTGTTGGAGCGAGCCTGCGCCGAAGGTGGTGACGACGGGTTCGCCGGGGATCTCGAACGTTGCGCCCGTAGTGCGGGCGGAGAGCCATGATCCGTCCGGGATTCCGGTGGTTTCGAGCATCACGCTGACGTGTCTCGCGTCGTGGGTTTCGAACTCGGTGGTCATGCTGAAGCCGGAGAGGAGCGGTTGATCGGTGACCGAGATGGTGATCGCATCCGCTCCGGCGGGCGGTTTCGACGGCTCGAAGAAGTTCGCCTTCCACGAGAATGTGCTGGCGAGAAAAACGGCGGTCGCGGCGAGGGCGATCCCGATGCCGGGCTTCGTGCGGCGGACGATGTATTGCCATGCCATGATCCCGGCGAAGAGTAGCCCGCCGAAGACCCGCGAAGCCAAGCCGAGCGACATTTCGATCCCGTGAGTCGCGTTTCGCGGGACGCCGGATTCGAAGGCGGCGCCGGGCGGGAATAGATGGCCGGACCGGGTATAGAGATAGCTGAGCACGGCGACGACCGCGACGGCGGCAGCGATCATCTTGCCAAACGAGCGCGCGCCGCCGAAGAGTGCTGCCAAAGCGTGGCACCACCAGCGCGGGCAGGTAGGCGGTCAGGAATTGGATCGCGATGGCCGGGAGCGCGGCTGCCAAGCCGAGCGCGATGGCGGGGATCGCCTGGGCGGCAAACCAGGTCGCGGCGAGCAGCCCGACGAACATCAGCTTGGCTCCAAACAACGCCGAGCCGCGCGCCGGGCGCGTCGTCCACGCGGCGGTCGTGCTGCCGGGCAGGTCCTGACCGACGGCGAGCGCGGCGAGGATGAGGGCGGCGAACCCGGCAGCGGCATTGGCCAGCGCGGAGAAGCCGGCGGCGATTTGCTCGCCCGCGCTGATGCCCCACGGGCAGCAGAGGATCGCGCCGCCGAGCAGGAGGACGGACCATCCGACCAAGGGGAAGCGCAGGGCGCGGAGGTCTTTGCGAAAGATATGGAACGCGTGTGTGAACATCGTTTTGCGGTGATGGAGGTAAGGGGAAAGCCTAGTGTTGCGGCGCGAAGCCGGCGCGCGGCGGCAGGGCGATCGCGGGCTGCGGGAGCTCCTGCACGCCGAGGAAATCGTTGGCGATGACGATGAGTTCGAGCTGCGCGAGCAGGTCGCCGCCGGAGCCGTCCGGGAGCCCGAGTTCGGAAAGGCTGAGCGATGCCGAGCGCAGCGTCCTCGCGAAGGGCGACAGAAAGCCCTCGCTTTGAAAGAACAGGCTGCCCTCGCCAAGCACGATGGCGAATTTGCCAGTCGGCAGATAGCGGATGGCGATGGCGAAGGGAGCGAGGGCGCGCTCCTGGGAGCTGGCGTTTTTGCCCGGCGGCAAGTAGCCAGGGTCGGCGCTCAGTTGAAGCTGTTCGCCTTCGATGACGATTTGCAGGAGTTGCTCGTCCACCGAGGCGTCGCGGAGGCGGATGCGATTCCCGTTTTCGCGCCACTCCGCCCCGCTCTGCAACGGGAGCCGGCCGGCGATCCGCTGCTCGATGTGACCGAGCCGCAGCGAGAGGCCGTCCATGTGGACCGGCGCATCGAAAGGCACGTCGAAATCCGGATTCACCCAGATCTTCTCTTTGAGAAAGTGGTCCATGTGCTCCGGGTCCTTCCCTTCGGCGGAGACGATTTCGCCGCCGAGCAGCCGCGCGACGCGCCGCCAGTGAAACGGGGCCATGCGCTGGTGGCGTTGCCGGAGCGGCTCGCCCCCGATCTCGCCGCTCATGCCCAGGAGGACTGCGGACGTCTCCGGCGGGAATTCGACCCACAGGTTCGGCTGGAGGGTTTCGACGCCGTTGACGGTCGCCTGCTCCCAGCCGTAGTTCACCAGCTTGGGAGCTTCGTCGGCAGGGATTTCGCTGCGGCGCACCGCATCGGCGGGGAGAAGCGTGGCGGCGAGCGCCAGGGCGGGGAGCGCGGCGGTGGCGAGCGCGGCATTCTTGAGCGCCCGGCGGTCGAGCATCTGCCAGATGCCGAAGGCGGCGAAGCCAGCGCTGGCCGCGATCCCGAGCCGCAGGTTGATCGCATTGACGACCTCGGTGGGTTCTCCGAACAGGAACGGGATGCCGAGGATCCGGTAGGTCAGAAAGCCGATGGCGAGCGCGGCGAAGGTGCCGAACAAAAACCGGGTCCAGCCAGGTGAAAGGCTGGCGACGAAGAACGCGCCGGCCACGGGGAGCAACCGGTAGGCGGCGAACGGCGGCAGGTAGAACCATGCCTTCGCGCCCGCGCCGCGCATCAAGAGGATGGCAAGATCGGCGGCGAGCGGCAGCGCCACGCAGAATGTGCCGACGTAGAGGAGCTTGGCTCCGAGCAGGCTCCGCTCGCGGATCGGGCGGGTCAGCCAAAACCCGTCCCGGTCCGTGGCGGCATCGCGCAGGATCGGCAAGGCGGTGAGGAAGACCGGGATGAGGGCGGCGGCGAGCCAGAGAAAGCCCTGCGCCTTGCCGACATCGGAGCGGATCAGCATGCCGGGAGCGTCTTCGATCACGCCCGCGCCATTGACCAAGATATGGGCGGCGAGGATGCCGAGCCAGGCGGCAAGGATCCGCGCGTCGCACCGGAGGTCAGTTTTGAATTGGTGAAACATGGTGAAGTTTTCAGTGGGCGGTTGTCGGTTGTCTGCGGCAGGCGCGACCGGATCTCCCAGGCTAGGCAGCGGCGGCTTGGGCGGGGCGCGGCGCGCGGAAGCTGCGGGCCACGGCGAGATAGGTTTCTTTGAGCGTGAGCGGGCGCGCTTCGAATTTGCCCGCCCCGGGGATGGCGGCGCGGATCTCGGATTCGAGCCCGCCTTGGTCAAAGCGCGAGGTGACGAACGTCACCGCATGCGCCGAGGCATTGAGCGCCGCCCAGTGCGCGGGCGGATTGGCGGGCGCTTGCGCCGGGGCGGCGGTGGCGACCTCGACCGCGCGATAGCGGGCGTTGAGCGACTCGGTGCTTTCCTGCAGCCGGAGCCGCCCCTCGTGGATCACGCCCACGTGGTCGGCCAGGCGCTCGACTTCATCGATGTCGTGCGACGAGACGAAGATCGTCCAGTTCTCCTGCCCGATCAGCCCGAGCACGCCTTCGATGAATTCCTGCCGGACCAGCGGGTCGAGACCGGAGAACGGCTCGTCCAAAACGAGCAGCTCCGGGCGATAGGCGAGCGATGAGATGAGCGCCGCCTTCATCCGCTGCCCGCGCGAGCAGGCGCTGAGCTTCAATTCGCGCGGCACGTCGAGCCGGTCGAAAAGCTCCGCCTCGAACGAACGGTCCCACTTTGGATAGAGCGGCCGGCAGTAGTCCATCAACCCGCCGACCGTCATCCAGCCCGGCTGCTTCTGGTTTTCGGAGACATAGCCGATCCGCTCGAATTCGGCGCGCCCGAGCTTGCGGCTGTCCGTGCCGAGCACCGCCGCCTTGCCCCGGGCGGGGAAAAGGATGTTCATCAGCGCCTTGATGGTGGTCGTCTTGCCCGCGCCGTTTGGCCCGAGGAAAGCGTAGATGCTGCCCTGCGGCACGGCGAGGTCCACGCCGTTGACCGCGAGGGTCGCGCCAAAGCGGCAGGTTAGGTCTTTGGATTCGATCGCATTCATGGTGGTGAGATCTTGGGGCTTTCGTGCTTCGTCTGGATCTAGGCGTGGCGCGCCCAGGCGGCGTTGATCGCGGCGATCAATTCGTCGCGCCCGATGCAGAGCCGCCGGGCTTCGGCGACCAGATTCAAGGCGGCGGTCGGCGATGGCGATTCGAGCGGCATCCGGTTCTCGGGCAGCCGCGCGGTGATCGGCAGCCAGGCTCCGCCCGGCCCGCGAAAGGTGATCGGCTCGGCGGTGTCCGCCGCATGGGCGCCCGCCGCGCGGGCATTGGCAGGTTGTTCGATGATCGCAGTCATGGCAGTTGGTTGGGTTGGGTTGGTGTTTGCTTGGTTAATTGTTTTCAGAAAGGGAATCCCAGGTCGTCTCCACCGCGCGGACCACATCCTCGCGCCGCAGATCCAGCTTCAGCGCCTCCACCACCAGCGCCTCGACCTTCTCGCTCAGCAAAGCCGTCCGCCCTTCCGCATCCGGCCGGTGATCCCGGTTGATAAAAGTCCCGCGCCCCGGCTCGACCACGATCAATTTGTCCTGCTTGAGCAGCGTCACGATCTTGTGCGCCGTGTTCGGGTTGATCTGCAGCTCCGAACTCAACTGCCGGACCGACGGAAACGGGTCGCCCGGCTGAAGCTGCCCGGTCACCAGCGCCTTGTGGACGGCGTAGATGACCTGCTCGTAAACCGGCTGACCGGGGCGGAATTGAACGGAAAAGGGAAGCATCGCGGAAGTGTTGCGTTTTATGTGTCCTACTACTACTAGGACACATAGTATGCGTCAAACACTTTTCGCGTTTTTTTTCTGTTGCTTCGAAAAATTGGCGGAAGAACTCGCGGTGTGATCGGTTTCCGAACTCGGACTGGCGGTTGCCGTGAACCCTGAAACCGCTTAGAATCTGGACCGCACCATGATCCGCCGAATTCGCATCCAGAATTTCAAGAGCCTAGCCGATGTGAGCGTCGAGCTGGGGTCGCTCAATGTGTTGATCGGAAAAAGCGGCACAGGAAAGAGCAATTTTGTCGAAGCGCTGCGATTTTTGCGGAGCTACCTGGATCGCGGACGAGACGGGGTGAAAGAGTTTGGGGGGAAAGAACGGGTTTATTGCCGAAATCTAGATTCTAGCGAGATCCGGTTTGAACTGGATTTTGACCTTCCGGGAAGCGATCAACTGGCGGGCTACTCTCTGGTGATTGGGGAAGATCGGCGCAACGGTCCATTTTGCGTTCTGGAAGAAACATTGCGAATCAGAGGTCCAATCTTTCAAGTGAAGTTTGAAGGAAGCAGCGGAAACTGGGGCGCTCCGAAGCCTGCTCCTTCCGTGGGAGACAACAATACCCCCGTTCTCGGGCGGCTCAGAAGCATCGAGGAAGCGATCATCGCCCATGTCTTTCTCACCAAGTCGCTGGGCTGCTATGACTTTCCAGGAAACGTTTTCCTCCAGCCGAAGCAAAACGGTCCATCCGAATCATTGGGCGGCTTGCGCGACGATGGCTCTAATTTTCTTTCGGTCCTCTCGGACATATCGTCAGATTTGGAACAGATCGCCTCCAAGCGACAGATCTTAAGCGCCATCCGGCGGCTGAACAGTTCGGTAAATTCGATCGAGGCGAACAGCCACATCAACCCCAACCGAGTGCTGGTCGTCCATCGCTTTGGCGACCACCACCTCGAATTTGATCTCGCGCAGGAAAGCGAAGGATTTCGGCGGTTCTATGCCCATTTGATCGCGCTCTACCAGACGCCGCGGAAGCAGGTTCTTATCTTTGAAGAACCCGAAAAAGGGATCTTTCCTGGCGCGCTCGCTACGCTGGCGGAGGAATTCCAATCTTCTGCGGATTCCGGGCGCAGCCAGATTATCCTGACGACCCACAGCCCGCAATTGCTCGACCACTTTTCTCCCGAGTCGATCCGTGTTGTCGAGATGAAGGATGGTGGCACCCAAATCGGACCACTCGCCGAGGAGCAGTTGAAGAGCCTACAGCAAGATCTGCTGGAACCGGGTGAACTCCTAACGGTCGATCCCGCCCGGGCGGCTTAGGTTTAGGTTTATCTAGAGATGAATCCGAAGCGCTTGGTAGTGTTCGTGGAAGGTGAGGGTGACAGCGAGTCATCGATCATCCTTTTAAACAAGGTGCTCACCGACCAAGAAGCGTGGGATTGCGCCTTCGCCGACTCAAATGTGTTTACGATGAAGGGAGGCGTCGAAAAGTGCCTCGGCAAGGGAGCTGACAAGTTTCGCAATTGGATTCGAGCCGCTGCCTTGCGCCCTAATCTTGGCGGCATCCTTGTCTTGATCGACGGGGACAAACCGGACCCCGCCGACGGGTGCGAATGTCCGTTCGAGATTGCGTCGCGTATCGGTGCCGAAGCTGCGAAAGCCGGTGCCGGAAGTTCGTTCTCGTTGGCGGTTGTGTTAGCGCGCCAAGAATTTGAATCGTGGTTTGTCGCGGCAGCGGGTCATCTGGCGGGAAAGGATCTTCCCGACGGGCGTCCGGGCTTGGCCAAAGATGCTTCGTCACCACCAGATCCCGAAACTGAGCCGCGCGACGCGAAAGGATGGCTGGGCAGACAGATGCGCTTTGGCTACAAACCGACCCGCGACCAAGCGCAGTTCGCCAAGATGATCGACGACCTTCAAATCCTTCGGGACAAGGGATTGCGGTCCTTCACGAGATTCGAATCGGTACATCTCGCAGCTCGTTTCCGCAATTCGAAGCGGAAACCATTCGGTGTCGCCGATGAGTTGATTACGTTGATTGGAGACTGTTGGAGCCTCAGCCTTTTGGCGCGACTGTGATCGCGTGCTCGACGGGTCGCATGGCGCGCTTGATGGCGTCGGCGAGCGGCTGGCGGGCTTTCTCGGTCAGGGCGGCGGTCATCTCGATGTCGGCGGCTCCTTCGCGACCGTGGAAGAGATCTTTGATCTGGCGGGTCTCGTAGGCTTGCTTGGCGGCGACGCGGTCCCAGACTTCTTGGAACGGTTGGCTGAACGGATTGACATGGAAGTCGGCGGCGAGGTTCACGCCATTCTCCAGATCGGCGCGGCTGTAGTCGCGCGACTGGTCACCCCACGTCACGGTGTAGGTCTCGGCGGTGGCGTTTGTTGCCTTCAGGACAAAGCGATTCAGCTCCTCGTTGAACGGGATCAGCCCCATGGCGGAGCGGATGTTGTCGTCCTTCGACGGATCGCCGCCCGCCGCGCAGAACGGGTAGCGGCGGCTCTTCAGCGTCGCGGTGCCGCCTTCGCATCCCGCGACCTCGTGCCCGTCGCTCGCCGACGCCTTGCCCGCGCCGAGGTCGATCTCGATGGTCCCGATCTCGCCGTTCACGCCGAGCGCCTTGAGAAAGGCATAGGCCATCACGGTCTGCCCAGCCCATCCGGGGTGGACGCCGTCTTTGCCGTAGATGTCGTAGCCTTGCCCGAACTTTTGCTGCGCGGCAAAGCCCGCCGTCAGCATCGGCCAGTAAACATCGCCGAACCGGACGTCCTCCGCCTTGGCGATCTCGATGTCGATGTTGCGCAGCTTGCAGAGGCTGAGGTTGAGATCCTCCTTCGTGCCGGTCGCCGACTTCACCCAGCCGGGCATCTTCCCGATGGTGCCGGGCGAGCCGAGCACGACGCGGACGCCGGCTTCTTTAAAGCGTTGCACGATCTTCGTCTGGAAATCGCGGTAGCGGTCGCCGATCTCGTCGGTGTAGGGCACGTAGCGGTGGTCGTTCATCCCGTAGCAGGTCGTCGCCACGGTGGGGTCAAAGCGCAGGCAATCCTGCTCCATCCGCGCATAGAAGCCGTCCGCCTTTTCGCCGCTCCACCCAAACTGGCGCACGCCGAGATCCAGCTCCGGCGTGCAGGCGGTCAGGTAGGTCTCCATGATCACCGAATACATCTTCTGCTCGGTGATCGAATCGCCGATGATCGCGAGGCGGTCGCCCTTTTTGAGCAACGATCCCTCGTAGCCCGGCGCCAGCAGCCCGACATACTTTTCGAAATACGGATCGGCGGGCTTCGGCTGGAGCGGGCGATTGTCGGCGCGCAGGCAAAGCGGTGCGGCCGCGATGAGAAGGGCGGCGAGGATGAGGCGGCGTTTCATGGCGAGAGTAGCGAAGGGCGATTTTCCGTTTCGGTGCGCAGACTAGCGGCGGGCGGCGCGGCGGCTCAAGGGCGAATTTTTTGCCGTCACGCGATCGGCATCGAAAAGAAATGTTCTTGGTAGGGCAGCGCCCCGTCGTGCATCTCGCGGATGCCGCCCTGCTCAAAGCCGAGCCGTTTGAAAAACCGATGCGCCCGCGTGAATCGCGTGTCAGACCAAAATTGGATCTCGCGGAAGCCGCGCGCCTTCCCCAATCGATGCCCCACCGCATGAGCTGCGCACCACGCCGGTGCCGCGTAGCGCGGGTCGCAGGTAGAGCCGCCGCAGGGTCAGGATGCCGCGCTCGACATCGACCGGCAGCGCGGCGTGGGACCGGCGACCTCGCCGCCTTCCACCCACACGACGAACGCGCCGCCCTTCGCCGCATAGCGCCCATCGATGTCTAGCAGATCGGCGTCCGCGCCCTCCAGGAACAGGATCTCGCCGTATTCTTGATAGACGGAATCGATCAAAGCGGTGACGGCGGCGGAATCGGCGTTGGTGGCGGGGCGGAGCATGGGAATGGGGATCCGATTCAACGCCGCTGCCCGGCGGGCGCCACAAAATTTCCCCTAGCATCGCGAGGCGGATCGGGTTTCGGTTCCCGATCCCATTATGAAAACCACCGCTTTCTCCATCGCTTCCCTCGCCCTCGCCGCCGCGCCCTTCGCCCCGGCGCAGGATTCCACGCTCGCGCCGATCTTTGACGGCAAATCCTTCGATGGCTGGGAGCAGCGCGGCGGCAAGGCGGCATACTCGGTCGAGGACGGCGCGGTCGTCGGGCGCTCGGTGCCCAATACGCCGAACAGCTTCATGTGCACGAAGAAGACCTATGGCGACTTCTTGCTCGAATACGAATTCAAGGTCGATGAGGAATTGAACTCCGGCGTCCAGATCCGCTCGAACAGCCTGCCCGACTACAAGAACGGCCAGGTCCATGGCTACCAGGTCGAGATCGATCCGGATACCAAACGCAACCGGATGTGGACGGGCGGCATCTATGACGAAGGGCGGCGCGGCTGGCTGAACGACCTCTCGCAAAACGAGGCGGCGCGGAAGGCGTTCAAGCCCGGCGACTGGAACGCGATCAAAGTCCGCGCGGTCGGCGACCACATCCAGACCTGGCTCAATGGCGTGCCCGCCGCCGATCTGGTCGATTCGATGACCCAGGAGGGCTTCATCGGCTTGCAGGTCCACGGCGTGGGCAAGCGCGAGGACCCGCTGGAGATCCGCTGGCGCAACATCCAGCTCCAGGACCTGGGCAGGCACGTCTGGAAACCGATCTTCGACGGCAAGACGCTCGACGGCTGGGAACCCGGCGAGGGCGGCAACTGGGAGGTCAAAGACGGAGCGATCGTCGGCACCAGCCCGGCGAGCGAGAAGCGCCACGGCATCCTCTTTTTCAAAGACGAAGTCGGTGACTTCACCTGCCGGTTCAAATTCCGTGCCACCAAGGGCAACAGCGGGTTCTACTTCCGCACGGAGAAAGTGAAGGGCGGCGTCTCCGTCCACGGCTTCCAGGCGGAAGTCGATACGACCACCGATACCGGCGGGCTTTACGAGACCGGCGGCCGCGCGTGGGTGGCGAAGAGCGATCCCGAGATGATGAAGAAGATCTACAAGCCGGGCGAGTGGTCGGAGATGGCCGTCAGCGCCCGCGGCGGGCGCGTCGTCGTCCACGTGAACGGCGCCAAGACCGTCGAGCTAAAGGACGATCCCGGTCGCGCCAAAGGCTTCCTCGGTTTGCAACTCCACGGCGGACAGGAAATGCTCGTGGAGTTTAAAGATATCGAACTGCTGGTGAAGGAGTGAAGCCGATGGTTTTTGCGGTGAGGATTGTCCCCGCCGTTGAGGCGCTGCCCGCGACGCCTGCGGGGGAATCACTTCTTCAGACGACAATCATCAATCCTCAATCGAGTAATCAAATCCCGTGAATTACCGGCTCGTCTCCCGCATCCTCGGCTTTTTGCTCGTCTTGCTCGGCGCAGTGATGGGCGGCTGCTTGCTGGTCGCGCTGCTCACGCATTGGGGCGATCCGCGGGGCGATTCGTCGGTCGCGCTGGGCATCTCGGCGGGCGTGACGCTCGGCGTGGGGATCGCGCTGACTTTGTTTGGGAAAGGGAAGGCGAACGACATCCTGCGGCGCGAGTCCATCGCCATCGTCGGGCTGGGCTGGATCGTCTGCGCCTTCTTCGGAGCCCTGCCCTACATGCTGTGCAATGCGGCGATGAACCCGGCGGAGGCGTTTTTCGAATCGATGTCCGGGTTCACCACCACCGGCGCTTCGGTCATCGGCGACCTCGACGCCTACGACCCGGCGATCTTGCTCTGGCGGTCGTTCACCCAGTGGTTGGGCGGGATGGGGATCCTCGTCCTGTTCGTCGCCATCCTCTCGTATCTGCGCGTCGGCGGGAAATCGTTGTTCAAGCAGGAATCGAGCGCCGCGCACCGCGAGCGTCTTCGCGAACATCCACCAGACCAGCATGGCGCTGTGGGTCATCTACACCGCCCTGACCGCGATCTGCACCGGCGGGCTGATGCTTTTCGGCATGTCAGGGTTCGATGCGATCAACCACGCATTCACCACGCTGGCGACCGGCGGGTTCAGCACGCAGAATGCGAGCATCGCCGCCTACGAAAGCCCGTGGATCCACTGGTGGCTCATCTTGTTCATGGTGATCGCCAGCGGCTCGTTCCTGCTCTACGTCCGCTGGCTCTACCGGAAGGAAGGGCGGTTCAAGCCGGACGAGCCGCTCGGCGGATTTTTGATCGCGATGGTCGTGTCCACCGTTTTGATCAGCCTCGCCCGGTGGCTGTCGGGCGAGACCGGATTTTGGCATTCGATCCTCGGCTCCGCCTTCCAGGTCGCCTCGATCGGATCCACGACCGGGTTCGCCTCGGAGAACTACGACAAGTGGTAAGGTCGTCACCCATGTCATCCTGCTGCTCCTCATGGTGGCTGGCGGCTGCTCCGGCAGCACGGCGGGCGGGCTAAAGGTCAACCGGCTCATCGCGCTGTTCCGCATCATGCGCGAGGAGCTGACCAAGTCATTCCGCCCCAACATCGTGATGGAGGTCAAGAACCTGCCGCTGGCCTCTGGCGAGCGCGGGCGGGTCGAGATGCTCTTCATGTTCACGCTCGCCGGGCTGTCGCTCGGCGTCGGCACGCTGCTGATCTCGGCATTTGAGCCGGGCATGTCATTCACCGGCGTCCTTTCTGCGGTGACCGCTTCGCTTTTCAATATCGGTCCCGCCTTGGCGGAGCTGGGACCGACCGAAAATTTCGGGAAGTTCAGCAACCCGTCGCTGCTCATCCTCTCGTTCCTCATGATGATCGGGCGCCTCGAATTCGTCGCCGCCTGCGTCTTGGTGATGCCATCGTTTTGGCGCAAGTATTAACGCCTCGCCGATCCGCCGATCCCGCGCTAGACAACCGCCGTGCGTCTCGCCCTCATCTACCACCAGTTCGCCCGGCGCGGCGGGCTGGAAAACTACCTCCTCGCCTTCGCCGATGCCCTCGCCGCCCGCGGGCATTCGCTCACCCTGTTCGGCGCGGAATTCGGTCCCGAGGCGGAGTCGCTCGCGCAGCGCGGCGCGGTGATCGAGCGCGCCCGGCTGACGCCGGTTTCCAAAGCGCTGCGGATGGTCCAGTTTGCGCGCGCCGCTAGCGGGTTCGCCGCCGACTTTGCGCGGGGTGGGGGAAGGGCGCTCGGGTTTGGGCGCACGGTCGTGCAGGACGCGCATCGCGCGGGCGGCGGCTGCCACGCGATCTACTCACGGCTCCTGCCGTGGCACAAACGCTGGCGGCTCAAGAACCGGATCGAACTCGACCTCGAGCGCCAGCTCTACACCGGCGGCGGCACCGGGCGGTTTGTCGTCAACGCCGCGCCGGTCGGCGATCAGCTCCAGGCGGAATACGGCGTCGATCCCGCGAAGATCGAGGTCATCCACACGGCGGTCGATAGCGATGCGTTCCACCCGCCGGCGGGCGAGGCGGAGCGCGCCGATCTGCGGAGCCAACTCGTGCCGGGGACGCGGGGGGATCGCCCGGCGTTTGTATTCGCCAGCCTCGATCACGCGCGCAAGGGGCTCGGGAACCTGCTCGCCATCTGGGATCGGGTCGACGCCGAACTCTGGGTCGCCGGCAAGCCGCCGTCCTCCGCCTGGCGGCGCGCGGCGGACCGCCAAGGCGTGCGCGACAAAGTGATCTGGCTCGGCAGGGCGGACCTCGCCCCGCTCTTCCGCGCCGCCGATTTCTTCATCCACCCGACGCTTTACGACGCCTGCGCCAACACCGCCTTGCAAGCGATGGCCAGCGCGCTGCCCAGCCTCATCTCGGTCCGCTGCGGGTCGCACGAATTCGTCCGCCCCGGCGAGACCGGCTGGCTGCTGGACGATCCCGGATCGCCGGAGGCGATTCTCGCGGCGGTCCGAAGCGCGCTGGCGGCGGGCGAGCCAGCGCGCGCCTCGCTCGGCGCCGCCGCCCGCCGCCAGATGCTGCCGCTCACGTGGGACGCGCATGTGGGGCGGTGGGAGGCGATGCTCGGGTGACTGAATCGGGAGGAATTGGCGGTTGGCCCCCCGCAATTCCACGCCACGTTGGCGGGCTATGAAAATCCGAGCCCTCCTCGCCGCCGCGCTTTTCCTCGCCGGCGCTTCTGCCGCATCAGCGGTGACGGTGCTTACCCCAGGCGACATCTCGATCGTTGGCTATCGCTCAGACGCCAACGACGCCCTTTCGTTTGTAACTTGGGTGACGATCGATCCGGGCGCGACGATCACATTTACCGACAATGGCTACGATGGCGGTGGCGACGGATCCGGCATCGGAGCGGGCGGCGGCACGTGGGGCACCGGCGAGGAGGTGGCGGTCTGGCAGAACAATTCAGGCTTCCCGGTGAATCCTGGCACCGTCGTGGTGGGCAGCTTCTCAGGTTCGGGGGCTTCTTGGAACATCGGGATCAGCACTGGAGAACTCGATGGGCTAGCGAATGCCGGCGATGCGATCTTTGCCTATCAGGGATCAGGGATCGACGGTGGCGGCACCTTTTCGGGAACGCCCCTCTTTGGGCTGAACTTTGGAGGTGCGTGGACGACGGCCGGGGCGATTTCCTCGTCGGGGACCGACAATTCCTACCTGCCCTCCAGCTTGAATTCCCCCGCGTTAAATTTCTTCGATCCGCCGTCCTCCCCGGTCCATCCGGACAACGGTCGCTACAACGGCCCGATGATCGGCGACCCCGCCGTTTTGAAGCTCGCGGTGACCGATCCGGCGAATTGGATTTTTAACAACGACGGCGCAGCCTTTGGCACCCTCCCCAATGGCGGCTTCGAACTCGTGGTCTCTGCGGTGCCAGAGCCGTCCCGCATCCTATTGCTCGTCGTTGGAATCGCCTCGGCGGCTTTGCGGCGGCGGCGGCGGAGGTAGCCGTCGGCGGGCGATTATTTGGCGATGAAGGCATTCCTTATCTTCCTCATCATCCCGGGATCCTTCGCGGTTTATTTCGCGTTGATGGCGGCGTTCGGGATCTTCCAGCGCTGGCCGGTCGCCCACTTCGCGGTCGCGCTCGCCGCGCTGGTTTGGCTTTTCCAGCTATGGCGCGAGAGGCGGACGCTCGCCCGGCTCGGGTTCAACATCGCGGGTTGGATCATCACGGCGGTGATGGCGTGGTGGATGTTTTCCTATTCTAGTTTCGGGCCCGCCCCGCAGCTTGGGGCGTCGGCTCCGGCAGCATCGGTCCTCGATCTGCCGCTGCGGGACCAGGGCGGGCAGCCGACCGATCTGCGTGCGCAGCTCGGGCGTGGCAAGGCGTTGCTCCTCGTGTTTTATCGCGGGCGCTGGTGACCATTTTGCCTATCCGAGCTAGGTCAGCTCGCCCAGCACATCGACGGTTTTGATGCCGCAGGAATCGCCATCGCGGCGGTCTCGGTCGAGCCGCCCGCCGATCTCGCTGTCGCCTGGGAGAAAGTTGGCGAGCCGTTTCCGTTTTTGTCCGATGCCGCGCTCGGGCTGACGGATCACTTTCAGATCCGCGATGTCGGCGGGAACCCGGTGGGCGGCGATATCGCGCGCCCTGCCACGATCCTGCTCGCGCCAGACGGGCGCATCCTCTGGGCGCACTTTGCCGACAACTACCGCGTCCGCCCCGAACCCGAGGAATTGCTCGGACAGGTGAAGGCCGCGATGAATCCGGCGTCGGCTCCGGCTCCTCCGCCTACTCCAAATTGATATTCGGGTCGGAGATCTTCACCCGACCAAATTCACCGGCATTGAGCGGGACCCGGAACGTATTGCCCCCCACCGCCGCCGGCGCGCGATCCTCCCATTCAATCAGGTCGACCGAAATCTGACCGGTGTGGGTGATCGGATTGGTGCCGGTAGGCGCGAGGTCGCCCGGCGCGACGGTGTATTCGAGATAGACTAGCCCATCCTCCTTGGATAAGCGCGGTAGGTTCCCGCGGTTGACATCGATCGCGACAGGGAGCTCCGGGTGAAGCCCGAAGGCGAGTTTTTCGAGGTTGGTGATCCCATCGTCCTGCGGCGTGCTCTCGGGATATGCGTCGCTGCCCTCTAGCGAGAACCTCTCTAGCCAGAGGACATAGGGTGGCGCGAAGCGCAGAAAGAAATCGACCAGCCCTTCGGGGGCGAGGTGTCCGGTCAGGGTGTGGTCTTCGATGGCGAACGAATACTGGACGCCAGCGGTGGGGCGGAAGACCGCGGACTCGTAGCCTTGGAGGTATCGGTCGGAACTTACCACCGGGATCAGCGTGGCCAGCGATGATCCTGTATAGATCGAGAGCACCGAATCGAAATCTGCGGTCAAGGCGAGGACTTGCATCGGCACCGCGCCCGGTGCGGTCCACCGATACCAGATCGAGTTGCTCGCCTGATTCCCGATTCTAAATTGGCGTGTTCCGGCTCATTCGCTTCGATGCTCGCCCCGAAGTTGTCATCGGGCAGATAGACATTTAGTTCGGATCCCAGGTCGGCGGCGTCGGCAAAGTCGTCGTTGTAGGGGCATTCGATCATCGCGAAGTCGAAAGCAGTCTCCCCGCCCTGCGCGCCCTTCGAGTAGCCATCGACCACAAAGTAGTAGGTCTGCCCGGCGACCGCGTCGATGGTCACGCGCTCGTCGGTGAACGTGTTGTCCGCGTCGGCGACGAGCACGAGATTATTCAGCGATGTCCCCCGATAGGCGGCGAGCACGATGTCGGCTAGTGCGCCGAAAGTATCGGCGGTGACGCACATGTCGCCGGGGCGACCCAGCGGAACCAGACCGAATTGGTATTGACGTTATCGATGCCGGTGAAGTGGGTAGGTTCGCCCTCCTCGATGGTTGCCCCGACATTCGTGGAGGCGATGACGGCGGGCAAATTGCCCACGGTGATGGCGTTGGCAAAGCTGTCGTTTTCGACGGTGGACGCCACTTCGAGCAGAAGCGTGAAGGTCCCGCTGTCCATCGGCGTTTCGGAGTCTTCAAATCCATCGACGGCGATGTAGTAGGTGGTGCCCCCAGAAGCCGTGAACGAGACCGATTCGTCGGCGGCGAAGAAGAAATCGGAGGCGGCGATCTTGGCGAGATCCGTCAGCAGTCCGCCGGGGCTGGTATAGACGGCGAGGGCGGCGTCGAAGCTGGCGTTGAGCGCCGTGATGGTGACCGGCGTGGTTGCCGCTGGCGACCAGCGATACCAGACGGAATTGGAGGCGATGTTCCCTCCGATCTCGTTGGCGTGATTGGGCTCGCCCACCTGGGCGGTCGCATTCACGGTCGTGCCGGCATAGCTGGCGGGCAGCGCCGGGCTTCCGATGATGAGCGGCGCTTCGAAGTTATCGTTTGATGGCGCTTGGGCGATGGCTCCCGCCGGCGCGGCGAGGGTGGCGATGCAGGCGGCGAGGCGGGGGATGAACGCGTATTGCATGGGGCATTGCACCACATCCCGCCTTGGAAATCAACGCGGCAATCGTTAGCGGAGTGTAAAATCTCCCCATGCTGGCTAGTCCGCCAGCTTGTAGCCGACGCCGTGGACGGTGAGGAGAAACTGCGGGTTGCCGCCATTGTCGCCGATCTTTTTGCGGAGCTGGGCGACGGTCTGGTCCAGCGTCCTGGTCGTGCCGTAGTAGTTGATGCCCCACACTTCGTTGAGGAGCCTGTCGCGGGAAAGGACGCGCCCGCGGTTTTTGTGGAAGACCTGGAGCAGGGCGAGTTCTTTCGGCGTGACGGCCGCCGTCTCGCCGCTGCGCGTGACCTCGAATTTGTCCGGGTCGATTTCCGCCTCGCCGACGCGGAACGGCTTCGCCTTCGCCGCCGCGCCATCTGCGGCCGCCGCATCGGGCGCGCGGCGGAGCAGGGCGTGGATGCGGGCGACGAGTTCGCGCACGCCGAACGGCTTGGTCACATAGTCGTCGGCTCCCGCCTCCAGCCCGATGACCTTGTCGATCTCCTGGCCCTTCGCCGTCAGCATGAGGATCGGCGTCTGCCGCCCGGCGCGGCGCAGCGCCTTGCAGATGTCGAACCCATTTTTGCCCGGCAACATGACGTCGAGCAAGATGATGGCGGGATCGGCTTGCTTAGCGACATGCTCCGCCTCGTCGCCGCGGGCGCAGGTGATGACGAGGAAGCCCTCCGCCTTGAGCACCTCGCTCAAGCCGAAGGCGATATTGGCGTCATCCTCGACGACGAGGATGGTCTTGGGCTGATTCATGGGGTTGGTGGGGTTCGGGAAAGCGGATCGCCAGGCGCGTTCTCAGCCTTGGCGGCGCGGTCAGGGCTGGAGCCGGATAGCGGGAGGGCGAGCGTGAAGACCGATCCGCCGCCCTCGCGCCGACCATACCGGATCGCCCCGCCGTGGAACAGCGCGATCTGCCTCGCCAATGTCAGCCCGAGTCCCGATCCCTGGATGCCGCTGTCGAGCGAGTCGTGCGCCCGGAAAAACTTCTCGAAGATCTTTTCCTCCGTCCCGCTCGGCACGCCGTCGCCGCGGTCGCACACCCGGATCTCCGCCGCGCCGCCCGCGCCTTCGCCCAGCTCTACGTCGATGACCTTGGCTTCGCCGCCATACTTCTCCGCGTTGGAGATGAGGTTGACGATGACCTGGGAAAGGGCGTCGCGGTCCGCGCGGATCGCCGCGCCAGCGGGCAGCGCATTGTGAAACCGAAGCCGGTAGCCGCCCGCTTCGAGGTGCGGTCGATAGTGACCGAGCAGTTCGTCGAGGAAGCCGCCGAGATCGATCTCCGAGAATTGGTAGCGTTTGTCGCCGCGCTCCATGCGGGAGAAATCGAGGACGTTGTTGATGAGGCGGGCGAGGCGCCCTGCCTCGGACTGGATGACCTGGGCGTAGCGGCGCTGGGCGTCGGGTTCCGGCGCGCCATTGCACAGCAGGTCGGAAAACATGGTGATCGAGGTGAGCGGCGTCTTCAGCTCGTGGCTGACGTTGCTCACAAAGTCGGTCTTCTGCCGGGCGAGGGCGAGTTCTTTGCGCAGGTCGAAAAAGATGAGGCCGCCGCCCACGCCGATCGCCGCGATGAGTAGCAGCACCATGAGCCAGAGCGCGATCCGCGCGGCGCTCGCCGCCTTGCCCAGCGCGCGCGGGTCGGTCAGGTAGGCGGCGATCTCCCAGTGCGGCAGCGCGCCGCCGATCTCCGCCGCGACGAACGGCCGCGACCAGTCGGCGTCAAACCCGGCGACGCTCGTGGCGACCGGGGTGCCGCGCTCATCGAGCAGCGCGAGGCAGACTTCGCTGCCGTCCTCGGACGCGGCTTTGACGACATCGGCGAGGATGCCGGCGAGGAATTCGAGGTCGAGTTCGACGCCGAAGACGTAGTCCGGAAAGGCCGGCGGCCGATACCAGAAGAGGACTTGCATCTCGCCGTTGATGAACCGCGCGACCGCGCCTTCTTCGTTGTCGCCCACCGCGTCGAGGAATGCCGCGCGGGTGCTGGCGATTTTGGATTCCGGCTGGCCCGGGCTCGGCGTGAACGCGGGGCGCGTCCGCCGAAGCTGCCGGGTGGGCGGCGGCTCGCTTTCCGCTGCCTGCGCCGCCCCGCCGTTGCTGCCGTTGCTGCCGCTGCTGCGCCCCATGGCTTGCGCCTTGCCGGGCGGCACTTCTGCCTGGGTGATTTTTTTGGCTTCGCCGGCGCTGCGGAGGCGGATTTCGCCCTCGGGTTCGGCGGGTTCGCGCGCCGGGCTGGCGTCCTCCTGAAGCAGAGCCTCCGCCTCCTGATCGGCGAGTTCCCTTACCTCCTCGGTCGCGCGGTCGATCTGCATGCGCCGCTGGGCGACTTGGGCGAGACCGTCGCTCTGCATCTTTTTGTAGGAATAGGGGTTCGCCGCCGCCGGTTCCGGGCTGGGTTCTGGCGGCTGCCTCGCGCTGGCGGCCATCTCAGGCTCCGGCTTTTGGAGGGCGGAGTCGTCCGCCGCGCCGGCGGGAAAAACTTGGGCGGCGGTCGCGGCTTGATCGGACGGCGGAAAGGGTGATGGCGGTTGAGCTGCCGACGCCGCGCCCCGCAGGGTTTGCTCCGCGCTCTCGGATTGAACGAAGCTAGAGGGGATGATTCCGCGCCTTCGGCATCATCCGGCGCCGACCGGGGGCGAACGCGCCGCGCGCCGCGTTCTGCTGGACGCGCTCGAGCGCCTCTTCCGCCGGGATGTTTGGAGCCACCCCGGTGTCGAGCGCGACCAGCCCGGGCCGGGCGAAGTCGTTGGTCATCGACAGGTAGACGTCTGCCGCCTCGGCGTTGGTCAGAAAACGGCCGTTCTCCCCGATGAATTGCATTGTCCGCTGATCGGCCTGGCTCAGCGGGGCGAGCAGCCGCCCGCCGGTCTCGGTCGCAAAGCCGACCTGCACCGCCTCCCACTCGCGCCAGACGATCGGGTCGAAATCCCGCGCCAATCCATCCGGGCCAATCGCCGAGATATGGCGGTCCACCAAGGCGCGGAAGTGCGCCTGCAAGCCGCCCATCACCTTGCGCACCTGCCCGGCCATCCCATCGGCGGTCCCTTGGTAAAGCAGCGCCCGCTGCCGCTCGACGACGATCTCTTGGTCGCGCAAGTTCCGCACGGCCAGCCAGCCCAGCACGAGGCTGGGCAGCATGACGGCGAGGACGAGGACGATGGCGAGTTTCTTCACAGGCTGACAATCTATCACCGCCGCGCCACCGATTGTCACGCGCCGGTCAGGCGGATGTAAAAAAGTTGTTCGGATTTCCCCGGCGATTTTCCCTTTTCAAATCGGCGGTTGGCGCTAGCTTCCCCGCCTCACACACCCCGGGGTGTAGCTCAGCTTGGTCAGAGCGCCTGCTTTGGGAGCAGGAAGTCGAAGGTTCGAATCCTTTCACCCCGATTTCGCCAATCAAACCGCCAGCGTGCCCTCGACGACGCCGAGGCGGGAGTCGGCGTTGAGGCGCTGCCAGAGGTCGCTGCCGTTTTCGTCGCCGCGGAGCAGCGCCCGATAGGTCTGGATCAGATGGCGGGCGGCGGCTTCGGATTCGCGGAGGAATTCGACGCGGAACCAGGCGGCTCCGGCGGCGCGGATCTCCGGGTAGTAGCGGGCGGCGGTCTGCGCCTGCCCGCGGAAGAGCGTGTTCCGGCAGCCGACGTCGGCGGCCAGCGTGTGGGTCATCCCGACGCGGTCGCGGAGCTGGACGTCGTGTTTCTCGCACGGGCGGCCGCAGTTGGTGAAATCGGTGCCGTCCGACATGAAGGCGCAGAAGACGCAATGCTCCATGTGAAACATCGGCATGTGCTGGTGGAGCACGATCTCCAGCGTGCCGGCGGGCGCGCCGCGCAGCAGGTCGAGGAGCTGGGCGATGTTCAGGTCATAGGATGCCGTCAGCCGCCGCAGCCCGGCTTTGAGGAAAAGCTCGGCGGTCAGCGGGTTGGCGACGTTGAGCGAGAAGTCGCCGACCAGCGCGCCGGCGACAGGGTTTTCGCGGTAGAATTCGAGGGCGCCGAGGTTGCGGACCAAAATGCCGCCGCAGCCCTGCGCGTGGCCGGCGACGGTTTTGAAGAACCCGGCTTCGCCCGCCTTTTGGATGCGCGGCGTGGCGAGGAAAAGCCGGTCCGCCAGCCCGGCGGCGCGCGCCATCTCGGCGGCTCCGGCGTAGCGCCGGATGTCCTCGAAATCGCAGTAGATCGCGGCAGCGCCCTCGCCCAGCGCGGCGGCGAGCTGCGCCTCGCTCCGGCAGAGCGCGGCGAGCTGCGGCTCGGAGGGCGGCGGATCGCCGGGCGATTCCTGCGCGGCGGCGAGCATCGCGCGGCAGGCGGCTCCGGGATCGCGCGGCTCCGGCTCCGCCCCCGGCGGGTTCTCCTCGGCAGCGGCGGCGGCAGCGGCGTTGTCCAAGGCGGCGACGATTTCGCGGCGCAGCCGGTTTAGCTCGCTGACCGGCAGCATGACATCGCCTTCCAGCGCGAGGTCGATTTTGCCCAGGGCGTAGCGCGTGCCGCCCAGCCGCCCGAGCTGCGCCCGCAGCGCCGACTCATCGAGCGGTCGGTTTTGCGCGGGCTGGAGCGGGATCGCGGATTGCGCGGCGATGCGGGTGCCGGGGACGGAGACGGCGAGCGGCGCGCCGGCTTTGCCCGAGACGCGGAGGTCGAGCGGCTGGCGGATCGGGTCGAGCGGGCGGTTCCAGGTGGCGCGCAGCTCGCGGTTGAGCGCCGGGTCGTCGGTCTTCCAGACGCGCGATCCGGGCGGCACGCGGCGCGGGTCGATCTTGCCGCGCGGCAGCCCGAGGCGGCGGCCGTCGACCTCGAACACGCGCCCGCCCTGTTCGGCATTCGTGTCGCCGCCGGTATCGAAGACGATGCCGTCGCCGGGCTTCAGCGCCGCGCCGACCGTATCCAGCTCGACCCAATCGCGCCCGGCGCGGATGACTTTGCCGACGAAGGGACCGCGCTTTTTCCCGAAGCGCGCGGGCACCAGTTTCGGGTGGTTCGCCCCCTCCAGCCAGCCGCTGGATTGCCCGCGGGAAAATGCCATCTCCATCGCGTAGCGGTCGCCGGCGGCCAGCGCGCGGCGCGGGTCCTTCCCCGCTTTCGCCGCATCCAAGGCGCGGCGGTAGGCGCGGGTTACGGCGGCGACGTATTCCGGCGATTTGAGGCGGCCCTCGATCTTGAAGCTGACCACGCCTTGCCCAAACAGATCACCCACGTGGTCGGCGGCGGCCAGATCCTGCGGGCTGAGCAAATACCGGCGGTCGCCGAGGTCGCGCGTCTCGCCATCGACGACCAATTCGTAGGGCATCCGGCACGCCTGCGCGCATTCGCCGCGGTTCGCGCTGCGCTGCCCGAGCGCCTCGCTCGTCAAGCATTGCCCGGAGTAGGCGACGCACAGCGCGCCGTGGACGAAGACTTCGAGCGGCACCTCCGGCGGCGCGGCTCCGTTTTGGGTGAAGCGGGCCAGCTCGCGCAGCGAAAGTTCGCGCGCCAGCACCGCGCGGTCGAGCCCGAGGTGGCGGTGGGCGAAGGCGAGCCCCTCCGGCGACGTGATCGTCATCTGGGTCGAGGCGTGGAGCTCCAGCCCCGGCGCGACCTGCCGGGCGAGCCGCGCCAGCCCGATGTCCTGCACGATGATCGCATCGACGCCCGCGGATTCCAAAAGCCGGAGCTGGTCCGCCGCCTCGGGGAGCTCGCCGGTGAAGACCAGCGTGTTGAACGCGACGAAGCCGCGCACGCCGCGGTCGTGGAGGAACGCCATCAGCTCGGGCAGGTCGGCGGCGGTGAAATTGTCCGCCCGCAGCCGCGCGTTGAACCGCGGCATCCCGAAATAAATCGCGTCGGCTCCATTGGCGACCGCCGCGCGCGCGCATTCCCAATTGCCCGCTGGGGCGAGCAATTCAGGCGCGGGCGATGGCGATGGCGGGGGGTGGGGCGGCATGGGAAAGTCGGCGCAACGTAGCGCAAGAACGCGCGCGCCGCCAAACCGGACGTCCGGCAGCGAATATTTCGCGCTTGCCGCCGGGGGCGGCGATTGCCTATGATCTCGGAATGTTCGCCCGTCATCTTATCCTCGCGCTCGTCGCCGCCCTCAGCTTCGCCTTCGCCGGTCCCGCCGATGCGATCGGCAAGAAAAAGGGCAAGGGGCGGAGCAAGAAACCGCTCAAACAAGAGCCGGTCGAACTAAAGAAGATCACCGCCCTCGGCAGCGGCTACATTAAGGTAGGATCCGACCGGATCTTCTACGACACCGACACGATCATCGTGGTCAATGGCGAAGAGGCGCACTCGGGCAAGCTCAAGAAGGGGATGAAAGTCATCTACAGCATCCGCACGGTGGACGATGGCGAGCGGATGGCGGGGCGTATCTCGGCGCGCTCGGACGGGAAGAATTGAGGTAGGGCGGGCTGGGTGCCTCGCCGAGGCGGCTACCGGTGGTTGGTGCCGTGCGGCTGCGCCGTTTCGGTGTGGATGATCGGCAGGATGCCGATGCTACTTTGTGCGCTCGCGCCGCCCGGCCTATCGATCCCGGAAGATCTCCGGGCTGGGCCAGCGGTCGTCGAAATCCTTGACCCGCTCTTCGACCGGCGGTTTGACCTTTGGCCAATTGTGCGGGCGGATGCGGACGACCCGGCCGGGGCGGAAGCCTTCGAGGATGAGCGGGACCTCGAACTCGATCTGGATCCCGCTGCTGCCGAAGGCGGGTTCGCCCTCGCCCGTGGTCACGGCGGCAATCTTGCCATCCATGCCGTCGTGGTCGGGCCACCAGGTGCGCAGCGTGTCCTCGGCGGCCGCCATCTTGCCGCCGGCTCCCGCCTTGAAATCCGCGTAGAGCGAGTCGTCCATGCCGCCGAAGAGCGTCGCCGAAATCGTGGCGCGCCCGAACTCGCCGTATTCGACCGCGTCGATCATGGCGGGCATCCAGCGGGTCCGGATGTGGCGGATAAAGCGCTGCCGCTGCCGCTCGGCGGCGGCCTTCATGGCGGCGTCATCGAGCCAGAGGTCGGCGGCGTGGAACTGCTGGTAAAGATAGCGCGGGTGCCAGGTCAGCCCGAGTTGCAACCGCCTGGCCGCCGAGTTCCTTCGCCGTCCAGCGTTTACCAGGTGCCATCGGCGACCAGATCGTCCAGACCGAGCAATTCGCAACCGCGCCAGATGCGCGTCGAGCGGTCGATCGTCACCGCATGTTCGCCGCCCAAGCCGTCGCCGCCATCCGCGCGCTCCGGGCTGGCGGTCAGCGTGCCGTCGCCGCCGCCGCGGATTTCGACCGCGCCCAGCGCCCACGCTTTGCCCTCGCGCAGGCAGAGGCTCGGTCCGTCCTCCAGCAAGATCGCGTGGTTTTCCGGCGGCTGGGTCGGGTCGTTGCCCTTCGCGTTGGGCACTGCGGAGGTCTCCGGATCAGGGGGCAAAAAGAAACGCCCGTAGAGGACGGTGCCGACCGGGATGTCGCGCAGGTCGGCGGGCGCGCCGCGATAGCGGACGATGCCGTAGGGCAGCATCGCGAAGTGGTGCAGCCGCCCCTCCTGATAATGCCCGTCCACCTGGAGGCGCAGGCTCCCCCGCCGGTTCACATGATCGACAAAGACAAGCTCGCCCCGGTAGGCTTTCGCCTTGTCCAAGGGCGGGAACTTCCCCGGCTCCGGCCGGAAGGGATCGTCGCCGCCCGCCGCCGCTAGGGCGCTGGCGGCAATGGCGAGCAGGCAGAGAGCGAGGCGGGTCATCCGAGGGTGAGTTCGCGATTGCTGTCGCCGAAGCGGTCGGTCTCCACGCCCATCGCGCGCGCCATGAGGAGGAGGAGGTTGCTCATGTGGGCGCCGGCGTTGGCCGGGCGGCTGCAGAGGCGGTAGTGCTCGCCGGGATTGTCGAGCTGGTAGCCGCCGAAGTGCCCCTGGTTGAGGTCGAGGTGGGTGCCGTGCTTCAGCCCGCAGCCCGCGCCGCCCGCGAGAACGAGCGGCAGGTTCGCGTTGCCGTGGCTGTGCCCGTAAGCCATGCCGCTGCCGAACAATGCCATCGTGGTGTCGAGTAGCGGGCGGCCGTCCAGGTCCTTGGTTTCGCTGAGCCGCGTCAGGAAATAGCTGAATTGCTCGACCGCGAAGGTGTCGCTCTGGGTCAGTTTTTCCATGTGGCCCGGATCGCCGTTGTGGTGGCTCAGCTCGTGGCGGGACTGCGAGATGCCGAGTTCCGGGATCGCCAAGCCTTGCCCCTCCAAGCCGCTGCTGAAGGTCGCCACGCGGGTGGCGTCGGTTTGAAACGCGAGCAGGATCAGATCGTAGATCGTGCGGAAGTATTCGCCCGCCTGCGTCTGCGGCACCTCCCGGTCGGCGCGCTGGCGGTCGGCTCCGGCGATCGCCGGGCGCGGCACGTCGAGCCACGCGTCGGCGCGCTGGGTGCGGATCTCGGTTTCGCGCACGGCGGTCAGGTATTGGTCGAGGCGGCCCTTGTCCCCGGCGCCCATCTTTTTCTCCAGCGAGTGGACCTCCGCCAGGTTGGCGTCGAGGACGCTGCCTTTGCGGCGGAGGGCGCGGCGCTGGGCGGCGGTCCCGTCCTTCGGCTCCTCGAAGAGGTGGGCGAAAATCTCGCGGCACCGGCTCATCCCCGGCAGGCGGATGCCGTCGGCGGTCCAGGCGAGCGACTCACCTTTGTTGGCGACCTCCAGCGAGTGGAACCGGGTGTGCGGCGAGGTCACCTCCGCCATCCGCTGGTCCACCGAGATCGTGTTGCGGTCCGTCGGCCCGAGCTGCCCGCCGGTCAGCCAGATCTTCTGGCAGTTGTGATGGTGGCCGAGTCCGCCGGGGTGGTGCAGCCCGCTGATCGGGGTGATCGACTGGCGATGTTTTTCCAGCGGCTTGAGCGTGCGCGAAAAGGCATAGTCTTTTCCGGCGGCGGTGATCTGATAGTCGAGCGTGTTCACCCCATTCGGGATGTAGATAAAGACGCTCCGGCGCGGCGCGAGAGGCTCCGCCGCCCGCGCGGGCACCATGCACTCGAGAAACGGCAAGGCGATGAAGCTGCCGAGCCCGCGCAGGGCGCGGCGGCGGTCGATCAGCCAGGATTGGGTGGCGATATGGCTCATGGTATAGATTAGCGCTTTTGGATAATATCGGACAGGGCGACGGCGCGCACGATGTCTTTTAGCCGATAGTCTTTTTGTTTGGCTTCCCCGACGATGGCTCGGATATCCTCCCGGTCGTCCACGGTGAGGACGCGGCGCAGCGCGTAGGTGCAGAGCTGCTCGGCGAAGGCGTGCAAGAACCGGTCGCGGTCCTCCAGCAGCAGGCGCTTGAACTCGGCGGCGTCCCGGTAGCGGCGGCCGTCGGGCAGCTCGCCGCTGGCATCGACCGGCGGGTCATCGCCGGTGCCGCTTTCGACGCGCTCGCGGGTTCTCCATTGCCCGATGGCGTCGAATTGGTCGAACGCCAGCCCGAGCGGGTCGATCTTCCGGTGGCAGGCGGCGCAGTTCGCGTTTTGCGCGTGCGCTTTGATCTTCTGCCGGATCGTCGCCTTCGGGCTGTCCGGCGGGTTCGGCTCGATCGGCTCGACGTTGGCTGGCGGCGGCGGCGGCGTTTTGCCAAAGATCGCCTCGCTGACCCAGACGCCCCGGTGGACCGGGCGATGCCGCGTCCCGTCGGAGGTCAGCCCGAGGATCGCCCCCATCGTCAGCAGCCCGCCGCGATGGTCCTCGGGGCGCAGCGACACGCGTTGGAACCCGGCGGCCGGCGGCGCGGGCAGCCTGTAGAATTCGCACAGCCGGGCGTTCGCCACCGTCCAGTCCGAGGATAGGAACGCATCGAGCGGCAGGTTCTGCGAGAAGACCTCGCGGAAATAGCCGATGGCTTCCTCGCGCATGCTCGCCTCCAGCCAGACGTCGTAGTCCGGGTAAAGCGTGCCGTCGGGCGGGAACATGCCGAGGCGGTGCAACTGGAGCCACTGCCGCGGGAAGTCCGCGATGAACCGCTCGATCTTCGGGTCGGCGAGCATCTGGTCCACCTGCGCCGCCAGGCCGCTGCCGGTCAGGGCTGCGCCGCGCGCGGCGGTCACGAGGGCGTCGTCAGGCATCGAACTCCACAGGAAGTAGGAAAGCCGGGACGCCAGCTCCCAGTCGTTGAGCCGTGCCCGGGGCGCGGCATCGCCTTCCACCAGATAGGTGAAATGGCGGGAGGTCAGCACGCCGAGCAGCGCGACCTGGTAGGCGGCGGCAACATCCTCCCCGGCGGCGCGCTCCGCGGCATAGGCGTTCAGGTAGGGGGCGAGTTCCCCCGGCGCGACCGGGCGGCGCCACGCGCGCTCGGCGAATTTTTGCAGGTGGGCGGCGACCGCCTCGGGAGCCGCCTCGGCGGGCGGCAGCACGCCCGCGCGGGTGGCGCGCTCCGCCTCGCTGACGATCGGTCCTTCCCACTCGATCCAATCGAGCAGCACGAACGAAAAGATGCCGTTGCCGGCTTCATCGAACAGCTTCGGGCCGGTCGGGTTGAGGAGCCGCGTTTCGCTGGTGTGGGTGAAGATATAGTTCGAGCCGCCGAGGATGTTGCGGTGGTGCCCGCCCTTGTCGCGCGAGATGATGTCGGTGGCGACGACGTTGAAGTCGAGGCTGGCGGGCATCTCGAGGAAGACTTCGAACTCGATGATCTGCGGCTCATCTTCCGGCGCGAGAACATCTAGCTCGACAAGCCTTCGTTGGTGCCTTCGCCCGTCCCTTTGCCGATGCGCAGGTGGGGCGTCTGCCCGTTCGGCGGGCGGATCCCGCTGACCTGCATCCGCGCCCGATAGAGACCGCTGTGCTCCGGTCCGGTCTGCCCGAACCAATGCGGGCTCAGCGCCTGCAGCGCGCGCCCCGGAAAGATCAGCGCGCGCAGCGGCCGCTCGATGCCGAAACGGTCGAGGTATTCCTGCTGCCCCTTGCCGCCGCCGTAGCGGATCTCCGCCGCCGTCTTGCGCACGGTCCGCGCCTCCACCGGAGTCTCCGGAAACGCGCGGCCCAGCACCGTCTCCGCCGCGCGGTAGTAGCGCTCGACGTGCGAGGGCGCGAGCGAGAGCATCGCCCCGATCCGCTCGTAGCCGTGCCAAAGCGGATCGGCATTCAGCTGGCCGGGTTTGCTCGGGTCGTAGCGGACGCCGAGCAGATCATAGGCGGTGTTTTGGTATTCGGTCCGGCTGAGCCGATAGTGCGCGACCGCCGGCCGGGCGGCCATCCGCGCGGCGCGCCCCTCCCGGATTTGCGCATCCAGCCGCGCGATGACCGCTCCGATTTCCTCCTCGCTCGGCTGGGGTTCGTCTTCCGGCGGCATTTCCCCGGCGTTGATCCGCTCGACGACCTCCGCCCAGAGATGCGCATCCGCCCCCGATTTGAAATCGCGCGAGAGCCGGTCGATGCGCAGGTCGCCCTTCTCCTTTTCGGGACCGTGGCACCGTACGCAATGCGCCTCTAGAAATGGCTCGATCGACTCCTCGGCATTGGTGGCCGCCATCGCTGTGAAAACGAGAACGGAGGCGAGCAGGGGCGGGCGCATTGGGCGAGGGCGGAGATTGAGGCTATTCGGGCAGGGTCGGGCGGACCTGATAGATAAGCGCGAGGTTACCGGCACCTTTCAGGCGATCAAGGCGCGTCCCGCTGCCCAAGGCACCCCGCCTGCGCCAGATGCTGCTCCGATCAACCGGGGGCAGTCGGCGCGGTGTCCGGATCGGGCGCTGCGCCAGGGTCGCTCGCCCCGCTTTCGCCGCCTTCAACCGATTCATCGGAGCATGAGCCGCATAGCTCCGAAAACCAGTTCAGCGGCTGGAGGCTGGAGGCGAAATGCTGGACGGCGACGAGGAGCGGGACCGCGAGCAGCGCGCCGGCCACGCCCCAGACCCACGCCCAGAGGCAGAGCCATAGGAAGACGATGACCGGGTTGATGTTAAAGCGTTTTCCCAAGATCATCGGCGTGAGCACGTTCCCCTCCGTCGCAGTGAGGGCGAAATAGCTGAGGGTGGGCAAGGCGATCGCGCCGGGCGTATCGAACGATAGCGTCGCCACGATGAGGATGAGGAGCGTGCCGGCCAGCGCGCCGAGGACGGGGACGAAATTGAGCAGCGCGCCGACGACGCCCCAGAGCAGCGGGTTGGGCATCCCGGTCAGCCACATGGCGAGGGCGATGGCGGCACCGAGGCAGGCGTTGATCAAGGTGATCGTCGAGAGGTAGCGCGAGACATCGGAGCCGATGACGTGGATCTTGTCGCCCATGCCGGTCAGCTTTCCGAGGCACACCGCGATCGACCGGCCGTGGCAGAGAAAGAGGAAAGAGAGGACGCCGACCACGCCGAGGAACCAGACGGTATCTTTCATGCCGACGATCGGGCTGTCCTCCGGATCTTTGACCGCCACCTCACGATCGGTGCCGTCTTGTCGCCCGCCAGCCTCGATCTTCTTCGTCACATCATCGACCTGATCCATGGCGTGGCGGATCTTTCGCCGACCTCCTCCGCCGGGCGGAACAGTTCGGTCGCCTTGCGCCACAACTCCGGTCCCTGGTCGGGCAGCGCCGCCAGCCACTCGCCCGCCGGATCGCGGCAGCGAAACCGCGCCGATCATCACGGAGAGCAGCGCGCCGACGGTCAGGGACGCGGCGGTAGGAGCGCCCGGATCTTCCAGCGCCGCAGCCCCATGTAGGCGGGGCGCAGGATGAAGGAGAGAAATAGGGCGAAGGCAAGGCTTCAAAGAGGGGCGGTAGCGTGGAGGCGTGCCCTGAACCTCAAAGCGATGGCGATGAGCGAGATTCGCTCCGCCGGATGGCGTTCGGATCGCATCGGCGGGCTAGTTGAGTTCGCGCATCCGCTCGAGACGCTCGAGGTGGGAATTGATCGGGCGGATCAAATCGCAGAGCAGGTCGCGGGTCGGTTGCATCACCTTCTCGTCGGCGACGGCATTGTGATACTCGGTCAGCCCGTATTCCTCGCCTTCGGAGAGGACGGCGAGCGCCGCGCTGTCGCCCAGCATCGTGGCGCCGGACTGGATCGTTTTGGCGAAGCCGCCCCAGACGCCGGAATCCTGGTCGGGTTTGAACCCGAGCCATTTGATGTGGTCCTTGAGCAGATCGACGCTGCGCAGGTGCTCGGCGCGGATCGCTTCGAGCGCCTCCTTTTGCGAACCGTCGAACCGGTCGCATGCGATCCCATAGGTTTCCGGCAGCTGCGATTTCACGGAGAGCCGGTGGCGGGTCTCGACGGTGGACTTGGGGCTGGGTGGGGGGCAGTGTTCGGTGTCATGGCTTTGGGGATTAGAGTGTTTTTGATTTTCGCCCTCCTCCCGTAAGCGCGGTTTTGATTCAGGCGCGCCTTGGCGAGGAGGTGGGCAATTCGAGGTGAGGGCAGGTGCTAGACTTGGCGGTGAGCTTTTCGCCCTTTCGCTTGCACCCGCTGGTGAGATTCATCCCAGCACCGCTCGATGCGACCTTTCACGTCGCTCGCTTCGCGGCTCGACTTGGCCGCGACCGAGTGGCGGTAGGATTTCAATTCGTCGATCTTCTCGCCGAGCTTCCTGCTTTCTTCCTTCCACTTGTCGGACGCCTCCATCTTGGCGAGCTTCGCCTTGAGGCGCAGTTCGTCATACTTCTGGGATGCCGAGTCGATAAGGTTGTTCAGGCTTTCGACGGTTTGCTCTTTTGCGCGGTCGGTTTTGTCGGGTGGGTTTTTCATGGCGTTCGGATGTTGTGGGTTAGTGGTTCGATTTCGTGGGGCGATGCGCCGCGGAGGGCGCGTTTAAAGGTGTTCGTCCGCCTCTTGTTCGATCTCTTCGCCGACCTTCTGCAGGTCCTTTCCGAACCCCCGGCTCGTGTTGCAAGAGGCGCAAAAGATCGAGGCGAAGCCGGCTAGCGCGGCGGCGAGGGTGATGGCGATCAGTTGGCGTGATTTTGTTTTCATGAGGGTGTGGGCTAAGTTTGACCCTATGAGGCGCAAATGATATGCCAGCGGGGAGGGCTTTCCCATTAGTCGCTGATGGTGAAAGGGTAGCTCCGATCTGCGCCCGTGCTGCGGTTTGCCGGGCGGCAGCCATTTCGTGCATTCCGCAAAGCGCGGTCTTGCGATCCGAAAGGAATACCGCTGGATTTCGCTCGCTTGTGACCGCCCATTTAAGGCAGCCCCCTCCGATCCTTCTGATCGGCAGCCCCGTATGACTGAATCCCCCGAATCCCGCCTGCGCGATCCAGAGCGCCTTCGTGTCTTGCGCGAGACCAGGCTGATCGGCGGCCGGCCCGACGAATCGCTCGACCACCTGGCGCGGCTCGCCGCCTCGGTCCTCAATGTCCCGAGCGCGCTCGTCTCGCTGGTGGACGACGAACACCAGTGGTTCACCAATTCCGTCGGTCTCCCGCCGGAGATGGATGGCGTGAACTGCACGCCGCTCTCGACCTCGTTTTGCAAATACTGCGTGATCCGCGGCGAGGTCTTCGCCATCGACGACGCGACCCGCGCCCCCGATCTTCCCGAGGCCAATGCCGTCGCCGAACTCGGCGTGGTCGCCTACCTCGGCGCGCCGCTCCGCCTCCCGGACGGCAAGGTGCTCGGCGCGCTCTGCGCGATCGATTCGGTGCCGCGCCGCTGGTCGGAGTCCGACCGCCAGGCGCTCGCCGACCTTGCCGCCGCCGCCGTGCCCGCGCTCGAGATCCGGCTGCGCGAGGTCGAGGGCGCCCGCATTCGCGCGGAGGCGCAGAACTCCGAATCGCAGTTCCAGCTCTTCATCGAATCGGCGGCCTCGGGCATCTACGGGCTGGACCGCGACGGGATCTGCACGTTTTGCAACCCGCGCGCGGTCGAGCTGCTCGGCTACGCATCGCAAGACGAACTGGTCGGCCGGCGGATGCACGATTTGATCCACCACACGCGGGGCGACGGCACCGCCTTTCCCCGCGAGGACTGCGGGATCTTCAAGGCGCTGGAGCGCAACAAGGTCGTCCACCTCGAAAGCGAGACGCTGTGGAAGAAGAACGGCTCGTCCTTTTACGCGGACTGCTGGTCCAGCCCGGTGATTCAAGATGGCGAAGTGTGCGGCGCGGTGGTCAGTTTTTACGACGTGACCCAGCGGGTGCTGGCGGACGAGATGGTCCGCGTCGAGCAGGAATTCCTCCAGCATGTCATCGATAACGTCCCGGTCTTCATCGGCGTCTGCCTGACCGACGGCACCTTCATCCGCGCCAACCAAACCGCGCTAGAATGCGGCGGCCAGCACGGCGCCGATGTCATCGGGCGCCTGCTCTGGGAATGCCCGTGGTGGGACGGCGACGCCGACGCCCAAAAGCGCATCCGCGAGGCGATCAGCCGCGCGGCGCAAGGCGAGCCGGTCCGCTTTGATTGCGCGATGCGGCTGGGCGGCGACGAGCGCGCGACGTTTGATTTCCAGATCGCGCCGATGCGCGACGCCGCCGGTAAGATCACCCATCTCGTCCCGTCGGGCGTGGATATTTCCGAGCGCAGCCAGATGGAGGCGGCGCTCCAGCGGGCGCGGCTCGCGGCGGATGACGCCAGCCGCGCGAAGAGCGATTTCCTCGCCAATACCAGCCACGAGATCCGCACGCCGATGGCCGCGATCCTCGGCTACGCGGAGATCTTGGGCGCGCGCCTCGGCGATCCCGACGACCTGAGTTGCGCCGAGAATATCATGCGCAACGGCGAGCACCTCGTCGAATTGATCGACGACATCCTCGACCTGTCGAAGATCGAGGCGGGCAAGATCGACATCGAAAAAGAAGCCGTCTCGATCCCCGCTCTCATCCGCGAGGTCTGCTCGGCGATGGGCGTGCGCGCCGCGACCAAGGGCATCAACCTGACCGCCGTGCAGCGCGGTCCCACGCCCAGCGAGGTGGACTCCGACCCGAAGCGCCTCCGCCAGATCCTCGTCAACCTGATCGGCAACGCGATCAAATTCACCGACCGCGGCGAGGTGCGCCTCACCATCGAGGCGGTCGGCGAAGGCGCCGAGAGTGCGGTGAGGTTCGAGGTCGCGGACTCGGGCAAAGGGATGACTGAAGACGAGGTCGCCCAGGTCTTTCAGCCCTTCCACCAGGGCGACCACGCGGAGGAGGGTGCCGGGCTTGGCCTCGCGATCAGCCGGAAGCTCGCCGCCATGCTCGGCGGCGAAATCTACTGCGAGCATTCCGCGCCCGGCGAAGGCTCGATCTTCCACTTCGACCTCGCCCTACGATCCGTCCTCACCCTCGTCGAAACCCGGGAGGAGGGCAACGATGCGCCGCCGCGATCCCGGCAATGACCCGCTCGAAGATGCCCTCCAGACGCCGCCGAAAGTCGATCCTCGTCGCTGACGACCGCGCCGAGATCCGCGGCGTGATGCAGCACTTCCTCGAAGACGCCGGCTGCGTGGTCGAATCCGCGCCCGACGGCCGCCGCGCCTTGCGCATGGCAGAGGCGGCGCGCCAGGGCGGCGAACCCTATGACGCGATGGTCCTCGACCTCCGGATGCCGCACGCCGACGGCAGCGAGGTCGCCCGGCGGCTGCGCGATGCCGGGTACGAGGGAGCCATCGTCATCATGTCGGCGCACGCCATGAAGGAGATCAAGACCCAGTGCCTCGGCTCCGGCTGCGATGCCTTTCTCGCCAAGCCGGTCGCCCGCGAGGATCTGCTCCAGACGCTCGCCCAGGCGCTGCGGAAAAAACGCAAAGCCCGCCCCGGCGACGTCCGCGTCCTGGTGGTGGACGACAGCCAAGACGCCGCCGAGGCGCTCTCGCTGCTCCTCGGCATCCACGGCTTCTCCGCCGAGACCGCCCACTCTGGCGAGTCCGCCTTGGAGGTCTTCGCCGACAGCGCGCCGCAGGTCGCCATCATCGACATCGGATTGCCCGACATCAGCGGCTACGAAGTCGCCGCCCGCATCCGCTCAAAAACCAACCACGATCCGGACGCCGCCCCGATCCTCATCGCCCTCTCCGGCCGCGCCAACGCAGAAGCCGCGCCCGAGGCGGTCGAAGCCGACTTCGACTACTACCTCGAAAAACCAGCCTCCGCCGAAAGCGTCGCCGCCCTCATCCGCGGAGCCATCGAGGAATCCGCCAAATCATAGCAGCAGGGACCGCGGGCGCATTCGCCGCTTGGCCGGCCGCCGGGCATTCACTAAAATCGCCACGCTATGAAAAATCGCCTATCTGCCTGCGCCGCTGCCGCCGTCCTGCTCGCCCTCGGAGCCGCCGTTTCCCCGGCGCGCGAGTTCACCGACAAAAATGGCAGGAAGATCGAGGCGGAGATCGTCGCCGTCCGCGAGGGCAAAGTCCAACTCAAGAAGTCCGGCGACAACCGGCTCTTCCTCGTCCCTGTTGATACCTTTAGCGAGGACGATCAGGCGTTTATCAAAAAGTGGGCGGTAGAGAACATCGAATATCGGTTCGATGTGCGGGCGCAGGAAAAGAAGTTGGAGCAGGACCGGAAAGATTCGAAGTCGGTCGAAAAGTGGGTCTATGAGCTTGAGATCACCAACCGGACCTCCGCCGATCTCACGGGCATCACCGTCCACTATAACGCGTTCATTCAAGTCACCGACGAACGCAAGGGATCGGGAGCGTATGAAAACGAAGAGATGCTGGTTCAAGGCGGGGCGCTCGATATCGGCAAGATGGAATTTAACAAGGCGATCCGCCAAACGACGAAACCCGTCCTGCTCACTCAATCCGAATCGACCGGAAAGGAACAAACGGGCGTGGACTGCGAGGAAAACCTACCTACTCACGCTTCAAACTCATCCACGACGAGGGATTCGAAGGCTTGTGGCTCAGTTCTATCGGGATGGCAATGATCTTCGAGCACAAGACGCGCGAACGCGGGGTTGAGAAGTGGAAGTGGCAGGATCCCGATGCGACCGGCGGCGCGGAGCTAAAGGCGCTGGAACCGAAGGGGCAAAAATAAATCGGAGGATCGATCGATGAAATTGCGGCATACAGCGTGGTCGATGCTGATCGCCTTGGTGTTGGTCGCTTGCGGGCAGCGAAGCGAGAGCGAGAACCAACGGTCTCTATTGGTTTACGATTTTAGTGCGCACGAGCGCCCCGCCGAAGGTCAGATGGTCTTTGCCTCGTAAATGCCGGATTCGCTCGGATGGATTGATAGCTGAATTCGAGGCGCTTTGCGATCGCACGACCAGAAAGAACCCTTTCCAATCCCCAGCATGCCATGGGTGGTGGCGGTGTCGGACCGCCCCCAATCCGGTCCCCTTCAGGCGCTTCTCGTGCATTCGGAAGGCACTGTTGGATGGGTTTATGACGATGTGAGTTTGACCGAGTCGGGCGGATTGGTCATCAATGGAGAAGGCGTCCGGGTTAGTTGGCGTCTCTGCATTTTCAGAGAGCCTGTTCAACCAAATGAAGGACAAAGCGCCGAAGAAGCGATCGCTCCCTACGAGTCCGCGCATGACGAAGATCCATTCGGCGACACTTTTTAGTCGATTCGCTACTCGCCGCGCAGGTAGGCGAGCAAGTCGGCAAGCCCCCGCGAGTCGGTGCCTGCCTCTAGCCCGTCGGGCATGAGCGATCGCCGGCGCGGGCTGGAGCGATTCGAGATCGTCTCGGGCGAAGCGTTGTTCGATGCCGGCGGCGAGTTTGAGCGTGACGTGGTCGGGCGTGTCGGCGGCGAGCAACCCGGCGGCGGGCGCGCCTTGATTTGGCGTGGCGAGGTAGGCTTCGAAGCCTGGCGCGATCTCGCGGTTCGGCACGATGATGTGGAGCAGGATCGCTTCCTTCGGCTGGTTGCGCATCCCGAACAGATCGGTCCGACGGCGATGCCTTGTCCGTCCAGCCGATGGCGACGGCGCAGAGCTGGGTGAAGACGCCGCGCCCGTTCGCCGGATCGCCGTTCAGGGCGAGCTCGCCTTCGCCTTTTCGAACGCCGCCACGCGGTCCGCCTCGGCGGCGGTGAAGAGCGCTTCCATGCGGGCGAGCAGATCGCCCTTCGCCGCTTTGAGCAACCCGCTGCGCTGCGCGGGCGAGATCGCCGCCGCGCCGACCGCTTTCGCTTCGATGCCGCCGACCAGCGCGCTGGCAAACGTTGGCTCGGCCGAACCGGGCGAGCGCGCGCTCGCGGGCGGCGGGCAGCAGCCGATTGAACAAAGCGGAATCGCCGAGCGCGGCGGGAGCGCCTTCCATCCCGCTGTCGCCCAACGCTTCGACCAGCAGCGCTTGCCGCTCGGCGTCGCCCGTTTTTCGGAGAAGATCGAGCAAGAACGCGCCATCTTCGGCGCGCCCCATCAGCCCGAGCACGCGGAGCGCCGATTCGTTGTCGGGAGCCGCCGCCCGCGCTGCCTCGGCGATGGCGGATAGATCGTGCGCCGCCGCCGCCTCGCGCAGGACGCCGCGTTCTCCGCGGGCGGCAAACCCGTCGGCTACCCCGACCATCGCGTCGAAGAACCAAGCGGGGCTGCCGATGGCAACAAACTCCTCGCTCACTCCCTCGGACATTGAGACGAAGTCTTCGCGCGAAAAATCCTTCGCGTTGGCGATCTGCGCGGCGGACAGCGCCTTCATCAATTCGCCAAACCCGTCCGGATATCCGATTTCCTCGGCTAAGCCGATGACCGAGTCGGCGAGTTCTTCTTCGCGCGATGCGGCGGCGGTGATCACCGCGGCGCGCGTCCACCTGTCGCTCGCGCCTTTTAGCGCGATCTTCTCCAGTCCGAAGTCGATGCCCAAGCCGGCCATCGCCAGGGCGCAGCAAAACCTCACGCGCGCATCTTCGTCATCGGCGAGGTCGGCGACGGCGCTCTTGAGTCCGTCCGACGCCTTGCTTGCCCTCGACTCCGCGTGGCGCAATGCCGTTTCCCGCACGCCGGGATGCGGGTCGGCGAAGGCGGCGATGATCTCGGCGTCGGCCAGCGATCCGGCGAGGGCGAGCAGGTTGAGCGCGGCGGCGCGCCCTGCTGGCTCCGCGCCTTCCCGCGCATAGAGGTGCAGCGCGTCGGCGGGAAGTTCGCCGGGGCGTTCGGCGAGCCGCCGAAACGCGGATCCCTGCGCCCAGCCATTCGGCGACCCTAACAAAGCCACCAACGCCGCCGGGTCCTCCGGCAGCGCCTCGGGCGCGACCCGCGCATCGCCCGCCGACCGCACGCGCCAGATCCGCCCCTCGGCGCGCCCTGTCTGAAAGTCGGTGCGCTTGCGGACCTCCTCCGGCAGATACTGCGGGTGCTCGATGGTCGCCCTCGCCATGTCGCAGACGTAGAGCGCGCCGTCTGGCCCGCCCGCGAGAAAGACCGGGCGAAACGCATTGTCGGGCGAAGCGAGGAATTCGCGGCGCTCCGCCGAACGCCGCGCGACGAACGTCGCGCCGTCCGGCACGAGGTCGTCCCAGTGGGCGAGGTTGCCGGTCGGATCGCAGGAAAACGCGCGCCCCGCGTAGCGTTCGGGCAGGTTGCCGCCGCGCCAGACCGCGACCGCGCAGGCGGCGCTGAACGTGCCCGCGTGCGAGTCGGCGGTCGTCACGTTGGCGCTGATCGGATAGATGCGGGCCGCCGCGTTGTCGCCGCGCAAAAGATCATCGACCCGCCCTTCCGGCAGGTTTTGCACCGTCTCGGAAAAGGCGAGACCGGGGTTCCGGGCGAGTTGTGCCCGGGTCAGGACGGCGTGCTGGACCTGCACGCGATTCATGCAGAGGAAGCGCCGGCCATAGGCATCGAATGCCATGCCGAACTGCGACTTTCCGGTCGTCACCTCGTAGTCGGGCGAATGCGGATTGAAGCGCAGGTCGCCGCGCGCCAGATCGGCGGGCGCTTTGTCAGGGCAAAGCGGCGAGGTGACCTTTCCGGCGCTCAGCCCGCCCGCGAAGTAGATCCAGCCATCGGGTCCGAGCGTCGGGTCGTTCACGCGTAGCTGCGTCGTCTTGTCCGTGGCAAAGCCGGTCAGCCACACCTCGCGCTGGTCCGCCGCGCCATCGCCGTCCGTGTCCCGCAGGTAGAGCACATCCGGCGCATCGGTCACGATCAATCCGCCGCGCCACGGCAGCAGCCCGGTCGGAAAGCGCAGACCGCTGGCGAACGTCGCCTTGCGCGCATACCGCCCGTCGCCGTCGGCATCGCCAGCAGCGCGATCTGGGCGCCGCTCCTTCATCCAGCGGATGGCCGCGCCCCTCGACCACAAAGAGATGAGCACGCTCGTCGAACGCCATGGCGATCGGATCGACCACATCCGGTTCGGCGGCAGCCAGCTCGACCGCCAGCCCCGGCTCCACTTCAAAGCGGGCGAGCACCGCATCCGGTGACGGGATTACCTCGGCGCCGCCCGAGATAGACGAGGCTCGGGGCAACGCAGGCGAGGCGAGGAAGATCGGGCGCATGGCGATCGGGATGCCACAGGTCCGCGTTTCCGCTCTATTCTTCCGATCCCTGCTCGGAGGCTTCAATTGCTCGCGCAGGGTGGTGAAGTAGCGGAGGACGATGCCCGCGGCAGGAGAGTGGCAGCGCTTTTCCGTCGAGCGCCTCTTCCTCGACCTTGAGGAATTCGGCGGCGACGGCGCGGCGCTGCATCTGGGCGTTTTCTTCGCGGGTGCCGCCTTCGACCGCCCGCATCATCGATTGGCCGTCCTGGTTGATGGCGGCGGCGACGTTGCCCTGCTGGGCGGAGGCGGTCGGCTTGGTCTGGGCGTTGCCGAGCTGGGCGCTGCCGTTCGCCGTGGCCTGGTAGGGCTGTTGCCGCCGGGCGCGGCGCGGCACGGCGGCGGCACCGGCTCCCGCCCGGGCGGTGCCGGGGATCCGAGGCGATCATCATGCCAAACCGGCTTGTTGCCCTGCCCAGGACCAGCGCCATGCGCTGGCACCGCAGCCGCCTGTGCGGGCACCGAGCCATCATCGGCCCAGGCTGCATCTGCCCCATGCCCGGCTGCATCATGCCCGGGTGGCGCGAGCGGCGCGTTGCCCATCGGGATATTCTGCATGTTCATCGGCGCGCCGAGCGGCTGGAGCGCCGGGTTGTTCGGCATGAGCTGCTGCGGTTGCCCCGCGTCTTGGTTGGCGAGCTTCTGCATGCCCTCGGTCCCCTGGCCGGCGATGTTGGCGCCGGAATCGCGCAGCGCCTCGGCTAGCTTTTCGAGTTCCTCCTGCGCCTTCTCGCGCTGCTCCAGGCGGCGGAAGTGATCGGCCAGCCGGTCGAACTCGCGCCCCGCCGCCTTCGGGTCGTCCGCCTTCATCTCATCGGCGGCGGCTCCCACGTGGCGGCCGACCGGCTTTTCCATGTCCGCTTCCTGCCGTTTTTCGGAGGCGTTGCCGATGCTGGCATCGAGCCGCTCCTTCGCCTCGTTGGTCAAGGCGTCGTTCTTGAGCGACTCGGCGACCTTGGCGGCTTCGTCGGCGGTTCGACCCGCGTCTTTGTCCGCGATGGCATGGCGTGTATCGGCGGTGTCGGCGTTGCCGCGCATCTCGGCGATCATTTCTTCGCTCGCCCAGCCAGTCGTGTCATCCGCGCCTATCGCTCGCGGGCGAGTTTCTCCGCCTCGCGGGCGCTTCTCCAATTCGTCGGTATTTCCTTCGCGGATTTGCCCTCGCTGTCTTTTCAGCTCTTCGGCGGCGGCAGTAAGCGCCTCTTGAGCTGATCCATCTTATCCATTTCCTCGTCAGTCAGCCCTCATGTCTTCGAGCCATCGCCCTCCATGGCGAGCTTGTCCGCTTCCTCATCGGCGGCGGCGAGCTGGTCGCTGGTCATCTCGCCCTCGCCAGCGGCACCGGAACCGGGACAAGGCGGTGCCGAACCCGACGTGATCGCCGCCGCAGCGGGCGCGAGCCACTGCCGCAGCAAGCGCGGCGGCGGCGGGTCGCGCGGCATCTGGGGCAACGCGGGCCGAGCGCCGCCTCGCTCGCGCTCGGGCGAAGGCGCTCGCCCGGCGTCAGGTCCGCGCCTTGGAGGCCTCAAGCTGCGCGATGAGCATCCCTTTCGCCCTGCGGCGCGGTCCCGGAGCCAGCGCGTCAAACCCGCGCGGCGGCCGCGGTTGGCTGCAGCGATCCCGAGCACGCGGCGGCCCCGAGCGACCGCCCAGCCATTCGAAAACCGAAACGACCGCCGCCTGTCGGCACCGGCGATCTCGCCCGCCGCGATCTGCGCTTTGAGATAAAAGACCAGCCGAGCCGCGCGGCGATCCACACCGCGATCCCGGCTCCGACGGTAGCGAACGCGCGCGGCGCAGCGAGCCAGCACACCCAGAGCAGGCGGCGCGCGGCGGCTTGCGCGGCGGCGGCGAATTTTCCGGTGAGCGAAGAAATGGGTTGAGCGACGGATCCTTCCATGGCGGCAGTTGAGATCGTTTGCCGTATAAGCTACACCGTCAGGGTGGGGGAGGCAAAGCGCAATCCTGCGGCGACCTAAGCGCCGATTTTTGGATTTCAAAGGTGAAAACACCGCTCTCTCGTGGTAGGTTCCTCGCTGCCCGATTTGTCCCATGCCCGATCCCCGCCCGCCGACCCTTGATGATCGCCTCGTCCTGCGCGAAGACGCGCCCCGCCGGGAAGCCGGCGATGTATCAGGCGTGGCGCGATTTGCTCTTCCTTCACTGGGAGGTCGATCCCGCTGCGATCCAGCGGACAGCTGCCGCCAGGACCATACGCCGACACTTTCGACGAGCCGCGCGTTCTATCGGCGTCGTCCCATTCATGGGCGACATTTCGCTGCGGTTTTCCCCTGCGTGCCTTGGCTTTCGGATTTCTTGGAATGCAATGTCCGCACCTACGTCCACGACGGGCAGGGCAGGGCAGGGTCTGGTTTTACTCGCTCGATTGCAGCCGCTGGATCGCCTGCTGGCTCGGGCGGCGCTTCTTCCGGCTGCCCTACCACTGGGCGAAGATACGCGCCCGGTCGGATCAGAAACGCGCGCTACCGGCTCCGGCGCCCGGACCGAGTCCGATTTTGCCGATTTCGCCTATCCTTGGCGTCGGAACCCAGGTCGCGGAACCGGGGACGTTCGCGTTCTTCCTTGTCGAGCACCTGCTCTACGCGATCCGGCTGGCAATCTCCGGCGAGGGAGGTGTTTCATCGCCCCTACGAGATTTCCGCCGCCGATCTCCGCCTTCAGCGCCTTGCCGATCAAATGGAATGGCATGCCGATGCGAGGACCGCCGATCACGCCTGCCACTCGCGCGGCGTCGAAGTCGAGGTCTTCGCCTTAGAATACAGCAAAGCGGTCGCCAGGGCGGCTCTAAGACAGTGGCAGCCTGCTGCGCTTTTGGCGCGGGAGACCTGCCGCCGGGAGTGCGCCGAATCCCCAGAAAGCGCCGGACGAGAACGGCGGGGGTCTTTCGGAAAGGTCGAGCAGTTCGGGGCAGCGCCTCGCCTTGACCGCCCCGATTGGTGTGGGCGACGCGCCTTCGGACGGCTCGGAGAGCCGTCCTGCAGCGCGCAGTCTTAGAGACGCACCCCAGCAGTTTAGGACCCGCAGCATCGCCTACGCCTTCCGTCCATGGTTTCTCCTTGCGCAGCCCGTGCGGATGCGGACAGCGCGGCGGTCAGCCAGGCCAGTAGCCGAATAGGATCGCCGCAGGAAGGGCGAAGGCGATCAGCCGCGCTACATCCGCCCGCCGACGCCTGCATCTGCTTCGTCCGGGTGCTCCGCCAGCGGCGTCACGGCGTGGGCAGATCCGAGCATCCACCTGTCCGGTTCTTTGCACTCCGGGCAGGGCGGCCCCGGCACAATCGGCGTCCATTCGCAGCATGGGCGAAGCTGGCCGCAGTCTTCTTGCGCGCAAGAGGAGCGATGCCTCGAGGTCGATACAGAACGCCCCATCTTGGGCCCACGCCGCAAGATTCCACATCCGCTGCCTAAATTCCCCCGGTTTATGAAAAATTTAAAGCTAAAATAATTCTTGATCCCCATGTTAATTATAGTATTTATATCCCATCAGTCGCTTAGGTCAGCGATGACCGAGTGCTGTTCAAATGTGTTGAGGGGATGCATGAGGTGGCGCCAGTTGTTGGGAGTTGAGGTTCTCTTCCGCTGGCGTCACCTCATTTTTCCCCTCCAGATCCCCCGGAGGGGAAAGCTTTCGAAATGAGGGTTGAGGGGGAGGGGCGTTTGGTGCGTTTATTCTGAAAGCTACGAAATTATTTGCAAAGATCTGCCCATGCAAGAACGGTCTGTTTCCCCCTCGAGCGATAAAAAGTTGACGTATGCGCTCACTGTCACGCCCGCCGCCCTCGGCGCGGCGATCGGAATTCTAATGGGCGATGGGATGCGCCGGGAGAACCGGAAAGGGGCGGCAATCGCCCTGATCGCCATCGGGATCGGAGCCGGGATGCCCGCGTTGATCGATTACGTGGCCAAAGCGGCCAACCGCCCCGGATCGCAGCGCGGCAGCCGCCGCCGCCTCGAAGGGATCCGCCAAGGCGGCGTCCCATCTGACGCCGAGTTCTACGATGACGGCGGGGATCTGGTTAAGCCTGAGGTCTATACCGCATCGTAGGGTTTCATTGTGGCTGGTAGCGCACCCCCTCGAACCTGGAGACTGGGGGGCGATTTGGCTGGAGGCTGAAGCCTTCCCCTAAACGCCAGAACGATCCATGGGGGATACGTTAGACCGACGCTGGAATTTGGCATGGCAACAGCGCGGGCGAGGTCGAAAAGCTGGTAAAGCGCACGCTCTCGGACAAATGGGACTACCAGTATGCCGCCGTACCCGCTGGTATGGGGTCGTTTTCCCCACTTCCCGGAACGGTAGGTGAATCCCGCGTAGCAGATTCAATCTCTGTTTCGGGGTGACTGGGGATTGGTTGGCGGCCCATACGTACCATACTGAATCAGTGCGGCACAGCGCTATTTTAAGGTTGATCTGCAAGACACATTGGCGCGCTTAGCGCCCGATCCGAAATACCGCGCCGAGCAACCCTAGGGCAGCCTTTTCTTCTTTGGATATCTTTTCCTAAACCCGAGGAACCCACCAGACGTAGCGCGACTTGCTCGGCAAATTCAAATAGGGCTTGGCAGTAGTCCTTTGCCTCATCTGGAAATAGCTTTTCTGCGGTCTCCCTCAGTTGGATAAGTTCGGGGATTGCCGTAATAGCGCTAAAGCCATCACAGGATTTCAAAACCCCGGGGAGGTCTGCGACCATATATTGATAGATGCCCTGAAGAGCTTGCATGGGTGGGAGGTCCTCATGTTAATCAGCTCCGCAAGCTTGAGCTTCTCTCGTTTGTCGATCTCCCCATCTGCCAATGCGCGAACAAAAACACCATCGCCGGACCTTTGGCGAGAATCTCTTGCGCCTTCTCCACCTCGACCATGGAGCCGCCTTCAGGTAGGCGTCCCTTCTGCCTTGCCGCATCGGGCGGCGGAATCTTGCTGCTGGAAGCACTTGGGGGGCATGCCCCAGCCGCTTCATCCCGGGATTCCTTTGATGCGCCCGGATTGCCGCAAATAGATCTTACCGCCGAATATTTAAAGGCTATCGACTCATCCGGACCTTCTTCAAACCGCTTGGCGATCCAGGCGAAAGGAAACACCATCGCGGATTTCTCTCCGGCTTGGATGCTTATACCGGGACCGCGGTCCTCCGTTCCGGTCCAGTTGCCGCCCAAATTCCGGCGGACGACTTCACCGACATAGGCAGCGTAGGGATGATAGGTCATCTCCGACATAGCGCCGTTTGGATGATAGGTTGAGATCGCTTTGTCCAAGGTATCGAGGCTGACCTCAGAATAGTCGAGGGCAATCCCAAGTGTTGTCCGTACACATTCCGCACATTGCTGCCTGCTGCACCATCTCCATCAGCAAGTGCGGAGTCCTTCTCGTCATTCATCGCTTAACGGGGAGTGGGGTTGGGGTAAAGAATGGAGCTGCATTAGAGATCAAAATCGGTTTTGTCACAATCATTTTCCCACAGTTCGACGCACCCCATTCCGCCGAAGAAACCGACCCGCGAGGTGGATTTCGAGGAGGGGGTCGCCTCGGCGGCCTGCCCCAGGTGCGGCGGGATGTGCCCGATCCACGGCCGGCGCGAGCGGCGCTGGCGGCACCTCAACTTCTGGCAGTACGAGACCTGGCTGGTGGCGAGGGTCCCCGGACGGTGCGCGAAGTGCAGCACCCATCAGGTCGGGTGCCGTGGACCCGGCCGGGAGCGGCTTCACCCTGCTGTTCGAGGCGTAGGCGCTGCTGCTGCAGCCGGGATGCCGGGTCAGCGAGTCCACGGTCGACCCGCACGCTGAGCATCCGCGACACCCGCTGTGGCGGATGCTCCTGCACCACATGTCGTCGAGCGCCGGGGTCGATTGGGGCGGGGTGACCCGGATCGACGTCGACGGGACAACCGCCGGAAAGGTCACGCCGTGAGCCTGCCGGCTGACCTCGACAGCGGGGCTCCTCCACATGAGGAGGGCAAAGACTGCCCGAGCTGCGGTGAGGCCGTTCGCCGAGGAACTCGCCCTGCATCGGGCTCTTCGCCCCATCAGGAGGTCCGCCATGGACGTGGTACGGCCTTCCGAGGCCGGGGTCGGGAGCTTCTGCCAGCGCCTCCAAAGTGTTCATCCGCAACCACGCCATGGTGCTGGCGGGCCACGCTGGACCGGGTGCGGCGGAGGTCGCCCGCGAGGCGGGGCTGGAGGCGAGTGCCCCAGTCTTCGCAGGCAACCGAAATTGCGTCAGCCCGGAGCGTGCTGACGCGGCGATGGAGGGTCTAAATACTTAAGCTCAACTCGCCTGGCAAAATGCCGCTATCCTCAACTGGGCTTCACGCAATAACCCACTGGATCGTAAGCGTGAAACCAGCCGCGGACTCCCCAACCTCTGCCCCCACCGCTGCTGAACACCACGCGGAACAGCAAAGCGCCCCAACCACCATCCAACGGTAGGTCGCCCGAGTGGTCATCCCGGCTCGATGGTCTGCCAGGTTTCTGCGCGACTCGCATCGCCTTCTGGAAGCGAAGCCCCTATAGCGCCGCGCTTTAGATATTGTGATGAAGGGCAAACCGTAGAAAACACCCATCGCAAGATTGCTACTAACCTTTGGGACGTGACCGGCACCCTGGGTGATCCATCATTTTTGAAATTCAGATCCGCTGTGGTGGCGCGGTTCGAAACTATCTCGGATTAACCTGCGGCTCAGGGATCAAATGCGAAATCTCAAAACGCTGCGCGTAATCTTATGAGGATTTCGTTTCCCGCTCTCGAAATCCGGAGGAGGGCATCGGGGAGGCGATCGACGGCTTTTACGCCGAGGCAGGGGAATGAGAACGAGTAGTTGGGTGTTTCCCATTCGCGAATGAGGGATTGGCACTCGTTGGGGCGCTAGCGGTGGCGGGTGATGAGGGCGATCGGGGGGGCGGTGCCGGGCGGGCGTAGCGTGAGGTCGGCAGCCGGCACAGGTGTGGACAAGGGGCTGCCTGCGGCGTTGGCGGGGTCGAGCCATTCGATGCCGAGGGCTGGCAAGCCCAGGGGCATCGGCTTTGGGGGTGGCTTCGCCGCGGAGGGGATGAGGACGGCGAGCCGGTCGCCGGATGCCGAAGCACCACGCCTCGGCTGGCAGGCTGTGCGCCGCCGGGGAGGGCGAGCGCGCCGGGCTGCGGGGCGCAATGCGGCGAGCGGGAGGCGTTCGGCGAGGAGCCGGAGGCGGAGCGGAGGAATTGGGCGCAGGCTTTCTCGCCGATGCCGAGTCCGGCGGGCGGGCGCTGGAAGCGGGCGGCGGCGCCGCCGCAGAAGATGGCGCGCCAGAACCGGGCGTGCCGTCGGCGTCGCTGCCCAGCCGGTAGGTGTCGGAGCCGAGATCTGGCGGCGTTGATCAGGCGGGGTCCGGCGCTTTGGACGCGCGACCGCAGGGCGAGCGCCTCGCCGTGCGCCCGCCCGCTGCGCCGCGCGCCGGACGATGCCTCGACGAAATCAGAAGGCACCGGGTTCGAGCGAGCGGCGCGTGGAGTGGGTCAACCGAGGTCCTCGGCTCCCGCATCTCGGTGACAAGCGTCGCGGTACGCGCAGGCGGGCGGCGGCGCGGATGTGGTCGAGCCCAGTGGCGCGCCCTCAGGGCGGGCGCAGGTCTCGGAGTCCACGCAGTAGAGGATGTGGTAAGCGGAGGGTGGAGGAGGATGCGGTCGATGAAGCTGGCGCTGGAACTTGAGGACAGCGGGCTGGTCGCTGGGGCAAGGGACGGTGAAGAAGAAGAGGTTGTCCATCTGGTAGGGTGCCCAGGACGCTTTCCGGCAGCCAGGAGAGCGGGCGAAGATTGTAGTTGGCGTTGTTGAGCGGGTTGAACGGGTTGCGGTCCCAGTTTGTGCTGAAGAAGAAGTCGTAGGTGGCCACGAGTTCGAGCTGGACGGCGATGCCGCGGGCGGCGTCTCGCGCAGGAAGTCGTCGAACCGGTGCCAGTAGTCGAGTCCCAACCGTCGAGGTCGAACTTGCCGTTGCTGACGCGGAGGGAACAGTAGCCCGGTTGCCCTCGTCCCGCGCGGACATGTGCAGCGGACAGAAGTGCGCCGGCATACCGGGCTGTCGAGGGTACCGCCTCGATGCCGAGGACTGGAAGAGGTTGTCTTGATCGAGCCGCCGAGCATAGGGGTGGGACCGTGCCGACCTGCCAATACCACGGGTTGTCCGGGCGCGGGCGGATCGGCTCGGCAAAGCGCTCCGGTGAATGGATCGTAGCGGAAGCCAGGCGGTAGGTGGAGGCGACCTCGGCGTCACAGGGTGGGGACTCGATCTCGATCTCGAAGCGGTATCGGCGGCGAGGTCGCGGCTTTTGGCGCGGCAGGCGGGACCTCGCCGCGCAGGCCGATGACGGCGGCGGCGGCCGCCCACTGGATCGGGGCGGAGGTTGGCGAATCTCGCCATCGGGGCGGCGGAGAACGGTACCTTCGCCAGTGACGAGGTCGAGCACCGGGTCCCCGGCGGCGGTGCGCAGCGCGCGAGGTGCGCGGGTGAGGAACGCGGGACTCGCCCTGCCGGCGACGACGCTGAAGGTGTTTTCCGGATCAGTGCGTCAGCACCACATACAGGTGGGGGACGAGGCGCTGCACCCTCGGCTGGTAGGATGCGCCGCGCTCCCACTCATGCATGAGGTGGGCGTGCGGCGGGTAATTCGGTGCCCGCGCGTGGCGGCGATCTCCGTGCCCATGAGGACGAGTTCGCCGGGAAGGGCTTCACTGTTTGAGCATGTCTCGCCCATCAGGCGGAGGATCTCATGCGCGGCGATCAGGTAGTTGTGCACGGCGGCGAGGAACCGGCGCGGGGATAGGTGCCCTCGGCATATTACTTGCCCGCGCGGCGCCATCCTCCCAGTTCAGGCGGAAGTAAGATCGGCCGTGCCACCTGCCTTCTGACTCAGTGCGCTCCCACAGGATCTCGATGTGCTGGTCGCGCGCTTTGTCCAAGACGGCGCGGAAGCGCAGGCGGTCGCCCTCCGCGCGAACTCGTCGGTGCCCACGATGCTCGTATAGCAGCGCCCGATGGGCGCGCCGGGATGGCTGCGGCGGTCTCGCGCATCGGGGCGGCGGCGGAGTCGTGCTCGATGTTGAAAGTGCAGATCTCCCAGTCGTTCTCGCCCGCGGTGGCGGCTTGCCGGTCACCCGCCAGCCCTGCGCGGAGCCGACGAATTCGAGCCGGCGGCTCGGCTCAACGCCCGGCGACTCTTTGATGAGCTTGACCGAGCATCAAAGGTAAGTTCCTCCCCGGCGGCTGGCGCGCCGCTACGCTAAAGGCAGCGCGAGGGCGGCGGCGGTCAGGTGGCGGGTCGACCAAGGCATAGATTCTCGTAATTATAACCGGATCAGCGGATTCGCGACCGGATTCGCGACCGGTTTCGCGGCTGCAGTAGATTGTGGCACCCGCTGCGGGTGCACCAGCAACGAGTGCGGTGCCGGACTTTGTGAAAAATTTCACAAATTCGGCTTGCGGGCAGTGCCGCTGCTCCGAATCGTCTTGCTCCGCTGAACGCCCCGCTAAATTTTTCCATCATGAGCGCCATCACTTACCAATCCGGCAAAGAGCCGCACGCCCGCGAATACCGCATGATTTTCAAGAATGTGGATCGCGAGGCTGGATCCAGCGATCGACACCTACATCAGGGACGGCGGTTACGAGATGCTGAAAAAGGCGATGAAGATGGAGCGAAGGACATCACCGAAGGGTGAAGAAGTCTGGCTTGCGCGGGCGGGGCGGCGCTGGCTTCCCGACCGGCGTCCAAATGGACGTTCATCCCGCCGAACAATACGAAGCCGGTCTATCTGATCTGCAACGCGGACGATCCGAGCCGGGCACGTTCAAGGACCGCTACATCATCCACCCGGATCCGCACCAGGCTGATCGAGGGCATGGTGATTTCCGCCTTCGCGGTCGGCGCGCATGTCGCCTACATCTACATCCGCGAGGAATTTCCCGAGAGTGCCGAGGATCCTCAGCGATCGCCGAGCGAAGGAAAGGGATTTCTGGGCAGGACATCCAGGGCACCGGCTTCGATCTGGAAATCTACGTGCACCGCGGCGCGGGAGCCTACATCTGCGGGGAGGAGACCGGCTTGATCGAATCGCTGGAGGGCAGCGCCCCTACGCGGATCAAGCCGCCATATTTCCCGCCGCACTGGGGTTGTGGATGTGCCCGGCGATCGTGAACAACGTCGAGTCGCTCTGCGTCAGCCACATCCTGCGGATGGGCGGCGACGAATACGCGAAGCTCGGCACGCCGCGCAATACCGGCACCCGCATCCTCTGCGTGAGCGGCGATGTCCAGAAGCCGGGCTACTTTGAAGTCGAGGTCGGCAAGGTGACGCTGGGCGAAGTGGTCGAGTTGCGGCCGGGCTAAAGCCGGAAGACGCAAGCTGAAGGCGGTGATCCCCGGCGAGGTCATCGGCGAAGGTGCTCAACGCGAAGAGAAGTTCAAGATCAAGCGGGGCGACGAAGAGGTGGAAGTCGGCATCGGACATCCGTGGATTTCGACACATTGGCGGCACGTGCGAGTCGATGGCGGGATCCGGCAGGGTGATGATCATGGATGATAGCCGGAAGATGAGCTGGGTGATCAACAACTTGAACGCCTTCTACGCCCACGAGTCCTGCGGGCGGTGCGCCGTGCCGCGAGGGATCGCTTTGGATGAAAAGATCAGCGACCGGATCGTGGCGGGCTTCAAAGCGGTGCCGAAGGACGTGGACCTGCTCCTCTCGGTGGCAAGCCAGATCGAGGAGGCAAGACGATCTGCGCCTTCGGCGAGGCGTGCTCGTGGGCGCCGAGCTTCGTGGTAAGTTCCGCGACAGGCTGGTCGAAGACACCAAGGAGGAAAACGAGCGGCGGCTCAACCCGGAGACGACGCTGGCGAGCGCCGGGCTGGCGCGCTAAACCGATCACGGCTATGGCACGCAAGGCATCATTCTCGCCGGGGGAAGTAAGCACGCTGACTACCCGCTGACGGAGGTCGCCTGCAAGCAGCTTCTCCCGGTCTATGACAGCCGATGATCTACTATCCGCTCGCCACGCTGATGCTGGGCGGAATCCGGGAGATCCTCATCATTTCAACGCGCCGAGAAGGACACCAGTTCAAAGAAACCTGCTCGGCGACGGCTCGCGCCTCGGGCTGCGCGCTCTCGAATACGCGGTGCAGCCCGGGCAAGGGCATCGCCCAGGCGTTCTTGATCGGCGCGGACTTCCTCGGCGATTCGTAAGCGACGCTGATCCTCGGCGACAACGTATTCTACGGGAAGCTCGACTTTTCCGCGCGCGCTGTAGTACGCGAATCGGGAGCCTGCATCTTCGGCTATCAGGTTCGCGACCCCGAGCGCTTCGGCGTGGTAGAATTCGATGCCGACCGCCGGGTCATCAGCCTGGAGGAAGCCGAAGGACCCGAAGAGAGCCACTTCGCGGTGCCGGGTCTCTACGTCTATGACAGCCGGGCTGGTCGAGTTCGCGCGGGCGCTCGAGCCGTCTCCGCGCGGCGAGCTGGAGATCACCGATTTGAACAAAGCGTATCTCGCCAAGGGCGAACTCGCGTGCGAGCCGCTCGGGCGCGGCATCGCCTGGCTGGACAGCGGCACGCCCGCCAGCCTGCTGGAGGCGGCCTCCTACATCGCGACCATCGAAAACCAGCAGGGCTACAAGATCGCCTGCATCGAGGAGGTCGCTTTCGCGCGCGGATTTATCGACCGGCCGCAGTTCGAGCAGGTCATCGCGACGACCAAGAGCCCCGACTACCGGGCGTATCTGGAGACGGTCCTGCGGGAGCGGGGGTAGGAAAATCGCCGGAGGGTGAAAAAATGCTTGTGCATGGGCGCAAATTGCCATACCGAGTATGGCATGAAAATGACCATGCACATCGACGAGGGACTCCTCGAAGAAGTCATTGATGAATACGGCTTCGCCTCCAAGACCGAAGCCGTGGAAACCGCCCTTAAAGAAATGAATCGGAGAAGCAAATTGAGGAAATTCGCCGAGACCGGCATCGGGTTGACCGCCGCTGAGTTGAAGGCATCCGCCGTGGCCGGATACGACGCCAACGAGATCCGGGAAGTCGAATTCGCCGAGGGGCTCAAGGCAGCCGAAGAACCCGCCCGCTATGGAAAACGCGCCCGTTCTCGTTGATTCGAACATCTATATCGAGCTGCAGCGGGCGGGGATCGATCCCGCGCGCGCGCTCGTCCCCCGCTACGGGAGCCTCGATCTAGCGATCTGCGGGATGGTGCGGATGGAGGTTTTGCGCGGGATGCGGGGGGACAAGGCGATCCGGTGTTTCGGGGCGTTTTTCGATGTGCTGCAAAACGTGCCTGCCGACGCGAAGATCTGGGACAAGGCGGCGGATCTCGGGCGGGCGACGGCGAAGGCGGGGTACACGGTGCCGGGGCCCGATCTAGTCATCGCGGCGAGCGCCCTGCGGATCGGGGCGGCGATCCTGACCCGCGACCGGCATTTTGAGGCGATGCCCGGCGTCCGGGTGATCGCGCCGCCGGAAAGCTGGTGACGTTTCGCAATGCGGGCGAAACGGGCAAAGCGGGCGAAGCGGTGAGCCGAGGATGCAAAGCGCTTGCAATGCGCGGCGGGTGCCCGATTTTGCGCGCCCTAATTTCCGACTTCCCTATGGCTTTGGACAAAATCACATCCGTCGCCGGGACCGCCGTTTACGTGCCGGGTTCCGACATTGACACCGACCGCATCATCCCGGCGCGCTTTATGAAATGCGTGACCTTCGACGGGCTGGGCGACTATCTCTTCTACGATGTGCGCAAGAACGAGGACGGCTCCGACAAGCCGCACCCGCTGAACGACCCGCGCTTCGCCGGCGCTTCGATCTTGCTCTCGGGCGTCAATTTCGGCTGCGGCAGCTCGCGCGAGCACGCGCCGCAGGCGATCTACCGCTACGGCTTTCGCGGGGTGATCGCCGAGAGCTTTGCGGAGATTTTCTTCGGCAACTGCACCACGCTCGGCATCCCATGCGCGGCGGCATCCGGCGCTGACATCCGGGCGCTGGCGGCGGCGGTCGAGGCGGATCCGTCGATCGAGGTGAGCATCGATGTCGAGGCGCAGAAGGTCGTTTACGGAGACCAGAGCTTCCCGTTCCAGATCCCGGCTCCGGCGCGCGAGGCATTGCTCGCGGCCCGCTGGGACCCGATCCAAGATCTGATCGAGGGCGACGCCGCGATCGACGAGCGGGCGGGAGCCGTCGGCTACATGGCTCCGCGCGCCGCCTAGCCTCGCGGCATCGGCGTCAATCCCTGCGAACGGACGGATGCGCGAACCGATCCGCATCCTCTCGGACTTGCACCTCGGGCACCCGGGCAGCCTGCTCAGGGTGGCGGCGATGCTCCGCCCGCTGCTCGACGGCGCGGCGTCGATCATCTTTAGCGGCGATACCTCCAGGCGGCGCGATGGTTCGCCGCGGGCGAAGACGAACGCCTCGCGCTGCGCGACATCGTCTCGGACCTCCGGAGCGGAGGCGACCTATGTGACGGGCAACCATGATCCGGACATCGGCGGTACATTACCTCGATCTGCCCGGCGGCGTGTTCGTGACCCGGCGACATCCTTTACAAAAATATCTCGCCCTGGAGCCGCGAGCTGGAGGTCAGCCGCGTGCCGCTGTCCAAGGTGATGGCGAAATATGCCGATGCCGACCTCTCGGATCTCGATGCCCGCGCCGCCTTCATGGCAGAGCGCGCCTCGCGATCAAGGCGGTCGCGCCAGAGGTGAAGCCCGGCGCGTGGGGCAAGCTGCTGACCATCGTGCAGGAGGCGTGGCCGCCGCGCCGCCCGGTCGCGATCTCGCGTCTGGGCGACCTCCCACCGGTTGGCGCATCGGTTGCGCGAGCAATTCCGCCCGGATTCGCGATTCATCCTCTTCGGGCACACGCACCGGTAAAGGCATCTGGCGCAAGGGCGATGCCGCCGCCATCAACACCGGCGGGTTCTTAACCATGTGGCGCGCGCCCAGGTCGTGGAAATCAGCTGTGCCGGCGAACTGCCGCGTCCTCCGCGTAGTGGCGAAGGGCAGAGATTCAACCGGCGAGGAGGCTGCCGGTTTTTCGGTATGGAAATTCAATTGGCGGAGACAGGGCGGCGTCTCGCCCGTTTACTTTGCAGCCAAGCTGGTTCTGATCCTGTTAAACCTGTTCGAAGCACGACCTCAGCCCGCTGAGTCATGAGCACACCTTTACACTCATCGCGGCGGCGATTTCGCGACAAGCCTTTTCGTTCAATGCGCACGCCGATCTGACCGATGGCATGGAGAAGGGCGCGCCGCGAAGATGAAGTCGGCGGGTGCCCTCGCCTTCGCGCCCGAGGGCATCCTCTTACGCCGCCGACCCGAAGGTGCCGCCGTCTTCGCGATCGCCACCGGGGATGTGGCTTGGCCGGCGACGGGAAGGTCGACGTCGAGAAAATCCGGGGCGAAGGCGGTACTTGATCTCGGACGAGCTGAGACCATTTGATTGAAAACGCGGCGAACCCAGCGTCGAGCCGCCGTTTTCTGAGCGTGAGCGCGGGCGCGGGCCGATGCCCAGCCCGCCTTGATCCGCGTCGCCCCCGGCGGAGACCTCGCGCTGGTGTCGCTCGAAGACGTCGCGTTCTCCAAGCTCGATCTGGCGGACGCGCCGGAGGATAAGGTGACCGGCGAAGGTCGGCGCGCCAGCAACAAGCGGCTCGAATCGATCACCGACATCGCTTACCTCGACGGGCAACTCGCCATCGCGGGGCTATCGAATGAGGAATTCGCCTCCACGCTGCGGACCGCCAAGTTCCCGTTCGCCGGCGGCGCGCAGGCGTCGAGCGTCGAGATCTTCCACGGCGCGCACGGTAAGCTCGAGACCGCCTCGCCGATCCGCACGTTCTTGCCCATGGCGGTGGCGGGCGAGCCGCACATCGTGGCCTCCTATACCTGCACGCCGCTGGTCCGCATCCCGCTCAAGGAACTCAAGCCCGCAGCCCACGTCCAAGGCATCACCGTCGCCGAGCTGGGCAGCCGCAACGCCCGCTCGACGCGGTCGAATATGAGAAGGGCGGGAAGCGCTTCATCCTGATGGCGAACAGCGCACGCAGCATCATGAAGGTGAGCACCGAGGGCATCGGCACCGCCGATCCGATCACCGAGCGGGTCGAAGGCGGCGGCACCGAAACTGACTATGACACGGTCGATGGCTGGGACCGGGGTGACCCGGCGCTCGATAAGCTGAACGCCAGCACGCGGTCGTGTTGAGCCGAGAAGACGGCGCGTCACATCTCGTGCAGCGCCGCCGGCGTAGGTTCTGGGCGGCGGGATCCAGCGGCTGAATCACGTTGCCGCGCCATGCGCCTTCGATTGACGAGCTGCGATGGCGATCGCGATTGCCCTATCGCGACAGCGCCTCCATGAAGCCAAAGGTTGCGGTCGCCGATGCGGAGCGAGCCGCAACCAAGCGGGTGGTCGTGTCTGCGCTGAGCGATTCGAAGTCAGGTTGATCCGGTCTGCGGTGGATGCGAACGAAGGCGTGGAAAGATATCTTTGCAGTGCGGGCAGGTGAGCGATTCGCTTGCCGCCCGTGAACGGCGAGATCGGGGGAAGGCGCGGTCGCTTTTGGTAAGCGTTTCCGCTCTCGGTCGGCGGGTATTCATGACCACTGAGTGCAGGATCGGGAGAGCCTTTCGTCGCCAAAGCAACGATCCCGAAAGCCCAGCAGAGGGAGTCCCGAGGTCGCCTGCGATCTATCCGTCGGCGGATCGACCTTCCCGCCAACCAACTCAAATTCTACCTCCACTTTTCCAAGCCGATGCAGCGCGGGAAGCGTATCGCTCGCGTTGTTGGACGCGGATGGCGATCGATCGCCGACCCGTTTCTCGAGGCTTGCCGAAGAATTGTGGGATCGGGATCAGCGGCGGCTTACGCTTTTCCTCGATCCCAGTACGGGTGAAGCGGGGGCTGAAACCACGCATGAGATGCAGGTCAGTTTTGCATGAGGCGAAAACCTACACGTTGCGGGATTTCGAAAGGGTGGAAGGATGCCGCCGGGACCGGATCGCTTCCGGCTTTCTCCAAGATGTTCGCGACCGGAGCCCCGGATTATGCACAGCCTTCGGTGAAAGAATGGAAGGTGGCCGCGCCGAACGCCGGCTCCCGCCAGCCGCTGCGCCTCGATTTCGACGAGCCGCTCGACTACGCATTGCTCAACCGTGTGCTGGAGGTCATCGACGACGCCGGAACGCCGATCCTTGGGAAAGTCGCTATCGGCAATGAAGAACGCTCGTGGTCGTTCACGCCGGACGCGCCGTGGAATGCCGGTCGCCACGCGGTGCAGATTGGCACGGAGTTGGAAGACCTGGCCGGAAATAGTTTTCGGAAGCCATTCGAGGCAGGCGAGTCGGAGGCGGAGGACAAGCTGAGCCTCACGCCGCTAGGCGGCGTCATCGACCTGTGGTTCGACGTCCGCCCGCCGCAGTAGGTCTCGCTTAAGAATCTGCGCGCCTGGGGCGTTTCAGGCGCGGTCGCGAATCGCCTTCCCCGGATGCCGGAGTTCGGTTAGGATTCACGCGTTCTGCCCTGCTACGATGAACGAAGCGCTTCACGACTTGCTGTCCCGCCGATTCCCGGAGATGCGGCTTCTCTCCGGGCAGCCGCCTGTCTTTTCGTGGCGCGGCACCGGCATCGACCTGTGCGGGGCGCGCGACCACGATGCGAAGACCGGGACCTATGTGAAGACGCTGGCGCTTTGCTTCGCCTGGATCCCGATCATCCCGCTGGGCGCCTATCGCGTGGCGAAGTCCGAGGTCGGCGGTCTCTACCTGCTCGGCAAGGTGCCGCTCTCCCACTTTGCCAAAACGTGGAACACGGTGCTGGTCTGCAGCGCGCTCTATTTCGGTGCCGGAAGCCTGTGGTCCGCGCTGGAGCGAGACGCGGCGTTGACCCAAGCGGAGCGATTGCGGGAGGCGGCGGAGCTGCGGGCCGAGGGGCGCGGGTTCGAGGCGCTGCAGATCTATGCCGACCTGATCGGCGGCAACGCGCCGCCCGAGATCTTGGCGGAGGCGGAGCCGGCGTTGGCGGCGACCTTTCGGGAGATCCTCGGCACCGGGCGTGACGCCCCGGTGGCGGCAGCGTTCTCCACGCTCGCCGCGCTGCCCGGCGATGCCGCCGACGTAGTGCCGGATTTCTTCGGCTTGGCGGTGGCGTTTGCGCGGGAGGCGCGCGCGCCGGGCGACGGCGTCCGGCTGCTCGATTCTATCGCCGGGGAAGCGCGGTTCAAAGACCAGATCGATGCGCTGGTCGCCGCGCGCCGCGATTTGCTCGAAGCCTGGGTCGAGGCAGAGCCGGGCGAGCCGGGGTAGAAGCGGTTGAACTGGCGGCGGCGCTCGAAGCGGAAGCGGCGGGCGAGGCGGACCGCGACCGGCTGCGCGTCTTGCTCGAACCGCACGAGGCGCAGCTCGGCGAGCTGAGGTGCCCGCATCCTCGGGCAGATCTACCTGGCAGAGGGCGACTACGACCGCGCCTGCCCTCTGATCGGCGCCTACCTCGAATCGCGTCTCGCCGATCTGGGCAAGGCGGAACAGGCGCGAGATCGCCTGCCGCGACGCAGGTCTCGGCTGCGCGGTGAGATCGGAAGCGGCGCGGCGGGCAATGCGTTTTACATCCGGTATGAAGCCGCCCCGAAGGCGCAGAAGGCGCTGCTCGCCAGCGGTATGTCGAGGCGGGCAAGGCGCGCGATCCCGCCGTGCAGCAAGCGCTGGCGCGCCTCGAACGGGCGAACCTCGCCGTGCCGGTCGCCCTCGATTTCAGCATGGCGCAGCTCTATCGCGCCAGAGTCAGACCCGATCCGGCGAAGCGCGAGGCGATGCTCAAAGATGCCGAAAAGACCTTGCTCGCCATCAAAGTCAAGGCGGGCGACTCCCAGAGATATATCAATCCACCTCGCCCAAGTCCTCTACTGGCTGGGCAAGCCCGCCGAAGGCGAGGCGATGATCAAGGCGCTGCTCGATGAATCCGGGCGGTCGCCCGATCTGCTGGTGGACGTGGCGGTGGTAATGCGGGAACTCGGCGATTGGGATGAGGCGAGAAGCCTGTCGGAGGAAGCGTATCGCGGTGCGAAATCGAAAGAACTGCGCTACAAGGCGGCGTTGGCTCGCGCGTTGAGCTGCGACGGCGCGCCCGACTGCGTCGACTGGCTGAAAAAGGGTGATCCGGATTCATTGAACGTCTCTGCAGAAACTGGCGTTGGCGAAGGGATGTAGGCGCAAGATGACTTGGATCTGCGGCGACGGCCCGGAGCGCGGATTTGCCATTCGCGATCGCGCTCTACGAACAAATGTCACCCTCCTCTTCCCAGCTCAACGATGCCGGGTTTGCCTTTCATCACCACTTTTTCAGGTTTCGGGTGACCTCGAAAAACTCCAGCGAAGCCATCGAATGGTTGCGCGACTCGGTTCGGCTGTCCCCAAGAATTCGATTTCACTACAGAATGCGGCGTCGGCATTGGCGACATCTTGAAACTGGGGAAGTCGGCTCAATCACCCGGATTGAAAACATGACTCCGGCGTATTGGGCGGTGGACCCCCGTTCCTCTACAATTCCCAGTCGGAGTTCGAGGCGTATCTTGCGCGGCTGAGCCACAACCCGCGAGCCGCCGCGGCGCGTGGCGAATTACGCGGAGCTGGCTATGGTGCTCGCTCCAAAGATGGCTTCTTTCTATGGGTTCGCCGCAGATCTCTATCCTCGCGACGATCGATGCCTTGCGGGCAATTTCCGAGCGCATCGACGCCGCCCGAGGATGAAGCCCGAGGAGGTCGATCTGGCGCGGCGCTGGCAATGTTGCCGACGGTAACGGCAGGCGGCGGCGGAGAAGCGGGCGGAGTTTCTCGGCAGGCAGGTGGTTCGCGCGCAGGAGGCGGGCGACGCCGGAGCCGAGGCCATGCTGCACGTCGCGCTGGCTGCGGAGTGCGTCAAAGTCGCGATCCATTCGCCCGCCGAGGATCGCGGACCGTGGCTGCAGGCGGCGGTCGAGAATGCGCGCAACGCCTTCGCCGCGCGCCCGTCCTCGCTCACGCGCCAGTCGCTGGCCGACGCGCTGGCCGCCCGCGCCGCCGAGGACGTTGCAGAGGCGGATCGCGGATTCGGCGTTGGTTGGGACCGCGCCCGCCGGGCGGTCGCGCCGATCGAGATGTTGGCGCTCGCTTTGCAAGACGGCGGCACCGCGCTGGCGCTGGCGATCAAATCAAACCCGCACGCCGTCGAGTGCGCCCGGCTCATCCGCGAGGAAGTCCGGCAGTTGCCCGATCTCGCCACGCCGCAGCAGTGGGCGGTCGTCAGAGCCTTCGACCCCGGCGGGGTAGGGGAACTCGCCGGAGAGAAAGCGAAGGCCAACGAGGCGGCGCGCCTTCGCAATGAGATCCAGCGAAAGTTAGACCCCGGCGACGGCAGCGCCATCACCGCCGCCTACCTGGACCTGCGGCTGCGCGGCGAATCCCGCAAGGCAACCACGCTCTACGGCGAAGCAGCCGCGCGGGGCATCCCGCTGCCGGAGTTTGGGGAGCGGGAGCACGGGGCAGCGGCTGGATTGACCGAGGCGGCGAAGTAGGGAGCCGCCCGAAATATCCGCTTGAACGGCGGCGTATTTCTCTGGCTAGTCTAGCCTCGCGCCCAACACCGCGAATTTCCTAACCCACTCCATTATGTCTGATTCCTCCAAACCCACTTCGCCTGTTTCTTCGTCACGCCGCTCGTTTGTCAAAGCGACTGGCGGAATCGCTGCCGCTTCCGCCTTCACCGGTGTCACGATCCCGAACGTTTTCGCCCAAGGCAGCGAGACGGTGCAGATCGCGTTTGTCGGCTGCGGCGGTCGCGGGACTGGCGCGGCGGCGCAGGCGCTCTCGGTCAAGAATGCGAACACGAAGATCGTGGCGATGGCAGATGTTTTCGAGAACCGCCTCCAGAGCAGCGCCAACACGCTGGAGGACAACTTCAAGGACAAGAAGGATAAGTTCGACGTGCCGCAGGAGCGCCGGTTCATCGGCTTCGAAGCCTACAAGCAGGCGATGGATTGCCTGAAGCCTGGCGACATCGTCATCCTGACCACGCCGGTCGCCTTCCGCTGGGTCCATTTCAAATATGCCATCGAAAAAGGGCTGCACGTCTTCATGGAAAAGCCGGTCACCGTCGATGGTCCGTCCACCCGCAAGATGCTCGCGCTGGCAGAGGAAGCCGACAAGAAAAACCTGAAGTGCGGCGTCGGCTTGATGGTGCGCCACTGCCGCGGGCGGCAGGAATTGAAGAAGCGGATCGACGACGGCGAGATCGGCGACATCCTGACGATGCGCGCCTACCGGATGCATGGACCGGTCGCGACCTGCTTCTCCGAGCGCAAGCCTGAGGGCGAGCAAGAGACGATGTTCCAGATCCGGCGGTTCCACAGCTTCCTGTGGGCGAGCGGCGGTCTCTTCAACGACTTCTACATCCACCAGATCGACGAGACGTGCTGGATGAAGGGCAAGTAGTAGGTCAAGGCGCAGGCGCTCGGCGGACGCCACTACCGCGGCAACAACGTGTGGACCAAAACTTCGACAGCTACGCGGTCGAATACACATTCGACGACAGCACAGAAAGCGCTGTTCATGGACGAGCCGCACGATCAACGGCTGCTACAACGACATGTCGAGCGTGGTGCAGGACCAAGGGCGCGGGCATCGTCTCGATGGCCGGCCACACGCCGGGCAAAGTCCGCACCTTCAACACCGCAAGTCACCAGCCGCAGCGACCGCGCTAAGAACCTGATTTGGGCTTATCCGCAGCCGGAGGAAAACCCGTATCAGCTCGAATGGGACGACTTCCTCGACGATCGCCAACGACAAACCCTACAACGAGGTGAAGCGAGGCAGTAAGCCTCGTCTCAAACATGGGGCGCCTCGCCGCCCACACCGGGCAAGGAGAGTCACGTTCGAGGAGGCGCTCAATCACGAGCAGGAATTCGCCGGACGTCGATAAGCTCACCTGGCGGTCCCGCCCCGGTCATGCCGTGCAAAACGGTAGCTACCCGGTGCGGAGCCGGGCATCAAAGAACCGCGAATACTAGGTCGTCGCGCCGGAAATGGTCGAAAGGGAGCAGCCCGCGCCGGGCTGCTCCTTATTCGGGGCTTGGCTGTATTGGACGTTGTCAAATCGTGTCGGGTCCGAGGTGGGGGTTCCCGGAAAGTCGAGTAAACGCGAAAAGCCATCGTCCCTACCAGGGGCGCGCTTGCAGCACTGGGGTGCACGTTGATAAATCGCGCCCGCTTCCCCTCGTGAGATATATTGAGAAAAATGATGAAAATTGAATGTTTATTGATTCGGAGAACTGGTGGGATGAGGCGAAAATTCCCCTAACGAACTCTCGAAACTAGCCTCAACTTTTAAACTTATGAAGCACCATCCTCCTTTTGTTTTGGTTCTCATCGCCCTGCTCGTGATGCCGATCGTCGCCCTGGTTAAATCCAGCAGCGCGAAGGCGGAAGTTGAGGAGGCTGCGGCAACAGATTGAGGAATTGCGGAAGCAGATGCTCGCCATGCAGCGGCGGGAGTTGGAGCGCCGGGAGGCGGCAAGGGCGAGGGCGAGACGCCGCGCCACAGCCACAGCCACAGCCAGAGCTTGCTGCCCCTGCGCTGAAGCCGCCTTGCGCAGTTGGCGCCTGCGGAGCCTCGCCGCAGATCCGCGCCGCTGCATCCGTCTGCAAGCGGCGCCGCGCCGGTTCCGCCGCCGCTGCCCGAGCCGCCGATGCGGAGAAGGCCGCCGAAGCTCGCGATCAATTGGGAGCAGTTTATGGGGGCGAAGCTCTTCGCGTGGATCGGCGGGCTGTGCTGTTCCTCAGCATCACCTTCTTCGTGAAGTATTCGTTCGAGAACAACCTGATCCCACCGGAGGGGCGCGTTGCCCTCGGCTTCGCCGCTGGCATTGGGTTGCTGGTCGGCGGGTTCATCATGGATCGGCGCAAGTATGTGATTACCTCGCACACCTTGCTTTCGACAGGCATCCTCGTGCTCTATGCGACGACCTTCGCGTGCCGGTCGATCTATGGATTTCTCGGCACAGGGTCCGCGTTTGCCGTCATGGTTTTGATCACGGCGGTCGCTTTCCTTCTCGCGGTGCGGCTCAATGCGGTCGTCGTCGCGGTGCTCGGATTGTTGGGCGGCTTTCTCACGCCGATCCTGCTATCGACTGGCGTGGACCGCCCGTTCGCGCTATTCGGCTATATCGGATTGCTCAACGCGGGGCTGCTCGCCGTCGTCATCGTGAAGCGCTGGAACTTTCTCGCCGGTCTGGCAGCGGCGGCTACGGTGATGATGCAGTGGGGGTGGTTCTTCAAGTTTTTCGCGGTCGAGAAAGCGTGGATCGCCTTCGGCATCTTCGCGAGCTTCGCCCTCCTTTTTGGCGTGGTGGCATTCGTGGTCAAGCGGCGCGCTGGGCTAGGCGATTGGATCAGCGGATCGGCGGCGGCGATGGCGGCATCGCTCTTCGGCTTTGCCCTCGCGTGCCTCAGCTTCCGCGATCTCACTTCGTCGCCGACTGTCTTTTTGCTGTCGGTTCTGCTGGGAAGCGTCGCCGCGATCGCGCTCTCCGTCTTGCAGAGGGAACGCCCGCACTATCATGCCACTGGCGCAGACCTCGGGTTTATCCTGATCGGGGCGTGGCTCTCCGACTTGCCTAGGGGCGAGGCTTCCTTGCTGGCGTGGGCGCTCGCCGCTTGCTTCGGCTTCGCGCTGCTTCACTTCGCCGCACCCATGGTCGCGCAGCGCTTCGGCTGGTTGGCGGTGCGCCCGCGCTGGATGAATGCGCTGCCGCTGGGCGCGCTCGTGCTTGTCCTGATGCCGGTTGCGCTCGCCGATGAACTTAGCATCCTCGCCTGGCCGATCATCTTTGCCATCGGCGCCATCGCGCTGGCGGCGGCGGTCCTCGCGGGTGCGGCGTGGATCGCGGCAGCGGCGATCACGCTGGTCCTTGCCGCCCTAGGCATCTGGATCGGCGGCGTCGAATCCGATGCCGCGCCGCTCGGCCAGATGCTCTTGGTCATCGGCGTTTTTGCCGGGGCGATCTTCGCCGCCACCTACTTTTTGCGCGGGCGATTGTCGTGCGCGGCGGCGGAGGGGCGCGCGGATTGGGAAAGCCGTCTCGACTTCCTCGCGCCGCACCTGCCCGCTGCCTCGGCGGCGATGCCATTTCTCCTGCTTATGATGATCGCCGGGCGATTGCCGCTTGCGCATCCGTCGCCGGTCTTTGGGCTGGCGATCGCGCTCGCCGCGCTGCTCCTCGGCTTAGCCTATCTGCTGCCCAATGCGATCCTGCCGCTGATCGGGCTGGGCTCCGCCGCCGCCCTGCAATTCGTCTGGCAGGCCGCGCACTTGCGGGATTGCATCGAGGCGGGAGCCGCTCTCGAAGCGCTGCTCTGGCACGCCGGATTCTTCGCCGTCTTTGCCGCGTTCCCGTTCATGTTCTTCACGCGCTTTCGCGATTCGCTGCTGCCATGGATCGCCTCGGCGCTTGCCGGACCGCTCCATTTTCTCCTCGTGCATCGGCTGATCAAAGCCGCGTGGCCGAACGAGATGATGGGGCTTGTGCCGCTGGCGTTTACTCTGCCGTCGCTCGCGGCGGTCATCGTTTTGATCAGGCGCGTTCCGGACATCGCCCGCGAGAAGCCGGCGCAGCTCGCCTGGTTCGGCGGCGTGGCGCTTTTTTTCATCACCCTGATTTTCCCGATCCAGTTTAGCCGCGAGTGGATCACGCTGGGCTGGGCTTTGGAAGGTGCCGCGCTGCTCTGGCTCTTCCGCCGCGTCCCGCACGCGGGCTTGAAGGTCGTCGGCGTTGCGCTGCTCGGTGCCGCCTTCATCCGCCTCGCGATCAACCCCGCCGTGCTCAGCTACCACGAGCGCGGCGCGGCGCCGATCTTCAATTGGTACCTCTACGCCTTCGGCGTCGCCGCCGCCTGCCAGTTCGCCGGCGCGTGGCTGCTGCGCGGTCGCGGCGAGGTCGCGGGCGTGAAGCTCCCGCCGATCCTCTGCGGGCTGGGCACCGCTTTGGTGTTTTTGTTAGTCAACATCGAGATCGCCGACTTCTTCACCGCCGAGGGCGAGCGCGCCCTGACCTTTGACTTTAGAGGCAACTTCGCACGCGACATGACCTACACCATCGCGTGGGCGGCCTTCGCCCTCGCCTTGATCGCGGTGGGTTTGTGGAAGCGGCTGCGTGTTGCGCGCCTCGCCGCACTTGGTCTGCTCGGACTCGCCTTGGCCAAGCTCTTTCTCCACGATCTCGCCAACCTCGAAGCCCTCTACCGGATCGGCGCGCTGATCGGCACCGCCGCCATCGCGATCGTCGCCTCGTTCCTCTATCAAAAGCTGCTCGCCGCGCCTTCGGATGATAAGGATGATGCGGCGGGTCTTGCCGATGAACCTGAACCCACGCCTTCCCATGAAGATGCCCCGCCTCACCAGTAGCCTCGCCATTCTCGCGGCGGCTGGATTCTCCAGCGCCCCCGCCGCCGATTTCTCCGGCTGGGAGTTTCGTCAGCCGATCAATGCCGCAGAGCCGGGATTCAATGAGATCGATCTTGCTCCAGGGATCCTCGATGTCGCGTCCGCCGACCGCGCCGACCTGCGCCTCGCCGATGCCGAGGGAAATGAAGTGCCGTTTCTCTATGCGGTGCCGCCGCCCGCTTCGACGTTCGTTCAGGACCGATTTAAGCTAGAACTCCTGCCCGACCAGACGCGAATCACCGTGCCGATCCCGGCGGGGCGGCGGGCGGATTCCGTCGCTTTGGAGACGCCGTCTCCGGCGTTTATCAAACCGGTCATGATCGAGACGGAACAGCCCGATGGAACGTGGCGCATGCTGGTGGAGAGCGCCTCGATCTACCGCGAGAACGGCGCGGAGCAGCTTAACCTAAAGTTCCCCAGCGCAGTGGGTGCGGCGGTGCGGCTGACCATCGACGACCGGAGGAATGAAGCGATCCCTGTTTCGGGGTTGGTGTTGGCGCTCGCGGCAGTCGAGCCGCCGCCGCCGATCGCATTCAAGCCGGAGATAGTCGGGCGCGCGGAATTGCTGGGGCGGACGCGGATCGACCTCGATCTTGGCGCGGCGAACTTGGATCTGCTGTCGCTCGCGCCGGAGACGCCCGAACCCGCGTTCCGGCGTAGTGTGGCAATCTATGCGGAGACCGCCGATCATTCGGAATTGGTCGAGCAGAAGATCGCGGAGGGAATTTGGGCGCGCCCGAATTCATCTGGCGAAGCGCTGGGGTTTCCGGGAGGTCTCCGGGTTCACGCGCGGCGGATCGTCTTGATGATCGAGAATGGCGATAGCCCGCCGCTGGTAGCCGAATCATTTGCCGCATCCCGCCAGCCGGTGCGTATTCGCTTTCGCGCCGGAGCCCCCGGCGACTATTGGCTTTACGCGGGCAATCCGCTCGCGCGCCAGCCTGTCTATGATCTCGCGGCGCTGGCGGGTGAGTTGCACTGGGAGCCAGCCGCGCCGGCTCAAGCGGGCGATGTTGCCTCGAATCCAGGCTTTGTGCGCGCCGCCCAAGCGCCGTCGATCCCGCTGATCGCGGCTGCCTTTTCTGAGGACGGCTGGATGTATCGCCGCGCGGTCGAGGCTCAGGGTCCGGGAATCCAATCGCTCGAGTTGCCCGCCCGCGTGCTTGCGGTGACGCGCTCCGACGGCAGCGAGTGGCGCGTGGTCCGGGGCGGGCGGCAGGTGCCCTTTGTGGTCGAGCGACCTGTGGCTGAGCGCGCGGTCGCTGTCGCCGCCGTGGAAGATCCGGACCCGAAGCGCCCGGCGGTCAGCCGCTGGAAGCTGCCTCTGCCCGAGGAAGGACTGCCGGTGAGCGGCATCGCCTGCCGCGTTTCGACCAAGCCCTTCTCGCGATCCGTCGCGCTCGTCGAGGTCACCAAGGACAGCTACGGACAGTCGAGGCGGCGCGTCTTGGGTTCGGCGGACTGGTCGGCGTCGCTCGATGGGGCGAGCGCCGAGTTTTTCGCTAAAGCCGGATCGCGTCCGGTGGGCGGTACGCTTTTTCTGGAGATCGAAAACGGCGACAACGCGCCGCTCCAAATCGGCGGCTTCCGGATCTTCTATCCGATCGTCCGCCTCGTCTTTCGGTCCGATGAACTCGGCGGCACCACGCTTTTCTACGGGAACAAAATGGCGATGGCACCGGACTACGATCTCGGCACCGCGATGGCATCGATCCGCCGCGCCCCGCGCAGCGAGGCAGCTCTCGGTGCCGAAGTCGAGTTGGAGGCGGCTGGCCGAGGACCAAGCGAGATCGGCGGGCGCCCCGGATGGCTCTTCTGGATCGCGATCGCCGCCGCCGTCGCGGTGTTGCTCGGTGTTCTGGCAAAGCTTTTGCCGAAGGGGGGGACGGCGACTTAGCCACCCTCAAAGCGCGCGGCGGTGGGTTGCCAGTGCTAGACTTTGAGTGGATGGTAGACGGATGACTGTTGCGATCACGAAGCGAAAACAGTCCCGCTGGCTGTTCCGCGCGATACTATCGATCCTCGGCTTCTTGCGGTCGCGGTCGGCTGCTATTATTTCGTGGACCTGCCTGCGCCGGACGATGCGCATCTGACCTACGGGTTGCGCCCGATCCCAAACGAGGAAAACGGGCTTTGGGTCTTGGCGCATGAGCCGGATATCGAAGGCGAAGTGAATCGGCTGATCCAAGAGAAATTCCCGCAGCGCGTGGTTTCGCTTCGGCTTGAAGAGGAATCAGGAAAGCGTTCGATGACGTCGAGGCGGCATTGGTCGTCCAACAGCTTGAACCCTTGTGCGTGCGAATTGGCGAGATTTCGGGGATGCCCGATTGGGAGCCGCTGTGGCTCCCTGATTGTCTTTATCAGAACCTGGGACCGGGGAGGGATTGTCTCAGGTTGAATACGCCATCACGCTTGTCGATGAAATGGCGATCTTGTATCACCAAATAGGAAGGGAGGATCGGGCGGTGATTTGCAAGTTTATCGGGTTCCGAATGATCGGGAGGCTCGCTACCTGCCGGTTTGTCGTCGGTCACCCGCATCCGCTCCGGGGCGGTCAGGTGGACCGATGGGCGGGGGCGGGCTGGGATGCGGATCTGCCTCGGGAGGAATTGCTCGCCATGGCGAACGACGCCGCGGAGATCGCCAGAGCCATGATCGCCTACGTCCGGAATTTCGCGGCAAACTACCAATTGTGGAAGAAGATGATCTTGGAGGACGACATGGATGACTGGAGGGCGGGTTCGTTTCAGCACTACGGCGCGTGGTCGCGGAAGCGATTTTTGCCAAACGATTGCCTTCGCGATCTGAAGGACTCGGCTGAATTGGCGATAGCGAATAGCTCGTTGCCCATCGCCCAACAGCGGTGGGAACGTGCCTTTCCCCAGTCGTATGTCCCGCTCGAGTCTCGGCGGAATGAAATTGGGGAAGATTTGAGGGAGTTCTATTTTTACGACTTATTGGAGGAGATCGAATCGTTTGATATGAGGAGCGGATATGCCGGGCTTGCCATCTTGTGTGCGGTGAAGGCGTATGGAATGGACCATGGCGGCGAGTTGCCCGAGTCGCTTGACGCTTTGGTTCCCGATTTTCTCCCCGAGGTCCCTATCGACGCCGTAACCGGAGAGCCGCCGATCTTTGACCCGCATAAAAGGACCGCCGTTTTCCAAGATTGGCCCGATCCGGATCGCCCTCCCCTTCTTCGGACGGGTGTCGGCTTAGTTGGCAATTTCGGATTTACGATCCATTTTGAATGATGACTGCCGCGAACCGCCAGCGAAAGCACTCCCGCCGGGCGATCCGGATTCTGCTCTGGATTATCGGCGGATTCGTGGTCGCGATCGGCTGCTATTATTTCGTGGACTTGCCTGCGCCGGACGATGCGCATCTGACCTACGGGTTGCGCCCGATCCCGAATGAGGAAAATGGGATATTGCCATCTTCTCGGCGTCACGGTCGAGCTCAAATGAGCTACCGGCTCTCCGCCGCCGCCCGGAAAAACACGGCGTCGAATCCGGTGAGGTCCAGCGCTTTGAACTGCCAGGTGACCGATCCGTCGGGCGCGCGGGATTCGCCGAGGAATTCGAAGGCGGCGGCACCTTGCTGCCAGGTTGCCATATTGTCGGTGGAGACTTGGGGGTGGTAGCGGAGGTCTTCGGCGGCGGGATTGATCTGGAACTGGAGGGTCGTTTCGCCGCCGGCTTGGGAGAAGGAAGCCGCGCCGCCGGGAAACGCGTAGGCGGCGAATTCGTCGGGCGCGCCGCTGAAGGTGGTGGCGTCGCTTCCGCCGGGCGTGCCGCCATCGGCGAGGCTGCCGCGCCAGCTCATCGGGTCGGCATGGTCGGGGTTTGAGGTTGGCGCGATGAGGGTGAGCGAGAACCCGCCGCCGCAGGGAGCCTTTACCAGGGCGGCGCGTTGTTATAGGCGAAGCGGCGGAGGTCGCCCGATTCAGCGGAGACGAGGGCGAGTTCTTCGCCGTCGTTGCTCAGGTTGCCGTCGTATTCGCTTACGATCTGGCTGGCGGGGACGGATGGGTAGCGGATGGCGAGCAGTGCGTCTTCCACGATGACGACGCGTGCCCCGGCGGGCAAGACGTAGCCATCGGGGAAGGCAAAGCGGATGCCGCCGTCAATGCGGACGCCGGTCAGGTTGATCGGCGTCGCGCCGATGTTCATCAGCTCGATGAATTCGAAATCGGTCGCGCTGTAGAGACCGCCGGGATCTTCCTCCGGCGATGGACCGGCGGGGCGATAGTGGATCTCGCTGACGACGAGGTTTTCCGGAGAGGCGGGATCGGTGCCGACGGTGAAGTCCCCGGTAATCGGACCGCTCCAGTTGCCGGCACCATCGGTGGCGCGGGCGATGAGGATGCGTACCATCCAGCGTGAGGGGACCGGCGTAGATCTGCGCCTCGGGATCGATGGCCAATGGGTTGCACCCGACCAGGGGATCTTTGCCGATGGCGTAGTAGATCGTCCCGGCGGGCGCGCTCAGGCTGACATCGGTGCCGGCGTCGTATTCGCCATTGGGCAGCGAAAATGCGGGCCGCCCGATGAATTGGGCGTCGATCCACGCCGCGCGCTGGGCGAGCCAGCTTTTCAGGTAGGCGATCTCCGCCGGCCAGCCGCCTGCCCGCGGCGTATTGTTGGCGGCGTTCCACTTGGCGAAGTTCGCGGCGGCGACTGGCTCGGTGATCTCGGCGGTATCGCATCGATGATGGCATCGACATGGGCAGTGGCGAGCGGACCGGCGCGCAGCGCCTGCCAGCGGTCGATCCGGCGCTGGTCAAAGCAGGGGTCCTCGAACAGGCGGGGGAACCAGAGGTAGGTGTGCCCGAAGGCTCCCGTCGCGCTGTTGTCGCGCGAGTCGTAGAATCCATCGACCGGTCGTAGTCCCACGGCGGATTGAGGGCGAGCTTGCTATGCTCGTCTTTGCGATAGAGAAACGTGCTGGAGCTGGTTCCGTCGATGTTTCGCGTGAAGCTGACGAGGTGGTAGTGGTCGATGAAGCTCGGCAGGTCGAGGTGGCGGGCGTAGCCGAGATCCGGGTCGGCGAAGTCCGCGCCGTAGAGGTCGTCCTCGAAGGCATCGAACCAATCCATGATCGTCTGTCGCTGCGCCGCTGTGGATTCGTAGCCGGGTTCGACGAAATTGAAAAACGTATTGTAGCCGACCGGGATGTCGTCGCCGCCCTGATCCGCCGCCGAGCTGCCGCCATACGGACCTTGCTTGATCCGGTTCGGGCCGGCGGTGTGGAAGTTGTAGGGCGGAACGCCGCTCCCGTCCTCCGGCAGCGGATCCATCCGGTCGCTGGAAACCATCCAGCCGCCGCTCTGGCCGTCCGGCGAAAGCCGGTCGATGTCCACCCGGTCGCCGTCGCGCTCGATCTTCTCGACGAAGACAAAGAAGCCGGAAAAGTCGTCCATCGTCACCTCGCCGTCGCCGGTGTTGACAAAAGACCTCGACGAACTGGGTGCGGGTCGCGTAGTGCCCCATCTGCCGCATCAGCTCGTAGGCGAGCGCATTGCGGATCAGGGCGCGGTCGTAGTTGTAGGGCGCGTAAAAGACCCAGCGTCGCTCTCCGCGGGCATCCCGAACGGCGCGATGCTCTGCGGCGATTCATCGGCATCCCCCCACGTTTCGATGCTGTAGTTTTGTTTGCCCTCCGGCTGGCTGGAGGAACTCGATCCCGGACCCGGATGCCCATGTTGGTGGTAATGTTAGGTAGCTGGCGAGCGAGGCGTTTCCGCTTTCGCCGCGCTCGTAGATGGCGAGGAACGCGCGCTGGCGCGGCATTCCGGTGATGCCGGAGCCGTGCGGCCTACGGGTTGTGCGCGCTTGTTCGGGATCGAGCCACCGCCGAAATTATCGATGATCACGATTGGCAAGGGTGATTCGAACGCCGCGAGATCCGCGCCGATCTTGGCGAAGCCCGCCGAGCTGATCCGCCCGCCGGATTCGCCGGGATAAAAGATCCGCGCGCGGACTTCCGCGCCGCATGGTGAGGTCGAACGAGCCCGGTGTATTCGGGCGACGCGGCGGTCGGGTCGGAGCCGTCGAGCGTGTAGCGGATCGTGCCGAGCGGCTCGGCTTCGGTGGAAACTCGACGCCGCATTTCCGCGAACGTGCTGCCGTCTGGAGAAATCGTAACCCGCGCGGCAGGGTTGGAGATCCCATCCATCCCGTTGGCCGCCCCCGGCGTTGGCGAGAGGAAGTAGCGGGGTGGGGGATCGAGGCGGATGCCGGTGCCGCTGAGCTGAGGCAGGACGGTACCACCGTCATCTGCCGCCGCGTTTTGCCCGGTGGATGGCGAGCACGTTTTGCCGCATGGCGAGCAGCCCGAGCTGGGAGGTGAGGTCGAACACGTCGCTCTGCGAGCCGGTGCCATCGGCGGTCGCCGCCGCGTCCCACGCCTCTGAGCCGGTTCTCGCCGCGCGATTTCGGTGCCGTTGAGGTAGGCGATGAAGCCGTCGTCGTAGCGAATCGAAAAGTGGAGTTGGCTCAGGACCGCTGGGTCATCGATAGAGAACGGGATGCGGAGAATGCCGAGGCATTCGCGTCCTTCATCTCCGCTTCGAGGTCAGTGGTGATAAACCTGACAGCCCCGCGCCGGAGCGGGGCAGCGTGTTGCCCGCCAGGCCAGCGTTATAGATCTCGGCGGCTTCGGCTGGGGAAAGCGGGCGCGTCCAGGCGGCGAGGTCATCGATCCTGCCGGGCCATTCGCCGGTCAGGTCATCGCGCACGCTCAGGTAGAAGTTCGATGCCGAGGAAAAGTCGCTGCCGGGAGCGAACGTGTGCGTGTCCCCGCCGCCGCCGGTGTTGGACCATCCGTTTTCTGTGCCGCTCGCGCCCGAGGTCGCGCCGTCGTAGTATCCGGTCAGGATGCCGTTCCCGTTGTCGAGCACCATGACGATGTGGTGCCAGGCGTTGAGTTCGGACGCCCCGAACGCGCGGTTGACCGTCAGGTTTTGCGTCGTGTTGTTGCTGCCGGTGTATTCGGCGCGGAGGTAGAGGCGCTCGCCTTCGGTCCAGATCGCCCAGCCATTGTCGGCGGACCCGCGGTTGCCCTTGCTGGCGATGAATCGGTAGCTGCCGGAGGAGGCGCGGGCATTGATCCACAGCGAGACCGTCAGGCTGCCGGTGCCGGGATCTAGCTGCGGACCGAGGTCAACGCGGCGGTTGCCGCCCGTCGTATCGGAAAAGTCGATCGCCTCGCCGATCACGCCGCTGGCCCCCGCGGTCACATTGCCGCCCGTGTTTTCGGCGATCGCCTGCCCCAGAACCAACGCGTCGGGATCGCGCACATCGAACGCGCCCGCGTCGGTCGTGTCCGCGCCCGATCCGCCGCCGACGTCTGCGTTGTCCATCGTCGCATGCAGGGCAAGATCGATCGCGAGCGTCGATTCGATCGCCGCCTGATAGCCGGCGCCGGTTGGTCCGCTCACCGTGGCGGGGAAGCCGGCCGTCGCCCAATCAGCGGGCAGATCGCCCGCATTCGCCGGGATCAAAATCGCGGCTTCCGCGCCGGGATTGACGAGCGCCAACTCGATCGGGTCAACGCCCGGACCGTAGCTGATGCCGGAGTATTGCGTCGGAAAGCTGGGCGCAAACTCGGTGGCTGCCTCGCCGCCCGGCGCGATCAAGGCGAGGTATTCGCCCGCGTTTTGCAGCTCGAAATTCGTGTGCAGCTCGCCTTCGGCGGGCGCGCGGTCTTTGCCGGAGGCGAAGACGACCAAGAATTCGCCGGGCGCGAGCGTCCTCGTGGGAAATGCCCATTTTTCCGGCAAGGCGGCATCGTCGGTCAGATGGTAGCCGCTTAGGTCAACCGGCGTTGCCCCGGTGTTGGCGATCTCGATCCAGTCCGAAAACTGCTGGTCTTCATCGCGGAGACCGCGGTCGTTTTCGGCGGCGAATTCGGTGATGGCGACTTCGGCGCAAACGGGCGCGGCAACGCTAATCGCCGCGATGAGGGGAAGGGCGGCGAGGGGCTTCATGGCGACGCTCTCGGTTAAATCAGGCGGCTGCGGCGGCGATAGAGGAGCGCTGCGCCGATGCCGATCGCCGCGAGGAGCCCGCGCGATGGTTCGGGGACGGTAATTCCCGCCAGCCCGCGGGCGTAGAGCGACTCGATCTGACCTGCGCCGAGCGCCTCGTCATAGATCAGGATTTCGTCGAGGTAACCGCGGAATTCTTGGGTGCCGTCGGTGCGGATGGCAAAGGCGAGCGGGTTGGTCACATCGATGTTGGTTCCGGCAGTGAACGCATTGGTCGAGGGACCGCCCCCGCCGTTGTTCCAGCCGGTGTTGGTTCCGTTCAGGTATGCGGTCACGGTTCCAGCGGTGTTGTCGATGGACATCGCAAGGTGGTTCCACGTGTCTGCCGCTGGGGCGGCGGTGCTTTGGCTGGCGCGGTTGGCTGCGCTGCCGCCGCCGACGCGGGCAATCAAGGTGCCGTTTTCGATGAAGAAACTCCAGCCGGCGTTGCCCGATCCCTGGTTGCCTTTGCCGCCGATGAACTGAAGCCCGGAAGTCGTCGGCGTATTATACCAGAGCGAGACGGTGTAGTCTCCGGTGCCGATATCGAGGATGTCGCCGAACGTCAGCGCGCGGTTGCTGCCTTGGCTGGTTAGGTCAAACGTGAGCGCCTGCCCGATCTGACCCGTCCCGCCGGAGGTCACATGCGCGGAGGCGGTCGCCCCGCCATTGAGGAAATCTTGCGCGCTCCCGTTGCCGGTGCCCGCGCGATTGACCACCGTGTAGGCTCCGTTGGCGGTCGTATCGGTTCCCGCGCCCGCGCCGACATAGGGATTGTCCATCGGGGCATAAAAGATGAGCGAGGCAGGTGCCGCTGAGGCGGCGGCGAGCGAAAGGGAGAGGATGGTGAATCGGACGTTCATCGGTCTTTTTGGGATAGGGCTGCCATTTTATGAGGGGAAAGGACGATGAGGTACGCCAAATCTCCCCTTCAAATGGGCGGCGCTAATTTGTCGAGCTGAGCGGCGAGCGATTCGCTGGCGCGGATGGCGATCAGATCGATGGGCAGGATCCGCCCGGCATCGTCCTTCAAAACGTTCGCCGGATGGGCGTCGAAGACCGCGACTTGGTCGAGATCGCGGTAGAACGAAAGCGCCCGGCGTGCCCCAGCGCCTCGCCGCCGATGCGCCGCAGCCACCGCTTTTCCATGAAGGCGATGATCTCGTCCGGGCGGGTCGCCTCGCCCACGATCGTAGGCTGCGAGGTGAAAACCACCAGCTCGCCCACTTCGCGCGCGATCCCCTCGAGCCGGACGTCGTCTCCGAAAAGGTCGTTGCTCAGACCAATCGCGCGAGGTATTCCGAAGGCAGCGCATAGGTCAGATCAGGTCCCGCCACCCGGTGATCACCGTAAAGCCATAGCGACCAGGATAGGTGGCTTTGCCATACCGATCGGTCGCCCTCGCAATCCGATGTTCCTCGCCGCCGACCTCCATTTCGACAGAAATGCCGATGATCTTCAGCCAACAACCGCTTTCGCGCGCCCACGCTTCGAGGTCTCGCTCTTCGCGGCCTTTGCGGCGGCGGCGCTCGCGGCTCGATGATTCCTCTCGTTCCGCTGGAGTTGCTCCAAGGAAACGCGCGGCTGATCCAAGCGCGCCTTCCGGAGCTCGTCCGGGGAAGTTAAAATGATCGCGGGTTTGTCCATGCCGAGTAGCATCGCCCACTTGCCGCGTTGTTCAAGCGCGCAATTTCGGGCGGCGAGATTTCGTGAGACCCTGAATCGGGCGTCGGATGGGTTCGCCGGTTGCAACGCCGCAGCCGGTCGGTAGCCTCGCCGAATGCCGCCTCGCCGCCCCGCCAGCGCCTCGTCTCCGCCGCCTGCCCGCGGCGGATGGGTCGCGGTCGCGTGGATCTTGGCGGCAGGGATGGCGGCGCATTGCCTGTGCCTGGGGGCGGATTTCTTTTTGGACGACGAAGTTCAGATCGTGCAATCGCGCTACCTGCTGGGCGGCGAATGGTGGGGCTATCCGCAGCGGGCGATCCCGTATTTCACCTACTGGCTGACCTATGCGGCGTTCGGGATGAGCGCCCCCGCATTCCACTTCGGCAACCTCATCGTCCACCTCGGCATCGCGCTAGTCCTGTGGCGCGCGGCACCCGACCTGCTGCGCGGCTGGGCAAAGGACGACGCGGAGGCGCGGCGCTGGGCGTTCTGGGCGGCGATCCTTTTCGCCGTGCACCCGATGGCGAGCGAGCCGGTCAACTACGCCCGCTGCCGCGCCATCGAATTCGTCACCCTCTTCACCGTGCTCGCCGCGTGGTGCGCTGCGCGCGGTGCGTCCGGCGGCAGGTGGAAGGCGTGGGTCAGCGCGGCGCTCGCCTGCCTCGCGGCATTTTTTCCAAGGAACCTGGCGTCTTCCACGCCGCCGCTGCCGCCGCCATCGCCGCAGTCTGCTACGGGCAAAGCGGTGCCGCCGCCCGCCGCCGCTGGATCATCGTCGGCGCGGGGACGCGCTGGTCGCCGCCGCCGTTTTGTTTGTCGCCCTGGGCTGGGAGCCGGATGGCTGCGCTTAAGCTCGACGACCCCCGCTTCGGCTGGCACGCGCTCACCCAAGCCCGCCTATTCTGGGGCTATGTCGGTCGCCTGATCGTTCCCGCCGGGCTGTGCAGCGACCACTTTGTGCCGTGGACGATGGCGGCGAAGGACTGGCAGGCGTGGGTCGGCGCGGCGGGGATCGCCGCCTGGCTCGCCCTCTTGCTGGTGTTTCATGCGCGGCAAAGCGGCGCTCGCCGCGCTGTTGTTGCTCCTCGCCGCGCCGCTCCTCCTCCGCTTCGGCTACGTCATCAACGAACTCTTCGTCGAGTATCGCCTCTACCCCGGACTGCCCTTCGCCGCCCTGCTGCTCGCCTTCCCGGTCGTCCGCGCGGGCAATGCCGGGCGGCTTCTCGGCATCGCCGCCGCCGCCCTCTTCGCCGCCGTGTCCGCCAACCGGTCGTGGGATTGGCGAACGGAAGAATCGCTCGCCGCCGACATCATCGCGCAATGCCCGCAGAACGTCCGCGCCTTCGCCCTGCTCCAGGAAAACGACGCCGACGCCGGGCGCGACGACGCTGTCATCAACCGCCACCGCGACGCGCACGCCGCCCTCGCCTCAGCCATGAAGTTCAACGCCCGCAACCCGCTCGGCCGCCGCTACGACGAGGGCATCCTCGCCCTCGGCTTCGTCTGGATCAACGGCTACAACGCCCAGGCGATGACCAGCATCCAAGGCGCCGGTCCCGCGCTGGCCGCCATGGCTGGCGTCGAACAGACGCTCCAGCGGAACAAGATCGAGGACAAGGGGATCTGGAGCGAATTCCACTACCACCGCGCCATGGTGCTCGAACGCGCCGGCGAGTTCGAATCCGCGCTTCAGGAGATCGACGCCTGCCTTGAACTAATCGCCGCCAACCACAAGTTCCTCAACGCGCGGGACCGGATCGAGCGGCGTCTGAAAGAGCGATAGTCCCTCGATTCAAATGGTAGGTCCTTTGCCGATGGGCGGAATCTGGCGTGCGATTCGGCGCAGGTTCCTCGGCAGGGTTCCATTTTGCGCTAATGAATTGAGTGCTGAGATCTGCGAGCTTGAACGGTGGATCGCTTCTGATCGACGCTGTTCTAAATGCGGCGCCTCGCAAAAGTCCGGGGCAGAAGGACCCAACGTTGACCGCCGGATTCTCTCAAGCAACGATTGGCGATCAACCTCGGTGCCGCTTGTCCAGAAGGCGTGACTATCCTGGGCGCAGAGCGTTATCATTCTGGCAATCCCATCCGCCATTTGAGAAAACACTAGATCGGGCGGCGAATCGCCGGTCTCGCCGGCGTTGATCCGGTTCATGATCGCCGTGTGGTTTGCCAGCATGACGCGGAGGACTTCCTGAGCGCAGACTCGGAAAATAAGCGGATCCTCGCTCTCGACGGCGCCGACATGATCGATCCGGCACTGGAGGTGCCAGATGTGCCGATAGCCGATGAATTCGTCCCAGCCTTTAGTTGGTTCATCAGCGAAGTCGTTCAAGAAACCGCCGAGCGAACAGAGGTGCCATTGTGCGGACCAGCAGGGCAGGCTCTCACCGTTGAAGTAAAAGGCGGGAGGCATCATATCGTTCTCAGACTATGCGGACGCCGGGCGCTTTTGCAAAATATTACCGCTTGCGCGAGCGCGATCCGGTGGTATTCAACACGTTCCCCTTCGCCGGGGATGCCGGAAAATGTTCCCGGCAGATCTTTCCAACCTGTTTTCTCCACCTTAAACGCCGCGTGCTTGCCGACCCGAACGTCCTTCCATTTCCCGCCAAAGTTGGCGCGGAAGCCGGGGATCGTTTTTCGGTGCGCCCGCCCCATCAGCCACCTATGAGAGCCGATCTCGTCGAACAAGCCGCCAAAGTTATCCCGGACGCGCCCGTCTTGGTCAACCTCGTCTCCAAGCGCGTGCGCCAGCTCCAGTCTGGCCGCAAGTCGCTGGTCGATGCGCGCCCCGGGACCGGGCATGCCGACCTCGCGTTGCTAGAGGTGATCGAAGGGAAGATCACCGCTGAGCTTGCCGAGGAGGAAGACGACGCCTAGCGCAAGCGGCGCGGGGGATTGAAATGAAGGGAGCCGCCCAGAGCACGGAAATCTCGAACAACCGCAAGGCGCGGAGGGATTTCCACATCGAAGAAACCTACGAATGCGGCATCGCCCTGCGCGGCACCGAGGTCAAATCGATCCGCGCGGGCAAAATCAACCTCGGCGACGCTTTCGCGCGAGTTGACCCGAAAACCGGAGAGATTTTCCTCCACGGCTGTGACATCCAGCCCTACGAGCAGGCTAGCTTTGAGCAGCATGAGGCGAAGCGCGCGCGCAAGCTCCTGCTCCACAAACGGGAGATCGAGAAGCTACGCGCAGAGACGGCGGAGCGGGGCAAAGCGATCGTCGCCCTGCGCGCCTATTGGAAGAATCGCAAAGTGAAGATCGAGATCGGCGTCGGGAAGGGGAAGAAGGCGCACGACAAGCGCGAGGACGTCAAGAAGCGGGAGGCCAACCGCGAGGCGGAGCGCGCGATGCGGAGCTTCAACAAGCGATAGGCCGGCGATGATGCGTTGCCTGCGCCCACGCGCCCATGGTGGGGACGCCTTGCCGAGGCGTCCGCCGAAAGTCGGCATGAGAATGCGCGGCTTCGCCGTTGGACCAGGTGATCGGCAGGATGCCGAGGCGATCTACCAGCAATTGCGCCCGCCGCGATGGTGGCGGCCGCCCTGTAGTATCCGCCGCCGCCGTGGTAGCTGCCGCCGCCGTGGTAGTATCCGCCGCGATGGCCGCCGCTTTGGTGGTAAACTGGCGGGGCAACGTAGTGGTCCGAGGTCGAATGGTAGGAATGCCCGTGATTCCGCGGCGGCGGGCAATACGATTCCTCATAGTAGACGCAGCTTGGCAGGGCAAGCGCAGCGGCGGCGAGGGCGAGCAGGGCAATTTTGGGGAGTGCGTTTCGCATGATTCGGGATGGGTTGGTGGGGCGTTGGACGGCGGCGGCGCGCCGATTATTCACCGCCGGTGCCGATTTCCCGCCTTGCAATCGCGGAGCCTCCCCGGAAATTGCCCGCCCCTGTAGAGACCAGCGACTTTCCCAATCCCATGTTCAATCAGCTCAGCGAAAATTTAGAGTCCGTGTTCAAGAAATTGCGCGGGCAAGGCAAGATCACCGAATCGAACATCACCGATGCGATGCGGGAAATCCGGCTCGCCTTGCTGGAGGCGGACGTCGATTTCAAGGTCGCCAAGGAGCTGATCAATGCGGTGAAGGAGAAGGCGATGGGCGCGGAGGTGCTCAAGTCGATCAAGCCCGGCCAGCAGATCGTCAAAATCTTCCAGGACGAACTGACTGAAGTGCTGGGCGGCGACGCTGCGCCGATCAACCTGAACGCCCCGGCGCGCATCCTCATGGTAGGATTGAACGGCGCGGGGAAAACGACGTCTTCGGCGAAGCTGGCGCTGCATCTCAAAAAACAGGGCCGGCGCCCGCTGCTCTTTGCCATGGATCTGCACCGCCCGGCGGCGGCGGATCAGCTCGAAGTCCTGGCCAAAGAAATCGGCGTCCCGATCTTCCGCCCCGATCCGGGCGAGACCGACCTCGTCGCGGTGGCCAAGCGCGCGCTCAAGTGGGCGGAGACCCAGAACGGCACCGCGCATATCTTTGACACCGCCGGCCGCCAGGAGATCGACCAGCCGCTGGTCGAGGAACTCAAGCGCCTGCGCGACTTCCTCGATCCCGGCGAGGTCCTGCTGGTCGCCGACGCCGCGACCGGCCAGCAGGCGGTCAGCGTGGCGACGCATTTCAACGACGCGGTCGGGGTGACCGGCATCGTTTTGACCAAGCTGGACGGCGATGCCCGCGGCGGCGCGGCGCTCTCGATGCGCAACGTGACCGGCAAGCCGATCAAATTCTCCGGCACGGGCGAAAAGACCGACGCGCTCGAAGTCTTCGTGCCCGACCGGATGGCGGGGCGCATCCTCGGCATGGGCGATGTGGTCGGATTGGTCGAAAAAGCCGCCGAGGCGATCGACGAGGAAAACGCGCTCAAGATGGCGGAGCGGATGAAGAAGGGGAACCTCGATTTCAACGACTTCCTCGACCAGATGAAGATGATGAAAAAGCTCGGGCCGATGGAGAGCATCCTCGGCATGATCCCGGGCATCGGGAACAAAGTGAAGGACCTGAAGGTGGACGACCGCCAGATGGGGCGGACCGAGGCGATCATCCTGTCGATGACGCCGAAGGAGCGCAGCCGCCCCGAGATCATCAACATCAGCCGCCGCAAGCGCATCGCCAAAGGCAGCGGCACGACCGTGATCCAGGTCAACCAGTTGCTCAAACAATTCGGCCAGATGCGCAAGATGATGCGCAGCCAGGGCAAGATGAAGCAGATGATGAAACAGCTCGGAATGGGCGGCAAAGGCGGCGGCTTGCCGCCAGGGCTCGGCGGGCTGGGAGGTCTCGGCGGATTCGGCCGGCGTTAGCTTTGTTAGGGCGACCTCCGTAATTTGACCGGCTTTTGGATGGCAGGAAAATGGGGGTAGGAAAATTCCTGCCAGGCGGATGGGGTTTTATCTGTGAAAATTCAGACCGCTGGGGCAACCGCGCTATTCGGCGGACCGGCGCATCCCGCGCGTCGTCCGAACTTTGACAAGTCCGGCTACCGAGCGCCCGATCCCGAAGAGACGCGGCGGAGGCAGGGTAGCTGAATTTGTGAAAATTGCCGCTGGTGCAACGCGCTAACGCGCCGGGGCAACGCGCTAACGCGCAGGGCAACGCGCCAACCAGCGGATCACGCATACCCCGCGTCGTCCGAGCTTGAGTCCGGCTACCGGGCGACCGATCTCAAAAGACGCGGCGGAGGCTGGGTAGCTGAATTTATCTGGATGGTGGACCGCGTATTTTCGCGCTCGGAGCGCGCATGCCGCTGCTGGTCCGCCCTATGCCTCGAACTGGCGCCGGAATTCGTCGAACGCGGCGCGCAGGCTGGCGATTTCGTCTTTTGCTTCGGCGAGTTGTGTTTCCAAGGCGTGGACGCGGCCGGTGAGTCCGGTGGCTTCGAGCGGCACGACCTGGAGGGGCGGCGGCGGCGGAAGCGGGAGCCGCGTAGCCTACGCTTCGATCTTGCCGCCGAGCGTATGGGCGTAGCGCCCCTCGCGACCGCCCGGCGCGGGCGGCAGGGCTTGGACTAGCGGCAGCGCGGTGCGCTCGACCAATTCCTCGGCGATCTCTTTGACATGATCCAGATCGCGGAATGAAAACAGGCGCTCGGTCCGCGCGCGGAGCTGCCCGCAGGTCTGCGGACCGCGCAGGAGCAACACGGTGAGCAGCGCCTTCGTGTCGCTGGTACAGCCAGAGCGTGTCGTCGCCGTTGTGCTTGAATTTCGGCACGCGCGACCCGGCGAGGTGGATTTTGAAGGCGAGCTTTTTCTCGCGCAGCCCGTCCAGCCCCGCCTCGACCGTCGCCTCGTCCAGCTCCATGACCGGGTCGCGATTCGAGCGCTGGTTGCAGGCGGCGGCGAGCGAATTGAGCGTCATCGGATAATACTCCGGCGTGGTCAGTTCCTTTTCCATCAGGCAGCCGAGGACGCGGATCTCGGCGGGCGAGAGGATCGGCTGGGGCGGCTTGTCGCTGCCGCCTTCCGCCTCGCTGCCGGTGCCATCATCGCCGCCGGGCGCGGGGGCGCGTTCGTCTTCGTGTTCGGAAAGTGGGGTATCGTCGTCCATTCGTCGGGTTTATGGGGTTGGGATCGCCGCTGGGGATTCCGGACCGGGGCGCAGCCGCCAAATCCGTTGCCAGACGCGTCATTGCCCGATACCAGATAACGCATAACGCACAACCCCGAACTACGCCCCGACCATGAAACGCCGCCGATTTCTCGCCGCCGCCGCCGCTACCGCTACCGCCGCCGGAGCCGCCCCGCTCATCCTGCCCGCCCGCCTGCGCGCGGCGCCGCCGTCTGAGACGCTCAACCTCGCGGGCGTCGGCGTTTGGCGGCATGGGGGGCAATTACCTCCAAAACCTCGAATCGCAGAACATCGTGGCGCTTTGCGATGTCGATTCCGGCTTCGCGGCCAAGACATTCGCCCGCTACCCGAAAGCGAAGACCTACGCCGACTATCGCGTGATGCTGGAGAAGGAAAAGGGCATCGACGGCGTCGTCATCGGCACCCCGGATCACTCGCACGCGCAGATCGCGCTGGCGGCGCTCGCCTTGGGCAAAGCGCGTCTATTGCGCCAAGCCGCTGACCCGCACCGTGGCGGACGCCCGCGCCGTGGCGAAGGCGGCGGCGGATGCCAAGGTCGGCACCCAGATGAGCATCCAGTGGAACACCAAGGAAGAACATCGCCTCATCGCCGAGTGGATCGCCGACGGCGCGATCGCGCGCGGTGACCGAGGTCCACACCTGGTCGAACCGCCCGATCAGTGCTCGCAGGGATCGCGCGCCCGCAGGACACGCCCGCGCCGCCCGCGACGCTCGACTGGAACCTGTGGATGGCCGGCGCGCCGGAACGCCCGTATCACCCCGCCTACCATCCGTTCAAATGGCGCGGCTGGTGGGACTTCGGCTGCGGCGCGCTCGGCGACATGGGCTGCCACCACCTCGACCCGATCTTCCGCGCCCTGAAGCTCGCCTCGCCGATCTCGGTCGAGGCGGAATGCGAGGGCATTATGCCCGAGACCGGTCCGGCGAAATCGACGATCGTCTATGAATTCGCCGCCGGCGGCGACATGCCCGCCCTCACCCTGACCTGGTATGACGGCGGGCGCGAACTGACCCCGCCCGCCGGAGCTAGAGGCGGACCGCAAGATGGGCGACCACTTCGGCGGCACGCTCTAGGTCGGCAGCCAGGGCAAGATCATGACCGGCGGCTTGGCGACGTCCCGCGCCTCATCCCGGAAAAGGCGATGCAGGCATACCAGCGCCGGAAAAATCGCTGCCCGCTCGCCCGCTACCACGAGGAATTCGTCATCGCGGCCAAGGGCGGGGACCGAGCCGGCGCCGACTTCGCCTACGGCGGACCGCTCACCGAATCCGCCCTGCTCGGCAACGTCGCGCTCCGCGCCGGGGAAAAATTCACCTGGGACGCCGCCTTGATGAAAACGAGTTCGGAGAAGGCGAATGCCTTCCTCGGGGCGTAGCGGATTCTAGAGAGCCGACATGAGGGCAATGGTTCAGTTTGCGAAATGGTCGGGGATCGCCTTTTTCGCGACCGTCGCTGTGGTTTCCCCGTTCGATTCTGCCGACGGGCAGGAGGGAGCGCTCCTTGGGATTGTTTTGATCTTCGTATCGATCTTTGTCGCCGCTTTTCAGTTCCTGTGCTGGTTTTTTGTCGATTTCATCACGCTGCGCCGCGGAGGCTGGTCGATGGAGCCCTTCGTGTTCAGACTCACCATTCCCGGTCTTAAGATCGTCGGGTTAGCTGCGGCTTGTTCCGCCATCTACTGGGGGATGCCGAAACTCTTGATCGGGCTTGGCTTGATCGCCGCTGGCTATGTGCTCGGCGGATCGCAGCGCTTTGTGAGGCATGTTTTCCGGGACCGATTCGCCCAGCGGCAAGAGTCCTCACCCCCGGACAAGCCGCGCATTTCCTCCTAGTCAAAACCTCGCCCTGCCGCCAATATTCCCGCCATGAAGCAAAAACCCCTCGCCCTGTTTGCCGCCGCCGTTGCCGCTTTCGCCTTGCCCGCCCTCGCTGGCGAGGAAGACGCCAAGCCGATTTTTGATGGAAAGTCGTTTGAGGGTTGGGAAGGCGATACCGAGAAGACTTGGCGGATCGAGGATGGCGCGCTGGTTGCCGGATCGCTGGATAAAAAGCAGGAGCGCAACGACTTCCTCGCCACGAAGAAGGAATACGAAGATTTCGAGCTATTCATCGAATGGAAGCTCGAGGGCACCGAAGGGTTCGTGAATGGCGGCGTCCAGTTCCGCACCAAGCGCATCCCGAATCACCACGAGGTCTCCGGATACCAGGCGGACCTCGGCAAGGGCTGGGACGGCGCGCTTTATGACGAAAGCCGCCGCAACAAAGTGCTCGCCCGCCCCACCGAGGAGGTCGCCGCCAAGGCAGTGAAGCCCGGCGAGTGGAACCAATACCGCATCCTCTGCGAGGGACCGCGCATCCAGCTCTGGCTCAATGGCGTGCAGACCGTGGACTACACCGAGGAGGATCCGGGCATCGACCGCAAAGGCATCATCGCCGTCCAGATCCACGGCGGTGCCAAATCAATCGTCCGCTACAAAAATATCAAAATCCGCGAGATCCAAAAGAAGGACGCCTCCGGAGAGAAGGGGGCGGACGAGGAGAAGTAGCCGCGCTCTCGCCCTTGCCTCGGAACCCATCGCCTACATCCGCAGGGGCGGCGTCGGCTTCGTTGGCTGGTCAGAGCGCTGCCGCCTGCCCAGGGATGGATAGACTTTGTGGAGACCTCGCGCTGAGGCTACTCGCCCGCCGCTTTCTCGCTACCCGCGTTTTCCGCTTTCTCCCGAGACTCGTCAGAGAGTTGGTCGAGCGGATAGTGGTAGGTCTTGCCGTTCCGGAGCTGGAGCACCGCTTTGCCGTCTTTGACTTCCAACAACGTGGCCTCGATTTTCTTGCCCGCCTTGTTGGTCCAAACCCCGGCCACGCGCTTCGGCGAATCGCCCCCTTCCTCTTCGCCGCCGTCTTTCGCCATCTCTGACGCCGCTTTGGCATCGAGCGGCGCCCCGGCGTCGATCCATTCTTTGACCTTGGCGATCTCGGATTTGGAAAGCGGCCCGCCCTTCTTGCGCGGCGGCATCAATTCCTCTTCATCGTCCGTGACGAGAACCTCGTAGAGCACGCTCTTGTCGGCGTCGCCCGGCTTCACCGACGTGCCGATCTGCCCCTCGACCCGATCCATGCCGAGTTCGATGCCCCCCTTCGACTTGCCGTTGCCGTGGCATTCGAAGCACTTCTTCTCGAAGATAGGGAGGATGTCTTTCTTATAGTCGATCGCCTCGGCGCGAGGCGCGCCCAGCAGGGTAAACGCGATGAGGCTGGCGGCGGAGATGGGGCGTAGGAGCATCCGTGTGTAACCGCCTTTCTAGGCGGGAGTTCCACCGATATTTTTCGATTTCTACCAGGCGAGCCGGATGCCCACTCCGACGCTCGAAGTCTGCTCGTTGGCCGTCGCCCCGGCGGTCAGGGCGAAGTTGTCGGTCAGCCCGAGAATCAACCCCGCTTTCGCCCCGAGAATGTCCTCGTCGCTGATCCGCGAAAAGTCGCCCGCCGCGTAGAGTTCCAGCCGACCCGCGATCCCGATCCGGACGCCAGGCTCAACGTAAAAGCCGACATCGTCCATGGTCGCATCGCTCACCCGCTCCCAGGCGTCGGAGGAGAGTTGCCGGTAGGCGGGACCGCCCTCCACGTAGATGCTCAACGTATCCAGGATGGTGACGTTCAGACCCGCCCCGAGCCGCGCATCCAGAAAATCGACATCCTCTTCAGAATCAAGGATCGACACCGTCGGAGAAGCGTAGTGAAGCTCGCCCGTCAAGAAGAGGAATGGAAGCGGCGCGACCGAGAATCCGGCACCAAATCCATTCGCATCGCTCAGATCGCCATCGTCAAAAAAACGGCGCTCGTAGCCGCCCTCAAGATACGTGTAGGACAACGCGGGTCCGTCAAAGGCATCTTGAGCCTGAGCAACAAGCGGCGAGACCAGGACGGCGGCAAGGGAAACGGCGATTTTGTTCATAATCCCGTAAAATAAAATTAATTTTAAAACTCTCAACGGTTTTTGATCGAATCGAAAAAGATTTTGAGAGGAATTTAAGGATTAATTGAATAGACCATAAAAAACATATTTTATGTGCCGCCCTGCGCAAATTTTTGTCTAAGGGCGGCTGGATACGGCTGCTGGGCGGAGTCATTGGCAGCGAAAGCCACGCTTTCTCAGAAACCGAAAATTCTTGGCTTTCAAACGACTCAGAGATCTTAAAAATCTTTGCCTTCCCAAATCCATTTCATGCCCATGAATTTCCAACCTTCCTCAATCTTCGCAGCCATGATTCCCTCGGTGGCGTTGGTCCCGCCGGGGAGAGCGGATGATGAAAACATCGTCTGCTATGCCGCCGCAGATGCTGGGAATCCGAACACGCTTTTTGTGAACGATGGCAGCGGCTAGGCGTTGGTTGGATAGACGGGAGTCGATGGGATTGAGACAATCGCGCACGATCCGTTCCACAGCATCCCCTACACCTTTGATGCGGATTCATACGCTTTCGGGACGCTCGACACAGCGACCGGGGCGTTTTCGGCGAATTCTACGCGGATGTCGATGGCAGCAGCACGGTGACGGCGGGCGATGTCCACCTCAAAATGATCGCGGCGGGGGCGGATGGATTCTTCGAGTCTATCGTGCCCTCGACCGGCGCGTATGTGATGCAGATCCGCACCGACGACCTGCCCGCCGGGCATGGGTTGACCACCGACAACATCGAGATCTCGGTCTTCCCCGGCGTGGATCAGCCCGGCGACGGCAACGACTTTGGGCGCAACGCGCCGCACCCCGACCTCGGCATCGGCAACCTCGTGTTCTCCGACCACAACGCGAACGGGCGCTTCGACGTGGTCGCGGCGGGTGGGGAAGCCGATCGGTTCACGCATCTGCTGCCGGGGAACTTTGACGTTTTGATCCCGGTGGGCGAATTCGCGTCTGGCCGTCCGCTCTTTGGGAAGGTCGGGTCGCCGAGCAGGCGCTGGCGGGCGGCGACGCCCTGCCGGACGCCAACCCCGATGGCGACCTCTACGACACCCCGCTCGAATTTTTGCGCTCTGCCTCGAGGCGGACCCTAGCTCCGGCGCGGTCACCGTCTTCTACGACGGCGTCATCGCATTGCCGGACCTGACCTATGAACTCGAATACGCGACCGATTTGATCGCCTGGCATCCGGTCCCCGGCAGCTTCGTCCCTTCCCGCCTGCCGATGGGCAACGGCTTCGAGCGCGTCATCTACGGCGACATCGAGGCCGCCATCCCGGCGACGCAAGGCTGCGGCTTTGTCCGCCTGACCGTGGTGCTGGAATCCGGCGGGCTAAGCGCCGAATCGACCGCCCCGGTGCAAGGCTGGAAGCAAGCCGACCTGGAGGACGAGTGCGAGGCGTTCAGCTATCCGTTCGCGCCCAAGCCCGCGTTCAGCGCCCGCGCCGATGCCGTCGGAGCCGCCGCGATCGCGGTCGGGTCCTCGGCGGCGGGAGCCGATCTCGCCGCGCTGACCTGGGGCGGCGAATACTATGTCGAAATCCTCGCCGGCCCGATGGAGGTGCATCGGCGCGAGGTCGATGAGGCGGCGTCCTCGGTGGATGCCATCGCCACCATTCTCCTGGGCAGCGCGCGCAATACCGCGCCGCTCGCCCTTCTGGTCGGCTGACCTTGCCAAAACTCATCGTTCGCTGCCCAACTTTGATCGCCCAGACTTCCGGCTCCCTTTTCAAGCAATCGCTGCGGCGCGATTCAGGGGTATTCAATTTATCTTTACAGGCGCGATTCTCCGGGGCTAAAAACGACGGCAATTCCCTAGAATCCACCCATGACCTCCCCTAAGAACTTCACCCTACTAGCGGCCGCCGTTGCCGTTGTTGGCTCGATCACCGCCCCTTCTGATGCCAACGCCGCCCTGATTGCGGGCGTCGATTTTGAGGGTGCCAGCCCGTCCACCTTCGACCGCACCCCCGACGATCTCGATCTAGCCGATGGGATCACCGTATCGTCAGGCGGGACGACCCCGGTGTTTGACGGCTGGACGTTGCTCCTCCTCGACGGAACCAACGGTGCCAACGGCAACCTGCGCAACGACGCGGGAGCCAATGCCGCTTGCCGCGACCACCTCCCGACTTTCCCGCGCGGCTGAGGGAAGCCGACCGGATCGTGGTCGATCACCGTCCCAGCAGGAACCTACCTAAACCTGGAGCGGATCGAATTCGACGTCCGCGGGGCGACGAACGGGACCGGCCGCCAAGGGCGGTTCAATACCAGCCTGGATGGCGCGAACTATCTTTGGGAGAACCTGAATCTCCCCGGTAGGACAACGGGGAACTGGCAGCGCATCAGCGCGGACTGGATCAAATTTCGCTCTACCAAAACCTGACCGACCAGACGGTTTCGTTTATCTGACCGCCACAACGGTCGTGGCCATCGACCTCGACACGATTGAAGTCTATGGAGCCTCCCGCCCCGTCCCCGAACCCGCCTTGCCGCCCCGCCATGCTCGGCATCCTCGCCCTGTTTCTACCGCCGCCGGAGAAAGCAGGCGTAGGTCGCGTGTCCATCGCTGCGATTCTCGACCCCAGGGCGGCAGCCTGTAGAGTCGGCACTCCTGCCGTCTTGACCCGCTGCACGCCTTCACCACCGGTCCACGGCTCCAAGGCTGTGTTGGCCGTTGCGGACGTGGACGTCCTTCGCGATCACATGTTCGGTTGAGGGGAAATCTGATGGCGGGGGTGAACCGACAGCCCGAAAGGGCGTGATACGATAGCCAGTGGCAACGCCCTGGGTCCCCCCGATCTCAAAAAGATCCTCCCAGCCCTGAAGGGCGACATAGCTTGCTGGGCGGTTCGCTCACGAGACTTCGGTAAGTCGCCCCTTCAGGACTTTGCTCGCTGGCGGCTCGCTCCCGCAGCTTCTCCAAAGCGCGTCATAGGTCGCGATTACCGCCAATGGCTGTAGCGCCTTTAAACCATGCTGGGGTTTTCAAAGTGGACTCCAATGATTGCGAGAGTATTAGAGTCTTTTCCGATCACCAAATAATGAAGGTGCGCGACTAAAACCCTTCCAACTTGGTCTCGTCGAAAAACGATCTCTTCTCCAAGGTCCCCTTGAATATATAATCAAATCCTCCGTCACTCAAGGGTCTCCCCATGTGGAGATCGCCACTCCGTGGTAAAAACTTCCTATTGCCAATATCCCAAATACAAACAAAAACGTCGCAGCAAACACTGTCTGATGAAGAGAACCCCACGGAAACCGCCGCCATTGATATGGCAATAACGCAGAACAATGCCCTCATGAGTATTTTATATTTTTTCGATACCCTGAAAGTTATTGAATGAATCTGCGAGGGGGAATTGTCAATTTTAGACTTAACGGCGCGGTCAATGGGAAGTCTGAATGCCGCCCTGATAACACAATCACAAGCAACGGCGCAGCTGCGGAAATCCAGTCAATCATCACGCTTGGCTTGGTCTCGGTTGTCTCATGAATTTCCCGGCGGCGCCCAGAATCTCAGCGCCTGGGTGAGATACTGCTTCCGACATGATTGATGTGGTCCGTGCGCTCGCTTCAGCCGCCGAACCGCCCGAGCACCGCAGCGTCCCAGCGATCTGCGCCGACTTCATCGGCGAGGTGGTTGAATTCGGCGACTTCGGCTTCGGTGAAGAGGAGCCCGCCGGCTTGGGCGGATTGTCGGCGGCTTCGGCTTCGAGCTTTCTACTGGGGGAGTTGGGCTGGCACCGTCGTTGCTGCATGAGGATGTCGGCGACCACCGCTTTGACGTTGGCAGCTCGACGCATGGCTGGCGAAGGCACCGGCGGAGAGCGCGTCGGGGTGGATGACTCGAAGTAGAAGCAGGGCGTGCGCTTTTCGCCATCCGGGGACGGCTTTACCGCGCAGGGTGGCGCGAAGTGTCGCCGACAGCTTTAAGGACGAGTTCGTTGATGAGCGACAAGGCTCGTAGCCCTTGTGCGCGCCGAACGGCAGGAGCGCCACCGCGTGGTTCGGGTCGGTGGTCGGGTGGCCGCCCGCATCGACCGCCGCGCCGGGCGGCAGCGCCTTGCCCTCGCGCTTAAACTGCTGGACGCGCCCCATCGCCACGGTCGAGGTCGCCCAGTCGATGACGATCGGGAAGCCGACGGCTCCGGCGGTCGGGAAGCCCCACGAATGCGGGTTGGTGCCGAGCGTGGCGCGCTTGCCGCCAAACGGGACGACCTCGGCGAGCGCGGCGGTGCAGTTCGTGTAGGCGATGTAGCCGCGCTTGGCCGCGTCCATGACATAGCCGCCGCCCCACAGGTAGTGGAACGCATTGTCCACGCTGACCTGGCCGACGCCGAATTCGTCGGCGAGGCGGATGCATTCTTCCATGGCGGCGAAGGCGGTGCTCTGGCCGAGCTTGCGGTGGGCGTCCCAGATCCGGCTGGCGGCAAAGCGGCACGGCTTCACCTCGATCTCGGCTCCCGGCACGCAGCCGCCCGCCTTGCTGCCGAACAATTCGTCGAGGTGCAGCGCCTTGATCGCATTGTGCGTGCGGATGCCGTGCTCGGCCGCCATGGCGCAGAACCGGGCGGCGTCCTCCGCCTCCCCGGCGGTGAAGCCCCGGTGCAGGTAGGCGGCGCGGACGAGCGAGTCATGTTGATCGCGGGGGACGACGAGAAAAGACATTTTTTTGGAAGGATGAGGGATGAGGCTTCTAAAGCGGAATCTGTCTTCCCTCTCGCGCCAGTCCTGTCTAATACTATTTCAGAATTCCGGCTTCCCTTTTCGCCGATTCATCCCTCATCCTTCCGAACTCACCCCTCCAACCTCCCCATGGATCTCCATCTTAAAGAACTGCGCGCCCTCGTCACCGGCGGGGCCAAGGGCATCGGCGAAGCGATCTGCCGCGAGCTTTCTGCCGAGGGCTGCGCCGTGGCGATCCTCGACCGGGACCTCGACGGGGCGGCCGCGCTGGCCGGGGAGCTTGGCGCGAACGCCCATCCGGTCGGCGTCGAGCTGACCAACGACACGGCGGTGGCCCGCGCGGTCGGGGAGGCCGCCGACCTGATGGCGGGCATCGACATTGTGGTCAACAACGCCGGGGTCAACGACTCGGTCGGGCTCGACCGGTCGCCGGGCGACTTCCGCCATTCGCTGGACAAGAATTTGGTCCACGCCTTCGCGGTCGTCCATTTTGCGCTGCCGCACCTCCGGCGCTCGCCCGCCGCCGCGATCGTCAACGTCGCCAGCAAGGTCGCGGTGACCGGACAGGGCGGCACCTCCGCCTACGCGGCGGCGAAGGGCGGCATCCTCGCCCTGACCCGCGAGTGGGCGGCGGACCTCGCGCCGCACGGCATCCGCGCCAACGCGGTCGTCCCCGCCGAAGTCATGACGCCGCTCTACGAGGCGTGGCTGGCGACGTTCGACGACCCCGGCGCGCAGCAAATGCGCATCGAGCGCCGCATCCCGCTCGGCGCGCGCATGACACTGCCGCAAGAAATCGCCGCCGCCGCCGCATTCCTCGCCTCGCCGCGCTCGTCCCACACCACTGGCCAAATCCATTTTGTGGATGGCGGCTACACGCATTTGGACCGTGCCTTGGGCGGCGAAGCGGGTTAGATTTTGGTGATGAAACACATTTTTTCCTTCCTGATCGCTGCGCCCCTCATCGCGCTCGCCGCCTGTTCGATGTCGGGCAAAGCGGACACCCGCGAGGAGCAGGAAGCGGAATTCAAGGCGGCGTTCGGGTTTTCCCCACCCGCCGCGATCGCCGAGATCAAGTATGGGGACCTCTACAACCGAAGGGTGATGGAAGGTTCCTACTACCAATGGATGCGTTTCACGATCGACGCGCCGACTTTCGCCAAGATCGTGGCTTCCGGCTTTCGCCCGCGCTCATCCACCCTATCGCTCAGCACGGCAACGACCCCTGATTGGTGGGCGGCGGGGATTTCCGATTCCGCCGCGATCTACGTGCGGAGACACAGCGACACGCCAGAGGATGAGGGATTCTCGTTTGAGGAAGTGCTCTGGGAGAACCCGGAAACTGGCTACACTTACTATCGGCGAAAGTGCTGGGATTGAGGCGGCGACCAGGGATCGATTATTGCGCCGAGAGCGGCTGGCGGCGCGCGCGAATCCGCCTATCGGTATCCGCTTTAAAATCGCCGCGATGTCCCCAACGCAAGCCTACCTCGCTCTGAATCTGGTCCCGAAAGTCGGGCCCGTCCGCGCGCGCCGGCTGGTCGCGGCGCTCGGATCGCCCGAGGCGGTGCTGCGCGCGCGGAAGGCGGAGCTGACCGCCGTGCAGGGCATCGGCCCCGAAATTGCCGAGAGCCTGCTGCGGTGGGAAGACCACGTCGACCTGGCCGCCGAGGAGCGCAAGATCGCCGACCGCGGCATCACGATCCTGACGCCCGCCGACGGCAACTACCCGCCGCTGCTCAAGGAAATCCACGACCCGCCGCTCGCCCTCTACGTCTGGGGCACGCTGCGCCCCGAGGACCGGCACGCTATCGGGATCGTCGGCTCGCGCCGCGCCACCCACTATGGGATCACCTGCGCCCGGAAATTCGGATACCAGCTCGCGTCCTGCGGGCTCGCCGTGGTCAGCGGCTTGGCGCGCGGGATCGACACCGCCGCGCACGAGGGCGCGCTCGCCGCCAAGGGGCGCACGCTCGCGATCATCGGCTCGGGCATCGGCAAGCTCTACCCGCCCGAAAATCAGGCGCTCGCCGAGCGCATCGCCGAAAACGGCGCGGTCATCAGCGAGTTCCCCGTCGATTACCCGCCGGACAAGCAGAGCTTTCCGCTGCGCAACCGGATCATCAGCGGCTGGTCGTCCGGCATCCTCGTCGTGGAAGCGCCCGGCAGGAGCGGGTCCCTGATCACCGCCAACCAAGCCGCCGAACAGGGGCGCAGCGTCTATGCGATCCCCGGTCCCATCGACCGCCCCGGCTCGGAGGGACCGAACCGGCTCATCCAAGACGGCGCGCGGCTGGTCATCTCCGCGCAGGACATCCTCGATGATTTGGGCAGCCTCTTCTCCCGCCGCGAGTTACCCGGATTGGGTCAAGGCGAGGCCACCGCGCCGGTCGCCACGCCCAATTTGAGCGCCGAGGAAAGCGCGGCGCTCAAGGCGATCGGCGACGACGAATCGCTGCTCGACGACATCGCGGAACGCTCCGGCTTGCCGGTCCATGTCGCCTCCACCGCGCTGCTCAAGCTCGAAATGCGCCGGCTCGTCAAGCAGTTGCCCGGCAAATATTTCGTCCGGTTGCGGTAGGGAGGTGCAACCGATTTTGGGACCGAGTTATTGTTTAATCTAGGGAGTAGAGTTGGGCATCGAATTGTGCCGGGGAGAGGTAACCGAGGGGGGAGTGGCTCTGGCGCGTGTTGTTAGTAAGCCTCGATGAAGCCGAAGACCTCGGTGCGGGCGTCGCCCCGGAGGCGAAGGCGCCGCCCCGGAGCATCTCGCGCTTGAGGGTGCCGAAGAAGGATTCGGCGGAGGCGTTGTGGTAGAGGGTGGTGCGCGCGGACATGCTCTGGCTGGCGCGGTCGCTGCGGATGATTTGACCCGGGGCGGGCGTCGCAGGCGAGGCTGGCGCGCATGTGGTGGGCCAGCGCCCAGCCGACGACGCGGCGGGCGCAGAGGGCGACGACGTCGGCGAGGTAGAGCCAGCCATGGCGTAGAAGACGAAGGAACCGGAGCGCAGCGGAGATGGCCCGCCTGGCACCCCCTTTAGAAAAAGCGGGCAAATGTCGCCGGACCAGGCGCGGTCGGGGCGGCACCGGCCAGCCGGTTAGGCGTGGGGCGCTCGCCATGGCCATGGCGGGACCAAAGCAATTTCGGCGCGCCGGTCTATGCGGGATAATCCGGCGATTGCAGCAGTGGATCGGATCGCATATTTCGCGCGCATCGCTTGCGATGAAACCAATCAGATGTGCAAATTTTATTTTTATAAAAATGAAAATCCGTGGTTATGCTCATCCGGAGGATGTTGTTTGGCGAGTTGTCTCGGCGGCGCGAAAAGGCTGGGCGGCGGCGCCGCCGAACTCAAACCGTCTTCGGCAAAGGTTTTCGAACTGTGCATCAGGATAGAATTACTTTTCTCGAGGGCTATGTGTGTTTGCAATAGATGCAATAGGTGGCGATTAGTAGCAGCCTATTGCGCGATTCTTGGTATTTTTTCAGAGGATGGTTTCTCTGATTTCTCGGCGGCGCTTGTCGCGATGGGTGAGACGTAATTATTTGGCGATCATTCTGACCCTGGGAACATAATTCGCTTGGACCGCGCCGACTTGGACCTACTATTTTATGAGGCAATGTCTTTTTCCTGCATGAAGTCGATCCTCGTTTACCGCTCCCGCAATGGAGTTCCGAATTTTCAGGAGAGAAATCCGACCTTTCAAAACCGATTTTGGATTTCAGATCTCGTTGCTTATTTTGATGAAAAGACACCGCTCCCGCCGCGTGAAATGGCTTAGGCTGTCCCAAGACAGCCTCCTGCCCTCCCGAGCCGCGCTGCGGTCGAGGGCGTCGCGCTTGAGGGGGTGGGGCGGGACTCGATCTGCCTCACTACTTTCGGCGGTTGCATGAAAATATCATCACAAACGACAAAATATAGCGTGATTATCAAAACGTATCGCCAGTTAACGGCTATGGTTTCAATCCAGTCTATTTCGACACCCTGTCCTTCGGATGCCTTCCGATAAAAAACCGTAACAATAAACATCGGAATGAACGCTATCCAGACCACAGCGAACAGTGCGAAAATAATAACTCGAATCATCACCGTCACTATTTTAAGGGGGAGGTCGCTATCAAAAGCCGATTTCTCATGATTTTAGTCCCCATGTCGAGTGCCAACGCCCTCGTTCTCCTTGGGGCACATGATTTGTTTTCAGAAGAAAACCGCTTCTATTAGTAATAGGGCGCGCCGCAACCTCTGCTTTTGATGGAATTGATCATAAATGAAAAAAATTGAATTAAGCGATAAAGGGTTATTAATTACTTCATTGCGGCGTTTACTTCCAATGCCAATCTAGCCCTTTAAAGGCGGCTTCTCGACCTCTTGATCAAGGCGTTTATCTATCATTTTAATGAATCAAAAACTATCTTTAAGCGTCGCGCCTCTTTCATTCCTCGTATCGTCAAATCGATCCTCTTCCTCAAATTTGGCGTCGCATATCAGGACCGTATTCTTGGGCGGGAGAGATAACTACCTGAACCGCTTCAGTCTTCCTTCGCCCTCATGATGAAAACAATGTAGCGGACAGTAGTGGAAAGCGAACGATGAACTCTAGTTTCGAGGCAGTTGCATCTGAAAAGAATCAGACAAAGCCTTTATCCTTCGGGGATGACAGCTCGAAAATATGAAAGACGTTCATCCGACACTTGCAAACGCAATCTTGAACGCTGAATCTTCTTGGAAAGCACCCCAAAAGAGGCAGGCATGGGCGCTTTTGATGGGATGGAAAAAAAAGTGCCGCGATAAAGGCATCATGATTCGTCCTTCCTTAAATACAGGATTGGGTGGGGTGTCTCATCGTCAGCAAGTTGTGTTAATTCGACATAAAAGACCAGAAGCTCGTTCTGGCGGTGGCTGGGGTAGGGCTGCGGATCGATCTCGATTAATGCGAGGATACGCCCCGCCGCCAATCCTGCAACCGCTCTCCCATACGGAAGAGTCGGTCTGCCTCACGGGTCCAAAGTACCTGGCGCGCCTGGTCTATGTGCGGGATAGGGCGGCGATCGCAGCAGCGGGTCGGATCCATATTTCTTGTGCATCCAATCTTTCTCGTGTTCCTCTTGTTGGAATGCCCTCGCCGGGATCGGCGTCCCTTTGTTTTATCGAAGCCTAGGGGTATCTCCCGCGGTTACGAGTGGCACCAGAGACTGCAGCGGACCAATCTACTTCCTCGATGTTCTGAGTGAGCAATTTTATTCTGGTTTTTTCCAAAAACGGTTCCTTGAAGGCTTTCGAGAGTGACGAAAGCTTCGCAGTCACTCGCGCTACCAAAAAAGACCGGAAAGAGAGGCTCTAGCGAATACACTACGATTTTCGCTTTGCCGGATGGACTCTCAAAGCTCCGTAATGTTCTGCGTTGCGCTCCTGATAGATCGCCAGGCATAACAGCCACGCCTGCAGCCGTTAACGGAACAAAAGAATAAAAGTCGCTATCGAAATCCGGCTTCTCATGATTTTGAATAGTAATTGGGAACTCGTGGCAACCCCGCTTTTGATGGGATTGATCATCAATGAGAAAAGGCAACTTTTGGTTGCGCTCTGGGATTTCCGTCGGCAGGTTATTGCGGCTGTCGATATCGACCAGAAGCTCGTTCTGGCGGTGGCTGGGGTCGGGCTGCGGATCGATCTTGATCAATGTGAAAATACTCCCTGCCGCCATTCCTGCAACCGCTCCCTCTAGGGTGGGAGTTGGTGGATTAGGGACGGCTGCCGCCCTCGATTTGGCTCGACACTGGACGGGCGGCGGGCTATCGGGATTCCCATGCCTGTCGTCACGTTTACGCCGAACCTTCGCCGACACCTTGGGGTGGAGGGATGCGAGGCGGAAGGCGGGACGGTTGGGGAGGTTTTGGCGGCGGTGTTTGCGCAAAACCCGCGGGCGCGCGGCTATGTGCTCGACGACCAGGGCGTGGTCCGCAACCACATGGCGATCTTTGTCGATGGCGCGGCGATCGCCGACCGGCTCCGCCTTTCCGACCCCGTCCGCCCCGGCGGCGAAATCTATATCATGCAAGCCCTCTCGGGCGGCTAAATCCGATTCATCCGAATCCACTAACTAGATGAGCGACCAATTCTATATCGGCACCCGCAAGGGGTTCTTTCGCGTCGAAAAATCGGCGGGGCGCTGGGCGATCGCTGGGGCGGAATTCCTCGGCGACCAGGTGCCGATGCTCCTGCCCGACCGGCGGGATGGCTCGGTCTATGCGGCGCTCCACCACGGGCATTTCGGCGGAAAGCTGCACCATTCCCCGGACGGGAAGTCAGGGTGGAAGGAGATCGCGGTGCCGGCTTATCCGCCGAAGCCCGACGACGTGCCCGACATCGTGGACGAATTTCGCAAGATCACGGTGCCGTGGTCGCTCGAGATGGTCTGGGCGCTGGAGGCGGGCGGCTTCGACCAGCCGGGCGAACTGTGGTGCGGCACGATCCCCGGCGGCTTGTTCCGCTCGGCGGACGGCGGCGGGTCGTGGGAGCTGATCCGGTCGCTGTGGGATCGCCCGGAGCGCGCCAAGTGGGCGGGCGGCGGCTACGACTTTCCCGGGATCCACTCGATCTGCGTGGACCCGCGCGATCCCGCCAAGGTGAAGGTCGGCATCTCATGCGGCGGCGTCTGGGCGACCGGCGACCGGGGCGAGAGCTGGCACCGGCAGGCGGATGGGATGCGCGCCGAATACATGCCGCCCGAAATGGCATTCGACCCCGATGTGCAGGACCCGCACCGCCTCGTGCAATGCGCCGCCGCGCCGGAGTCGTTCTGGGTCCAGCACCACAACGGGATTTTCAAATCTACGGATGGCTGCGCGAGCTGGGCGGAGATCGAAGACGTGAGGCCGTCGGGCTTCGGTTTCGCCGTCGCCGTCCATCCGGGCGATCCGCAGACCGCGTGGTTCGTCCCCGGCATCAAGGACGAGATGCGGATCCCGGCGGACGCCAGAGTGATCGTCAACCGGACCCGCGACGGCGGGGCGAGCTTTGAGCCGCTGGGGCGCGGGCTGCCGCAGGACCACGCCTACGACATCGTCTTCCGGCATGGCCTGGACGTCGATGCGTCGGGCGAGCGGCTCGCCATGGGGTCGTCCACCGGCTCGCTGTGGGTCAGCGAGGACGGCGGCGATTCGTGGGAGACGATCAACGTCCACCTGCCGCCGATCTACTGCGTGCGCTTCGCCTAGCGCCGCAGAATGGCGCGGATTTTAGGCGGGCGGCGGTTTTCCTTCGTTGCATGTTAGGATCTGCCGCGCATTGGGTATTCAGCAATGACACGCATGACCGCTGAATGACCGAACCCCAACAAGATGCCATCCGGCGACTCGCCGAGTGCCGCCGCTTTTCCGGCGAGCCGGGCGAATTCTGGCCGCGTTACCTAGAGGCGCTGGGGTTGCTGGTTGGCGCCGAGCGCGGGCTGCTCCTGCTGCGCGACCCGGCTGCCGGGTGGAAGCCGTTCCGCCAGTGGCCGCAGGGTGGGGGAGCGTTTTCGATGCCGCTCAAGCTCGACGAGACGCGACTTTGCGCTGCTCGCCGAGGCGGCGAGGAGATGGGGCTGCCTCGATCCACGGCGCGGGCGGCGGTGCGATCAGCCTCGCCGCGCTGGATGTCGCCGGGGCGGCGGAGGAAGGCGGCGGCGGGCGCCAATGCCGGCGGTCCTCGTATTGGAAGGCACCACGGCGGCGGAGGTCGCGGCGGCCGCCGAGCAATTGCTCCACGCCCGCGATGTGGCGGCGCAGTTCCAGCGCGGGCGCGCGTTTGACAAATCGAAGGGCGACGTGGCGAACTTCGCGCGCGTCCTCGACATCGCGGCGCACCTCGATGGGCAATCGCGGTTCGGCGCCGCCTGCATGGCGCTGGCCAACGAATCCGCCATGGCTTCGGCTTGACCCGCGCGGCGGTCGCCTGGCAAAGGGACCGTATCTGCGGCTCAAGGCGATCAGCGGCATGGAGCGCTTCGACCCGAAGATGGATGCGGTCCAAGGGATGGAGGCGTGCCTTGAAGAAGCCGCTGACCAAGACTCCGAGGTCGCGTTTCCCCCGCCGGAGGGCAGCGCGTTGATCACGCGGGCGCACGCCGCCTTCGCCGCCGCCCAGAGCGCCAAATTCCTCGCCTCCGCGCCGATCCGGATCGACGGCAAGCCCATGCGCGGCATCCTCGCCGAGCGCGCCGACGCCCCGTTTTCCGCCGCCGACCTCATGCGGCTTGCGCGTCTTAGTAGGCCGCGCCGCGCGCGCGCTCGACGAATTGCACCGGAGCGACCGCTGGTGGGGCGCGCGGCTGGCGGGCTGGGCGCGCGACCGGGCGGCGCGCCTGCTCGGGTTCGAGCATACGTGGTGGAAGGTCGCGGGCATCGCCGCCTGCCTCGCCGTGCTCGCCTCTTCCCGTCCGCGTCAACTATCGGGTCGAGGCGGAATTCATCATCCGCAGCGACGACTTGACCCACCTGCCAGCCCCATACGAGGGCTACATCAAAGCGGTGCCCGCCCGCGTCGGCGATCAGGTCGCCGAAGGGCAGGTCTTGGTCGAGCTCGACACCTCCGAGCTCTTCCTCGAGGAAGCCTCATCGCTCGCGCAGCTCCAGCGCTACCAGAGCGAGGCGGAAAAGGCGGAGAACGAAAACCGGCTCGCCGACATGCGCGTCGCCCGGGCGATGCGCAAACAGACCCAGGCATCGCTCGACCTCACCCGGCACCGCCTCGCCCAAGCCCAGGTCAAAGCCCCGTTCGCCGGGATCATCGTGGCCGGCGACCTGCGCGACCGCCTCGGCAGCCCGGTCAAAACCGGCGAAATCATGATGCGGCTCACCCGGCTCGAAGACCTCTACATCGAAATGAAAGTCGCCGAGCGCGACATCCACGAAATCCTCGACAGCGCCGACGGCGAGATCTCGTTCGTCAGCAAACCCGACCAGACCTTCGCCTTCGCCATCGACCGCATCGAACCCGCCGCCGTCGCCGAACAGGGCGGCAACAACTTCATCGCCCGCGCCCTCCCGCAAAATCCCGCCGAATCGTGGTGGCGGCCGGGCATGACCGGCGTGGCGAAAATCAACGTCGGCGACCGCACTTTGTTCTGGATCTTCACCCATCGGCTCGTCGATTTCCTGCGCATGAAACTGTGGTGGTGAATGGTGCCAGGTTCCGGACAATTCGGTGGGCTAGAAAACTCGGGATCGTTTACTTTAAAGAAGTTATCACCCGATACACTGAATTACGAAAATTATAATATTTATTATTTTACCTTGAGTTTTGTGGGTAGGCGGGGTATAGGTGGAGGCGGATTTTCATCATATTTGCCCTGAACTAATGACACGATTCTTCTGGTGCGTATTGGCGTTCGTGGTACCCTTTGGGCTGGCGGGTAAGCGTTTTCTCCTGGATCGAGCAGCGACAGCTCGAATCGGCGGTTTTGCAGCTCAACCAGCGTTGCCCGATGGCGCTGGCGGGCGGGGCGCGTTTGGACGGGGCGCGGAAAGGGGCGGGCAAGGAATTGATTCTCAATTACGCGCTGGTTGGCGTGCAGACCTCATCGGACGCACCCGATTGGCTCCGGGCGGGACCCGAGCGCATCCGCGAGCGCCTGATCGGGGACAACCGGATCCAGCCGTTGCTCAATGACGGGCTGATCGTCACCTTGAAGCCACCATACGGAAACCGGGCAGCCGCTCCGGGGCAATTTACGGTTCAAAACCCTCGGTAGTGGGGGCGTTTGGAGAATTGGGATCGCGGGCGGTTGGTGAGAATGGCGAGCCGGATTTTTGTCTTGCCCCAAAATTACAAATCCACCTAAGTTCCACGAAACTCACACCGTAATTTGTCCATGCGCCACCTCCCCGCCTCCCTGACCGCTGCCGCGCTGCTTTGCGGACCCGCCGCCGCCTTCGCCGAGAACCATAGCCTTCAGATCGACAGGTTGGTCGAGCAGAACTACCTCCGGCATAGTGTAAAGCCGAACGAGCCGATCGATGATGCGGGATTCATCCGGCGGGTCTATCTCGATATCGTCGGGCGAATCCCGACCCCGGAGGAGATCGCTGCCTTTGAATCGAGCGAGGGGGCTGGTCGCCGGGCGAAGCGATCGAGTCGCTGATCGCTTCCGAGGCATTCGTCGATCACCACTACACATTTTGGGCGGACATCCTGCGCATCAAGACGAACCAGGAAGGCGAAAGCGGACCGGCTTACATCGAGTGGGTCAGGATGCCATCCGGCAGAACAAGCCCTACAACCAATTCGTTTACGAGCTGGTCACCGCCGAAGGTCACTGGTGGGACAACGGCGCGGTCGGCTACTACATGCGGGACGCAGGCATGCCGCTGGACAACATGTCCAACACGATCCAGGTCTTCCTCGGCACCCAGATGGTCTGCGCGCAGTGCCACAACCACCCGTTCGACCGCTGGACGCAGAAGGAATACTACGAGCTGGCGGCATTCACCTATGGCGTCGAAACGCGCATCCGCCCCGAAGAAGTTCTGAATGTCAGCGACGATCTGGACAAGGATTCGAAAAAGCGGGAGGGGCGCCAAAAGTACGACCGCAACGTCCGCCGGGCGCTCAACGAAATCCTCGAGCCGCTCAGCTTTGGGGCGACCGAATCGCAGAAGACGCTGAAGCTGCCGCACGATTATAAATACGATGACGGGAAGCCGGGCGAAGCGGTGGATCCGGAAGCCCCGTTTGCCCAGAAGCTGGCGAGCACCCGCGGATCGGAGCGGGACAAGTATGCGAAATGGATCACCTCCGATGACAACCCGCGCTTCACCAAAGTCATCGTGAATCGCCTGTGGAAGCGCGTCATGGGCGTCGGTCTGATCGAGCCGGTCGATGATTTCAAAGACGATACCGAGGCGACCAACCCGCAGTTGCTCGACTATCTGGTGCGCACCATGCAGCGGCTCGGTTACGACCAGCGGAAGTTTTTGGAGATCCTCTACAACACGCGGACCTACCAGCGGGAGGCGTTCAGCGGCGACTATGAGCCGACCGACTATCACTTCCCCGGCCCCGTCTTGCAGCGCCTGACCGCCGAGCAGATGTGGGATTCGCTGCTCACCCTGACGATCCCCGATCCCGATGCTCGCGAGGGGCAAAACAACAATGCCAAGCGCGCCGAGCAAACCCGCGAGCGGGCCAAGGAACTGCTCGCCATGGGCAAACAGCGCATCCTCGCCCTGGCCAATGAAGTTGCCAAGCACTACACCGCCTACGACGAGAAGGCATCGGCGATCCGCGCGGAGCTGACCAAGGCGCAGGCGGCGGAAGACGACAAGAAGGTCGCCGACCTCCGCAAGCAGCTCCGGCAGGCGGATGGCGAGCGGGACAAGGCGGTCAAAGAGCTGATGGCCACAGGCACCGGCGAAGGCGGAAGCGCGATGATGGCATCGGCGATGATGGAGGAAGAAGGCATGAGCCTCTTCGAAAAGCGCGCCATGGAGCGCCAGAAAGAGATTGAAGCTGCGGAGGCGAAAAAGCGCGCCGAGGAAGAGAAGAAGCGCGCGGCGGAGGCGAAGAAAGCGGGCAAGAAGGTGGAAAAGCCCGCCGATCCCGATGCGAAGTGGAAAGGCTACGACCGCAATCTGGTCCGTGCCTCGGAGTTGCCCAGCCCCGCCCCGAACAACCACTTCGTCCGCGTCTTTGGGCAAAGCGACCGCGACACCATCGAGAATGCCAGCACCGAGCCATCGGTGCCGCAGGTCCTCGAGCTGATGAACGGCCAGATGTACAACCAAGTTACGGCCAAGAATTCGGTCCTCATGCAGCGCGTCGCCGCCGCCAAGGAACCCGAGCAGAAGGTGACCGCGATTTTCCTTTCCATGTTCAACCGGCAGCCGAACGAGCGCGAGCGCGAGCTAGCCGAGGAACAATTCTACCAGCACGGCGACGAACGCGGCGCGCTCAACCTAGTCTGGGCGCTCCTCAACAGCCGCGAATTCGCTTTCGTCCAATAAGCGCGAAATTGCCCCAACGACCCAAAAATAATCTCAATCGATCCAACGCCAGCCCCATTTAGCCATGAACGAAATCCTCCGCAAATCTGACGCCTGGACCCGCCGGGAGATGATGTCCTTCGCCGCGAAGACCTTCCTCGGGGTTGGTCTGGTCCCCGGCGTCACCGCCGCCGAAGCCTTCGTCGGGTCGCCCTCCCGCCGGCCGACCGCGCGGAATGTGATCTACCTTTACATGTCGGGCGGCATGACCCACCTCGATACCTTCGACCCGAAGCCAGAGGCGGGTCCCGAATACATGGGCGACCTGAAAGCGATCTCGACCAAGGCGGACGGCGTGCAGATCAGCGAATACTTCCCCGGTCTAGCCAGCCAGATGGACAAGGTCGCCGTCATCCGCTCGCTGCAAACGACCCAGGGCGCGCACGAGCAGGGCAACTACTACATGCACACCAGCTACACGCCGCGCGGCACGATCAAACACCCCGGCTTGGGGTCATGGATCCTCCGCCACGAGGGGCGCACCAACCGGACGCTGCCCGGCGCGGTCTGCATCGGCGGCGGCAGCCGCGGCTCGGGATCGGGATGGATGGAAAGCAAATTCGCCCCGGTTTTCCTCGGCAACCCGAACGAAGGGCTGCGCAATTCGGTGCGCCACTCGGAAACTTCCGAGCGCGAATTCAACGACCGCCTCGCGCTCGCCAATGCGTTCGACGAAGAATTCCACGGCCGCTACGACCAGAAGAAGGTCCGCGCCTTCAACGACATGTATGCGGACGCCCTGCGCCTGATGCGCTCGGAGGACCTCAACGCCTTCGATATCGGCGGCGAACCCGGCAACATCAAAGAGATGTACGGCGCGAATAGCTTCGGGCAGGGCTGCCTCCTCGCCCGCCGCCTCGTCGAGCACGACGTCCGGTTCGTCGAGGTCACCCTCGGCGGCTGGGACACCCACAACAACAACTTCGCCGCCGTCGAAGCCCGCGCCGCAGTGCTCGACCAGGCGCTCACCGGATTGCTCAAAGACCTCGACCAGCGCGGGATGCTCGACGAAACGATGGTCGTGCTCGCCACCGAGTTCGGGCGCACGCCGAAGGTCAACCAGAACGACGGCCGCGACCACTTCCCGAAAGCCTTCTGCGGCCTCATCGCCGGCGGCGGGATCAAGGGCGGCCAAGCCTACGGCGCGTCCGACGAATACGGCATGGATGTCGCCGAAAACCGGGTCCTCATCCCAGACTTCAACGCGACGATCGCCTACGGTCTCGGGCTGCCCTACCAGAACATCATCCATTCGCCCTCCGGCCGCCCGTTCAAGGTCGCCAACAACGGTCAGCCGATCAAAGAGCTATTCGGCTAGACCAGCCCGAAAGCCGTGCCCAAAACCTTCGAGTCGCCGAGTCAAGAACTCGTGCGGCACCTGCACTCGGTCCGACCTCAAAAGGGATTCTCGCCGAATTCCGCAACGACGCGAAGCCGCTGCCTTTGCTGCGCATCTGCCCCGGACTGAGGCTGGGCGACTACGGCGCGGAAGGTGGGCGGCTCGGTGGGAGCGCCCCGCAGAGCCGCGCCTCGATTCTCGGCAAAGGAAACCTCTCATCTCACTGCGCGGATCTTCCATGAGAGAGAGACGCAATTCTTGGCGAAATTTTGCCCTCGCGTGCTTTTAGGCTTGCGGTCACCCCATCCTTTCGGGATTACCTAGGGCATGGAATCCAACGAATGGTATCTCCTCAAAGTCGCCGATCACGAAACGTTCGGTCCCGCCAGCATTGACGAGCTTCGGGACTGGGCGCTCTCGGCGAAGGTTTCTCCCATGGACAAGGTTTCGAACGATGGGATGAAATCGTGGGTCCGCGCCCCGATGGTTTCCGACCTTCACATGGATTGGCTCGTCGAGCTAGCCGACGATTACCTATACGGGCCGACCACGGTGGGCGCGATCCAAGAATTCATGCGCAACGGCGAGATCGACGGCGATACCACGCTGATCAACTGCCGCGAGGGCAACCGCACGACGGTGAACGAAAACCCGGCGCTGGCCACGCTTTTCGCCAAGCGATCCGAGGACGAAGCCGCTGCCGATGCCGCGATTTCCGGCGACTTGCCGCCCGCCAGCCTCGGCACCCAAAAGAGAATCCTCGAACTCGAAAATCTGGTCCTCCAACTCCGGCGCGAACTCAATCGCTCCGAGCGCCGCTTCCAAGAACTTCGAGAGAAATATACGGAGAAAACCGGCGAACACGTTTAGGGGGCGGCGGTTGTTCTGAGGCGGAAGGTCTCATCGAGAGAAGGGCATGCGAGCGCTGCGGCATCCTTGTGCCTCCGCGCCGCCGGTCGATCTGCTCACGCTCGTGGCGACAGGCTTGCCTTGGCGTCATTGACCCGTATTGCGCCCGCCGCTCTGCCGATGCATGGTGCCGAAACCCGCTTTCGATTCGCCCCATGCTTTGGCTCCGCTTTTCCCTCGGCTTCCTTTTGATCATCGGCACCGGCTTCTATTTCTTCGTCGACCGTTTGCTCGAAGATGTGGAGTCGCAATATCTGCAGGCGGCGGAGGAGCCGATGGTGGACATGGCGCACCTCTTTGCCGCCCAGGCGGAGGCAGCGTTTGCGCAGACCGGCTCGCTAATGCCCGAACTGCTTCAGGATGCCTTCGAGGGCGCGCGAAAGCGGGCGTTTTCCGCGCAGGTCTATGACATGCGGAAGACCGGGATCGATACCCACGCCTACATCGCCGGGGCGGACGGCATCGTCCTCTACGATTCGAACGGCGGCCGGTCTGAAGGCAAGGACCTGAGCGAATTCAACGACATCATGCGCACCCTGGGGGGGCGCTACGGCGCGCGATCCACGCGGGACAATCCGGCGGACGACCGGAGCAGCGTGATGTATGTCGGCGCGCCGATCTATGCGCCCGACGGCACGATCGTCGGCGTGGTGAGCGTCGCCCGGCCGCAGGCGACGATGTTTTTTTTCATGGACCAGACGAAGCGGCGGATCGGGCAGGCGGGCAAGATCGCGGCGGCGGGCGCGATCGTGGCGGGCATTTTGTTTTCACTGCTCCTCACCATTCCCGCGCGGCGGCTGACCGACTATGCCCGCGCGGTGAAGCGCGGCGAGCGGGTCGCGCCACCGAAGCTCGGGTGGCTGAGCGGCGGCGAGATGCGCACGCTGGGCGTCGCCTTCGAGGAAATGCGCGACGAACTGGAGGGCAAGAATTACGCCGAACGCTACGTGCAGGCGCTGACCCACGAATTGAAAAGCCCGCTGGCGGCGATCCGCGGCGCGTCCGAATTGCTCGACGAGGGAATGCCAGCGCGAACGCCAGACCCAATTCCTCGGCAACATCCGCAAGGAAGTCGCCCGCTGCGAGGACATCATCGGGCGGCTCCTCCACCTCTCGAAGTCGAGAGCCGGAAGTCGCTGGGCGACGCCGCCGAGCCGGTGGACCTGCGCGAGGTGGCGCGCGAGGCGATCGCCGCCGCCGCGCCGCGCCTGCAAAAGCGAGGCCAGCGGATCGATGCGGATCTCGGCACCGAAGCCGCCACGCTCTCGGGCGATGCGATGCTCCTGCGCATGGCGGTCGATAATCTGATCCAGAACGCGATCGACTTTTCCCCGCCGGGCGGCGCGATCCGCGTGGCGATAAAGCGCGGCACCGGCTCCGGCGGCGAGATCGCGCTCTCGGTCGAGGACTGCGGCCCCGGCTTGCCCGAATACGCGGTGGCGCGCGCGTTCGAGCGCTTCTACTCGCTCAAGCACCAGTCCACCGGCAAAAAGGGATCTGGTCTCGGGCTCTGCTTTGTCCGGGAAACCGCCGCCCTGCATGGCGGCACCGCCTCCATCGAAAACCGGAGCGCGGGCGGAGCGAGGGCGTCGATGACGCTACCGGCGGGCGGCAGGGACCGTTAGATGCTGCGGAGGTGGCACGCGCATTGCTTTCGTCGTCGGGATGCCAGACCTCCCGCGCCAGACCGCATCCGATTCACCCGTTGAGGCATCGCCGTGACCTCCATCTCGACCGCGATCCTCTCGATCACTCTCGTCGCCTTCACCGGGCTGCTCGCCGGCGCGATCCGCATTCGCGGCGTCGGCTTGGGATCGGCGGGCGTTTTGTTTGCCGGCATCTTGTTCGGGCACTTCGGCGCGAACATCGACCACGACATCGCCACCTTCGCCAAGGAATTCGGGCTGATCTTGTTCGTCTTCTCGATCGGCCTGCAGCTCGGGCCCGGCATCGTCGCCCTGTGGCGGAAGCGGGGCTTGGCGCTCAATGCGATGGCGGCGGCGATCGTCCTGCAAGGCGCGGCGCTCGCCGCCGGATTTCTCGCCCTGCTCGATCTCCCGCCCTTCACCGGCGTCGGGCTATTCTGCGGAGCAACCACCAACACGCCATCGCTCGGCGCGGCGGAGCAAGTCGGCGGCTTGCTCGGCGGCGGTGCGGCGGCCGCCGCCGGGATCGGCACGCTGGCATCCGCCTATGCCGTCGCTTATCCAGGCGGGATCATCGGGATCATCGGCTCGATGATCTTGATCCGCCGATTGTTCAAAATCGATGTCGCGGAGGAAACGCAGCGGCTTGACGAGGCGGAGCGGAGCGACCACGAGCCGGTCGAGCGCCGCTCCGTATTGATCGAAAACGACAACCTCGGCGCGATCCCGTATTCCCAGATCCCGGGGATCGAGGAAACCGGCGTGCGGATCTCTCGGATTAGGCGGTGCGGCGACGAATCGATCCAACCCGCCAACAACGAATCGGTGCTGCGCCGCGGCGACACCGTTCAAGTCGTCGGTCCGGTCAGCGGCCTGGACCGGTTCATCCCGCTCCTCGGGCGGCCGAGCGACGCCGATCTCATGCAGGCGTCCGGCGACGTCGGGTATCGGCGCGTCTTTGTCACCGAGCCGCGGGCGCTCCACCAGAGCCTGCGCGAGCTGTCGCTCGATACGTTTTTCAACGCGACCGTCACCCGCATCGTCCGGTCAGGCATCGAGATGACCGCGCGCGGGAGCAGCCGGTTCCACTACGGCGACATCGCGCACATCGTCGGCGACCGGTCGTCGCTCGACCGGGCGACCGAGTTCTTGGGCAATTCCAGCAAATCGCTTAACGAGACGAAGTTCGCGCCGCTCTTCGCCGCCATCGCGGTGGGCGTGGTGGCCGGGATGATCCCGATCCACTTCCCCGGGGTCCCCTTTCCGGTCAAGCTCGGGCTGGCGGGCGGGCCGCTGCTCGCGGCGATCGCCTTCAGCCTGATCGGCAACATCGGGAAGTTCGTCTGGTACGTGCCGCCTTCGGCGAATAATGCGCTGCGCGATCTCGGCATCATCCTCTTCCTCGCCTGCGCCGGCCTGGGCGCGGGCGAGGCATTCTTCGCCTCGGCGATGAGCCTGCAGGGGCTGCTGTGGATGGCGGCGGGCGCGGCGATCAACAACGATCCCGCTGCTCGCCACCAGCGCCTTCGTCGGCGCTGGCGCTCAACCATCGTGATCGCCGCCGGGTCGCTTCAGCACACCGGACCCGCCCGCCCGCCTTCGCCAACTCGTCTGAATCTCGAGGCGAGCTCGACCGCCTACGCGGCGGTCTTATCCGCTCACCATGGTGCTCCGCACGTCGCCGCCCAGGCGCTAGTCTTCCTCTTTGTCTAAAGGACATGCTGCCGCCCGCATCGGCTGGTATAGATATTGCTTCGCCAAAACCGATGCTCGACTTTACCCTCAGCCGCTTTCCCGTCCGGCGCTACGCTCCAGAACGGCGCGCCCTGTTCGCTCCGCACGCCTGAAAGGCGGCGGACGAACCCGCGTTCAACGAATTTCACCAGGTGACTCGAGCGCGAGTAGCTCTTCGTCCGCAGCAAGCTGCGCGACGGCACGCTGTTTCGCGAGTGGACGAGCGACTGCCGGACCTACGAGGGCGAACCTGCCGCTGCTCGCCTTTGTCGACGGGCGGCTCACCGCCATGGGCGTGCTCACCCAGCGCGCGGGCGGGTGGAAGCGCCACATCGGCAAGGTGTCACACCTCACCCACCCGGACTACCATGGGCTGTACTACCGAGTTCCTCCTCGCCGAAATCATCGAGGCGGCAAAGCACCGTGGATTGATCCGGCTGAGTCAGAGATCAACGGCGAGCGGGAATCCGCCATCAAAGCGATGGCCGCCGCCGGCTTCCAAGAACTCGTCCGCCTCCCCGATTACATCTTCGACATGAACGCCCAGACCCACGACTTCGTCCTCATGGGCATGGAACTGATCCCCGCATTCGAAAACCTAGGCGGCGATTTTCAGCTCCCCGGTGTAGCACAGGATTTTCAATCCGTGGCAAATCGGCTGGTACCGCGTTTGCGTTTTGCCGACCGGCAGAAAAATGGGTGGCAGGAATATTCCCGCCAGGCGGATGGTTTGGTCGTCCGGATTCGGGGCGGTGCGCCTCAGCAACCCGCGAATGCGGGAGTGCGTATGCCAGCTTGGGATCGGCGGCGCTCCGTTGCCCGGCGATCTTTCGATCCCAAAAGCCGCCGCCGGAGCGAATCGGGCTTAGACATCGGGCGGAACCTGCGCCAAACGGTGGCGATGCCTATCGACTACCCAGATCCCGTCCGCCTGCTCATCGCCCACCTCAAGGCGCTGCCGGGCATCGGACCGCGCAGCGCCGAGCGCATCGCGATCTGGATGCTGCAGGGCGGCGGGCGCAAAGCGCCGGATCTCGCGCGCGCCATCGATCTGGCGACCTCATCCATCGCGCCGTGCCCGACCTGCGGATTCTTCTCCGAGTCGGGAAAAGGCTGCGCGCTGTGCGAGGGCGCTGACGTACCGGGCGGGACGCGGCGGTGATCTGCGGTGGTCGAGCAACCCACCGACGTGCTGCCGCTGGAGCGGACCGGCGCGTTCGAAGCTTTTACCACGTCCTCGGCGGGCGGATCTCGCCGCTCGACAACATCTCGCCCGATGACCTGCGCATCGCCGGATTGCTCGACCGGCTCCGGCTCGGCGGCGTCGAGGAAGTCATCCTCGCCACCGGATCGGATGTCGAAGGCGAGGCGACCGCGCATTACCTGGCCGAAGAAATCCGCCCGCTCGGCATCAAGGCGTCGCGCCTCGCCCAAGGGCTGCCCGCCGGCGGCGGCTTGGAGCACGCCGACGAACTCACCCTCTTCCGCGCCTTGGACGGAAGGCGGACGCTTTAGACTCATTGCCAAAAACAATTGTGGGAATCGACAGCCCAAAGCGCTGTTTCACCCTGGCTCAGATGAGGCTGAGTTTTTGCCGCAAGGTAAGTCCCCTCCTGGGAGGGGATTTAGGGGTGGGTAGATGAGGTGTATAGCCTTGATTTCAACGGATTGCAAATAGACCAGTGCTTGGCGGGTCGATTCCGCAGAGGTCGTCCGTTGTTACACCACCTTCGACTCCTCCCAGGAGGGGAGATTGGATTCGCGACGTTCGGATTGCGCGGCACTGCGGCTCGCAAGATATGGCGGGCTTTAACAAATAGGCGCAAATCTCTTTGGCAATCAGTTCAACAATTCGCTCGCGCTTTAGATCTTCCCCACAGCGCCTGCAGATCGCTGTCTTTGCGCGCCGTTTTCCGGAGGTCGGCGTCCTGGCTGAATGCCCGCCGAGACAGAGGCGGGCGGCGCCCAGCGCGCCGAGCACGGCGTGGTAGCAGGCGAGGTTGTAGTGGTAGATCGGTCAGTTGTGGGAGTTCCGGCGCGTGATCAGGCGGTCGCGCGGCTTTGGTGTCGCCGAGTTCGTGCAGGCACAGGGCGACGGGATGTGGCATCGACGCTTTTGGGGCTGACGGCGAGCAGGCGCTCGCAGGTCCTGGCGCCTCTTCCATGCCCCTCCCGGCGCAGCGGTGGGATCATCCGCAGCTTCAGGGCGTCCGCGCTTTTGTCCTCGTCCGGCGGCAGGTGCCAGTTCCGCCCGCGCCTCGGCGATCATCCTGAGTTCGAGATAGCCTTCGGCGGCGCGATGATCCGATGGCTAGGCGGCTATCGCCGCCTGCCTGCATTTCTCGGAATCGTGGCTTGGCAGACCCCATCGGCACGGGCAGCGGCGGGTTAGACTTGCTGCGCGGTGCTCCTCTCCGCCCGCGCGGGCGGCTTCGGCGGCTTCTGCGCTTTCCATCGAGCTGCGCGGCGCTGAGCGTTCGCCCAGCCGGTCCACGGCGTTCTTGGCGGGTTCGCTGCCCTGGTCGGCGGCGAGCTTGTAGTAGCGGTAGGCGTTCACGGGTCTTGCTTCACGCCGCGCCCGGCTTCGAGGAGCGGTGAATACCTGCGCGGCAGGATGCCCCGGTCGGCGCTCATCGCGTAGAGCTTGGCGGCGGAGACGAAGTCTTGGGTTACGCCTGCCCGGTCTCATACATCTTGCCGAGCGCCACCCGGCTGTCGGCACTGCCCGCCTGCGCCGAGCGGTCAAACCACGCGGCGGCGCGACGAACTGCGCAGCACCGCCTCACCGCGGCGGTCGAGGCCAGGTTGTCGATGATAACCGGCGCGCATTGCGCCGAGCAGCAGCCCGGTCGATTCCTTTTCGTCCTTGGCGAGGACCGAGGCATTGTAAGCGCCGAGCGGCAGCCCCGCCTTGGCTGCTTCCGTTTGCAATTTGAGCGCCTTCGCCTCGTCAGCCTTCGCCCCGCCCATTCCCTTTCGTAGAAAAACCCGAGCTTGTTGAGCGCCTTATCAGGACCTTTTCGGCGGCGGCGGTGAAATGCTTGAGCGCTCGGCTTCGTCCTTTTCAACGCCCACGCCGCTTCCGAAGAGCGAGCCAAGACCAAACTGCCGCCGCGTCCCCGGCGTCCGCCGCCTTTTGCAGATATCATGTCTTGTCGGCACTCTTCTTCGCGCCGCCGGTTCCGGTGATGTGGTAGCGGCTTACCAGGGCGAAGCGCTACTGCGGCGTGCTCGCTTACGGCGGCTTCCTCGTAGATTTCGCGCTACCGGATCGGGTTTTAGTTTGTTCGAGCCGGTGTCGTAGATCTCGGCGAGCCGGTGAGACCGCCAGTCTGTCTGCCCGCCTGCCGTCGCCGCCTCCCGGAGCCAGCGCCCGACTTCATCGAGGCTACCTCGCGCCCCGGCGCGCCGATCAGATAGAGGTTGGCCATGGCGATCATCGCGCGCTGCGACCCCGCCTTCGCCGCCTTCTCGATCTCCGCCGCCCCGCGCTTGACGCCGTCGTCGGTGTTGGCAGTGCGGAGGAGCAGCTCGCCTAAATTATACTGCGCGGCCATGTGCCCCTGATTCGCAGCGCGCTGATACCAGGTCTCCGCGTCCGCGACCGAGCGGGGCACGCCGTGGCCGAGGTCGTAGAGCATGGCGAGCGCGAACTGCGCCTCCATGCTGCCCTCGGTCGCCAGCTTCTCGAATGCCTTGGCCGCCTCTTCCGCCTTGCCGCCCTTGTAGAGCGCGAGCGCTTGGGCGACCGGCGATCCCGCCGGCGCATCGGGCAAATCGATCGGGGCGACGGGCAAGACGGAGGCTCCAAAGCAGAGCGATGCGCTGAGCGCCAGAAGGGAAAAGGTGCGGATGATCATCGAGGAGGTAGTGGGGTAGAGCGAGACGCTAACACGCGCGCTACGCTGCCCGCAACCCTCCATTTGCCCGTTGAACCTCTCACACAATCAAAAGCATGGCTCAAACGAGGGGGGGGCGCCGGCGGATGATCCCGAGCATGGCGAGCGCCGCCGAGATCATTGCCGGAGCCGACGGTTCAGGGACGACGGAGCCGTTCACGGTGACGCCGTCCAAGCCAGTGTTGTTGCCCGGACCGTTGCCGGTCACAAAGATCTTCAGCCCATAGGTCTCCGAGTTATCGAGCGATACCGGCGCGGCGAACCGGATCGATTCGATCCCCGAGGTGCCGCCGATCTCCGGGGACGATGCCGACGCAATCTCACCCGAGACCGACCCGATCACGCTGACCGTCCAGGTCGCGAGGCGGCTCGCAGCTTGGAAGACTCCGGAGTTGTTGAAGTGCTGCCAGTCGAGGACCACCTCGTCGAGCTGGACCTGGGGCGCGGCGAGCGCCAGCGGGATGGTCGCGCTCCACGGTCCCTCGTTTTCGAGGTTGAGGTCAGGCGCAAAATGCCCCTGGGCGTTGGCGGTGTCGAACAGCGCCGTGTTCGTCGGGCCGCCGCTTTCCAGCACCCAAGTCAGATCGCCGGGGTCCCCCACGCCGCCGGTCACCCAGGTGATGTTGCTCGCCGTCTTGCCGCTCACCGTCCGCCCGCTGAAATCGGTCGAAAGGATCACGGCGGCATGACCCGCCGGCAACGCGATGAGCGTAGCGGCGAAGGCGAGGGCGGCGCAAGGCGGAAACTTCATGGGGTGGATTTTGCGCCGGGTGGGCGGCGGTGGGCAAGACAAATCGCCGGGCGAGGATGAATTCAATCGGCTAGACCAGATCGTCCGGCCGCCAGCCTTCGCGCGCCTCGACTTTGATCAATTTGGCGGCTTCGTCGTTGCCGGTGATCTTGAGGTCTTTGGCGTGCCAGTCGAGCGCCTTGCCGGTGCGGATGGCGAGGGTGCCGAGGAGGATCGATTCGGTGAGCGGGCCGCTGTAGCCGAAGTCGGAGACCGAGGTGCCGCCGTTGCGGATGCAGTTGACCCAGTCTTTGTGGATGCCGCCGACGCGCTCCAGCGTTTTGGGCACCCGCTTGTCGGCGTTTTGGCGGTATTCCTCCCAGCGTTGTTTCGGGTAAAGCCGGGGGCTGTCCGGGCGCATCCCGTCGTGGCAGATGCCGCCGTTTTCACCCACCATGATAAAGCCGCCGTGCTTCTTGATCTCCCAGTCGTAGCCGGCCGGCGCCTCGGGCAGGCAGGCGCGGTCCCTCGACCCATTTTACATCGACGGCTGGCTTGTCGCCGCGCGCCGGGAATTTGAAGGTCACGATCGATCCGTTCGGGGTGTGGATCGGGTTGTACTGCCTCCGCTATATCGACCTCGACCTTGTCGGGCGCGCCGAGCCTCGAGCGCCCAGTAGGCGGTGTCGATGGTGTGGCAGCCGATGTCGCTGGTTCCCCGCCGCAGCCGAATGCCCACCACGGGCGCCAGGTCGTTCTGGCAGGCGCTCGGTTGCGTCGACATCGCTGCAGGTTGGTCCCAGCCAGAGGTCCCAGTCCATGCCCTCCGGCAGCGGCTCTACTTACGGGTATTCGGTCTTCACCTGCACGTTGAAGCCCCAGCTTACGGCGGGTCGGTCGGTCCAGGTGATCACCTTGACTCGCCGATCAGCTCGGCGTCGCACCATTCTTTGATCAGGTAGGCACCCTCGAACGCGTGGCCTTGGTTGCCCATCTGGGTCACCACGCCCTTTCTTCGCTTACGCCTGCAGCGTGCGCGCCTCCCATAGCGAGTGCGACGAGCGGCTTTTCGACAAAGAGCCAGGTTGCCCATGCTCATCGCGGTGTAGGCGATGGCAAAGTGGGTGTGGTCCGGCGTGCCGACGCCGACCGCGTCGATCTGGTCGCCCATCTCATCGAGCATCTGGCGGAAGTCCTTGTAGAACTTTGCTTCGGGGAACTTCTCCTTCGCGCGCACCCACTCGTTGGGGTTGCAGTCGCAGAGCGCGACGACGTTGTTGCCCTGGTTGGCGCAGTTGTTCAAATCGCCCTGTGCCCATGTTGCCAAACCCGACCCAGAGGTGAGGTTGAGCTTCTTTTCATTCGCGCCAAACACGCTCTTGGGCAAAAAGGTCGGGAATGCGGCGGCGGCGACCGCGCCTTTCAGGATGCTGCGGCGGGTGGTGGACTCGGATTTTAGGTGGCTTGAAGTTTGGTCGGTAGTCATGGTGTCGGGGTGATCCACAAGATGCTAGCGCCGGATCGGTGCCGAGGGCAACTCAAGATTTTCAGCGACGCCTCGCCGAAGTTCGCGCCCTGTCGCAAAGAATTGACCTGAATCTCGGCGTGTGGCGGTGTATCGGCAGCGTGCCGCTAACCGACCCCACTGCCGATCCACCCGACCGCCCTCATCTCGCCCGACGCCCGCCTCGCCCCGGATGTCGAAGTCGGCGCGTATGCCATCATCGAGGGGGCGGCGGAATTTGGTCCGGGCAGCGTGATCGGCGCGCACGCCCAGGTGCTCGGGCGGGTGATCGCCGGCCCGCGCACCCAGATCGGGCGCGCGGCGATCATCGGCGGCGACCCGCAGGACCTCTCGTTCGATCCCGCCACCGGCAGCGGCGTCCGGCTGGGCGAAGGCAATGTCATCCGCGAGCACTGCACGATCCACCGCAGCACCCTGCCCGGTGGCTTCACCCAGGTCGGCGACGGCAATTTCCTGATGGCCGGGGTGCACCTCGGGCATGACGTCCGGCTTGGCAGCCGCAACGTCATCGCCAACGCCTGCCTGCTGGCCGGGCACGTCGAGGTCGGCGACCGCGCCTTCCTCGGCGGCGGCAGCGTCTTCCACCAGTTCCTTCGCATCGGCAGCTTCGCCATGGTGCAGGGCAACAGCAGCATGAGCCAAGACGTGCCACCCTACTGTATCGCTTCCCAGCTCAACCAGCTTTGCGGACTCAACGCCATCGGCTTGCGCCGCGCCGGGTTCACCGCCGAGGAGCGCGACGAGATCCGCGCCCTTTACCGCCTCCTCTTCCGCTCCGGCAAGCTTCTCGGAGCCGCCGTCGGCGAAGCCGCCCGCGCCGGGTGGTGCCCCCGCGCCCAAGCCCTCCTCGACTTTGTCGCCGCGCCAAGCAAGAAGGGGATCTGCGTGCGAGGCTAGCGCGACGCTGCCCGATCCCTGATCGGGCAGCGTCGCGCCCCCATCACCGTAGCGCGTTCTTCGGCGGGGCTACCTGGCGCGCACGCTTCCATTGACCGAAAAGTCGTAGGCGGCGAGCGAGAGCGCGAGGCTGTGCGATTCGTCGGTGGATTCCTTGAGCGATTCGTCGTTCACCACATGTCGGAACTGCGGGTCCTTCTCCACCGCCGCCATGAGGAGCAAGCACGCCAGCTCGCGGCGTTCCGACGGCGTCCGCTCCGGCGCGGACGCCAGCTTGGCGAGCAACGCGGGATCGAACGGCTTCGACAAGATTTCGTGGTAGGCGGGGAACTCGCTCCAATCGATTTTCGGCACCGGTGCGGAGGCGGGCGGTGCCGCCGCGCCGGGGTCCGGCTCCGGCTCCGTCATTGGCTTTGGCTGCGAGAGGAAATCGCGCAGCCGCTTTCCGCGCTCGCCTAGCGCATCGAGCACCGGCTGGTGGAATTTCTCGGGCACGATCTTGCCCCACGACCAGCCGCCTTCGTTCTCGCTGCCGCTCACGTGGGTGACCTTCACCGCTGCCGGATCGGAGAAATCAAACGCGCGGACGATGACCTTTTGCGGACCGGGTTTCGAGCCGCCGGGAGCGATCCAGATCGGAATGTCCGATCCCTCGCCGATCTCGGTGACCCAGAGGATTCCCTCGCCGCGCTCCCAGGCGAGCGCATAGACCGCGCCCTCTTCGTCGTCTTTATAGAACCCGATTTCATAGGGTTCGTGCGGCGATGCAACCTTCGGGTCGGGCGACAGGAATTGGATCGTCGCCTTGTTCGTTCGCTGCCCGCCGGACGTCGTTTGCGTCACCTGCAAATGCACGCCGTCGCCGAGCACATAGCGCCCTGGGGAGGTCGCGACGCGCGGCGCCTTCGCGGCGTTCGGGTCGGCGGCGGTGACGCGGAATTTGGATTCGCCCGTCGGCAGCTTGCCCGTCCACGGCTCGACGCGCGGTTTTTCGAGGAGGCGATCGACAAGCCGGTCCAGCGCCTCGGGTGCCGCATCATCGGTGAAGGCGGCGACTTCCTCCGGTGTCGGCGGCGTGCCGAAGAGATCGCGCATGACGCGGCGGATGAGTAGCTCGCGGTCGGCGGCGGATCTTGGCAAGGGCGCATCCTGCGCGACGCGCTCGGCGACTTGCTTTGCCCAAAGCTCTGCGGGGTCATCCGGGTCGCCGGGGCGCGAGAAGCGGATGCCCTGCGCGGCATCGACCGTGTGGGTGAGCGTCACCTCGTCGCCCGCCCTCGCCTCGATGATCGCGCCGACTTGCCCGAGGCTGAATTCCTCCTTGTAGTCGCCGGCTCCGATCGCGATGCCGTGGCCGCCGACCTCGCAATATTCGCCGGGCAGCAGCCGATACACCGCGAGCGGCGTGATCCCGGTGTAAAACGTGCCGCTGATTTTGATCGCCGCGCCATCCGCATCGCGCGCGATGTGTTCGTCGGATTGGTGCCACGTCTCGGTGCGGAAGACGACCGGCTCGTCCCCCGCATTGTGGAAGGCGACGCGCGCCTTCAAAACGGTGCCGAGCGGATAGCGTTCCGCCTTCGGCTCTAAGATCCACGCCGCGCGCAGCCCGTTCTCCGCCGGCTCGCCCCACGCGGCGTCCGCCAGATCGGCGGGCAGCGGCGCGCCCGGCTTCACCTGCCGAAATTCGTTAAACTCCATCGGCAGATCCGCCCAGCCGACCGGCGCGGTGGAGATCGCCGCCACCTCGTCGAGCAGCGCCGCGACCTCCGCCGGCTCCCAGTCGCGCGACACGTCGAAGCGCCCGCGCAGCGCCGCGAGCTTCGGCGCTGCTTCGTCATCCGGATATTGTTTGATAAATTGTTCGACTTGCTCGCCCACGTGCCCGATGAGCGCGCCGGGGATCTTTCCGTCCGTCCGCGCGCGGTCCTGCCATTTGCTGAACAGGGATTGCGCGCGCTCGTGCTCGGGCTGCGGCGTCGCCAACCCTTGCTCTTCCTGCGGCGGGATGGCGTCGATCAGCGCGGCGAGTTTCTTCGCCGACGCCGGGTCGGTGACCGGCGGGGTGGGGAGATCGAATTGCCGGACCAGCCCGCTGTCGGTGAGCAGAAAGACGCGGCCGTTCGCGAGATCGAATTCGCGCTGCCCGAATTCGCGCGGCGGCGGCGCGGGCTTGCCGAGATTGCGCGGCTCGGCGGGTGCCGTCGTGAGGCTCAGCTTGTCAGGCGCGGTGTGGTCGCGGTGAAAGCTGAGCGCGATCCCCGGTCCCTTGGCGGTGAGCGTTCCGGTGTTGTTCCAGGTCCGTGTCTCGGCGTTCGATGAACTGGCCGCCGACGAATCGAAGTCGCCCCGATAGGCGATCACGAACGACGTCGCTTTGCCGTCGTGGACGCAGAAGGCGGAGAACTCGCCCGAGCCAGTGTGCGCTGCATGCGGCGGGTTCCACTCTTCATCCGCCGCCCGCAACATCGCGACCGGGATGGCGACGCCGAGCCCGGCGGCGAGGGCGAGCGCGGCGATCTTAGGGCGGTGACGCGGCGGTTGCGCTTCTGCGCAAGCACCGCGTGGGTAAACTTTCGAGCGATGACTTTTGCGCCATGGCGAGACCGCCGGTGTGGGACCAGCGCGGAGCGGCAGGCTTCGTCGCATCCGAGCAGATGCTCGGCATAGGCGGAGGCGCACACGCCGCTGGGCCGAACCGGGGTCGTCGCACGCTGCGCTCGCGCTCGACGTGGATCCGCCACGCCGCGATCCAGGCGAGCGGGTTCCACCAATGCAGCGCGCAGGCGAGTTGGGTGAGCCACTGGGCGAGCGGGTCGCGGCGTTTGAGATGGGCGAGTTCGTGCAAGATCACCGAGCGAAGCTGATCGATGCCATGCCCGCGCCTCAGCGGGCAGCAGCAAGAATGCAGGCGGAAGATGCCCCAGACGAGCGGATCGTGCTGACCCAGAAGCGTCGTGCACCGCCACCCGCTGGCGCAGTCCAAGCTCCGCGCCGTGGCGTGAAACGAGGGTGGAAATCTTGTCGCGAGTCAAGCGCGTCGCAGCGGCGGGGCGGATCGGCGCAACAGCAGATGGGCGGAAGCGAAGCCGGAGCAGCAGGGGCAAAACGCCAGCCGCCCACGCGGCGGGAACCCACTGGCTCCACGAATGCGCGGATGTTTCCGCCTTCACCACGTGGGCGGTGCCGCGACCGGGGGCGGCGGATCTGCCGGGGGCAACGTTGTGGCCGATATCCCGATGGCAACTGGCGGCGATGCGGGTAGATTCGCGGTCTGGTCAAGTGCCGGGCGAGCAACGCCACCGGGGCGGAGTCGCCATCCGCCGCCTGCAGCGGGGCGGCGACCCACTCGGCAAGGCGCGCCACTTTGGCAAGGCGATGGAAAGCGGCGGCACGATGAGCAGGGCGACGAGCGCGACCAGCCAAACCAGATGCCGGGTCGCCGCCGACGACCGGTAAAGCGACAGCGCGATGAGCGCGGCGAGCGCGAGAATCGCTGCGCCCTTCAATGCGGAATCGACGAGCAGCGGCAGCGCCGCCCAGCAGCGCGGCGATGGAGAATAGGAATCGGCTCATCTTAGCGGCCCTCCTTCTTCGTTTGGTCGATGAGCGCCACCAGCCGGTCGCGCTCCTCGGCGGTGATGCCGTCTTTTCGCGCCACCAGATGCGTTGCCAGCGCCTCCTCCAGCGATCCGCCGAAGAATGTCTCCAGCACCCGCTGCAGCGCGCTTTGCCCCGCCTTCGCCCTCGCCACGCGGGGCAGGTAAACGACCTCGCGCCCCTCCTCCCGGCGTTTGAGGTAGCCCTTCTCCTCCAGGATATGCATCGTCCGCCGGATGGCCATCGGCGTCGGGGCGTCCGGGATGTTCGCCACGATCTGGTTCACCGTCGCCCCGCCGAGGGCGAAGACGGCGTCCATGATCTGGCGTTCGCGGCGGCTTAGTTGTGTGAAGTCGGGCATGGCAGGGCGTGGGGTGGGGTGTTCGTTGAAAATTTAACGCAACGCCGCCGCTGCCGCAAGGGCGGTTCGTTGAAATTTTAACGCCAAGCCTCGAGGGGGGCGGGTTTCTTTGACGGAAGCTGGCGTTGGGAGAGGCGTCCCGCTGTGATGCATTTGGACGTATCTGGATCAAACAAAGCACTTTCCTGGCTACGCCATCGGGGGAGCATCCCTGGGATGGGGCTGCCGAACTTCATGGTCTCACCGTGCGTCGACCCAAAAACACCCGCCCGTCGCTATCGTGACTTTGACGAACAGGGCAAAAGTTGAGGCGGTGGGATCAAACCGCTTTCAGCCGCCCTCCGATCTAAAACGCTGCCTCGGTCAGCTCGCGAGGTTTGATCGCGACATCTTCGATCACGAGGGGCGTGCCGCCGACCGTTTCGAGCCGGTAGGTGCCGGCGGGCAAGACGACCGGGGCTCCGCCGATCACGCCGGTCGCCGCGACGTTGCCGTCTTGGTCGAGCACCCGATATGGTCCGGAGATGACCGAGCGGATCGATTTTGCCAGCTCCTCGGCGGAGCGCGCGTCAAAATAGCTGCCGCCGCCGAGTTCCGCCCATTGCTCGAAGTCGCTCTTCAAGTCGGCGTCGTCGATGGCGAACCCGACGATAGAGACTTGGATGTCCAAGCCGTCGGCGCGCAGCCCGGCGATGACTTTGGCGGGATCGCCGTCGCAGGTTTCCTCGCCGTCGGTGATCAAGACGATGGTCTTCGGTCCCTTCGCGCCCGACAGGTCGGACGGGACCTGGGCGAGCGAATCGGCGATCGGGGTTTTGGCGAGGTTCATCGCTTCGATCGAGGCGATGCGCTTGACGGCGGCGGCGCGGTCGAGTTTGCCGAGCGGGATCTCGAGGTCGGTCCGGCATTTGTTCGGCTCCTTGTGGCCGAAGACGCGGAGCGCGAAGTGGCAGTCGTCGGCGAGATGCTCGCGGGCGAGTTCGTCGAGCACCGATTTGGCGATGTCGATGCGGCGCTTGCCCGCCTCGCGTTTCAGCATGCTGCCGGAGGCGTCGAGGATCAGTTCGACCGCGCCGATGCCGCCGGCTCCCGCCGCCCCGCCTTTGATCTCGCGCTCGCGCTCGAACACCACGCGGAGCTTGCCGGCTGGCTCTAGCGCGATCGGCTTGGTGGCGAGCACCTTGCCGGTCTGCGCGGTCAGGTAGCGGAGTTCGAATTCGCCTTCCTCGTCCGGCAGATTGAGCGGCAGCGGATTGCGCTTGCTCAGGATCTGGGAGGCGCGGACCGGCTTGGCGTCCGCCGCCGCGCCCTTGGCGAACAAGGCGATCTGGTCGTAGTCGTTGCCCGGTCCCTCCCAGCCGACCATCAATTGCATGGCGGCGGTCGCGCGCTCCGGAGCCATGATGGCGGCTTCTTCGGCGACGATTTTAAGCGGGCGGCGGGCGAGGACCAATTTCGACTGCGAGGTGACGTAGCGCAGTTCGTAGTCGCCGGGTTCGTCCGGCAGCCGCGGGAGCAGAATGGGATTCTTCTTGCTCAAAATGCCTATCCCGACCAAGGCGGGGGCGTCATCCGGGGCACCGGCTTTGTAGAGATTGATCTGGTCGTAGTTATTGCCCGGACCCTTCCACGCGACCTCCAGCGGCGACCCGATGGGCGCCTTCTCCGGGGCATCGAGGGTTGTTTCGATGCCCTCCACCTTGATCTTCTCCCTCGCCAAGATGCGCTTCGACTGCCGGGTCTGGTAGCGGATTTCATAGTCGCCGGGTTTCTCGGGCAGCTTGAGGGGGATCGGGTTTTTCTTGCTCAGGATGCCCGCGCTGAAAAGCGCCTTCGCGTCGTCGCCGCTGCCGTCGTAAATCGCGATCTGATCGTAGTTGTTGCCCGGCCCTTCCCATTTCACCTCGATCTGCTCGCCCGCCCCGGCGGTCGCGGGAACGTCGAGCGATGCCGGCACATCGACGACTTTGATATCGCGGCGGGCGGCGACTTTCTTTTCGCCGCGATCCCAGTAGCGGAGTTCGTAAACGCCGGGTTCATCCGGCATCACCACGGTCAGCGGATTTTTCTTGCTGAGGATCTTCGCCGATGACGGGCCGCCCGCCTCATCGGGTTCGTCCTTTCCGATGACATAGACCGAATCGTAATTGTTGCCCGGACCGGTCCATGAGACCTCGACCTCGCTGCCGATGCCCGCCTCGTCCGGCGCTTTGAGGGTGGCTTGGCCAAAGGCGGCGCAAGCGGTGAATAGAAGGGCGGCGCAGATTGTCAGGGTCTTCATCAGGTGGAGTGCTCGGTTCAGGAGTAAGGCGAGCCGAAGACTGGCACACTTCGCCCGAGGCTCAAGCCCCGATCGCGCCGGAAACCGCAAGGCACCCCCCGCCACAAATAACCAATCTCAATTACCCGATAACCGCTACGCCTGATACCACTCGATCGCCGCGCGGCAGATCTCGTGGAAGCTGCCAGTCTCGAGGCTCGCGCCGCCGACGAGGGCTCCGTCGACGTCTTCCAGGGCGATGAGTTCGGCCATGTTGTTCGGCTTCACGCTGCCGCCGTATTGGATGCGGACTTTGCTGGCGGTGTCGGGATCGAAGAGGTCGCCGAGCGTCTTGCGGATGAAGGCGTGGGCTTCTTGCGCCTGCTCGGGCGTGGCGGTGCGGCCGGTGCCGATCGCCCAGACCGGTTCGTAGGCGATCACGGTGTCGAGCATCCGGCGCGGGCCGATCTCGCGCAGCCCGCCGCGGAGTTGGGTGAGGAGCACTTCCTCGATCTTGCCGGCGTCGCGTTCTTCGAGCGTCTCGCCCACGCAGAGGATCGGCTTGAGGCGCGCCTCGTGGGCGGCGACCATCTTCGCGTTGATCGTGGCGTCGTCCTCGCCGTAGAGCGCGCGGCGCTCGCTGTGGCCGAGGATCACGTAGGAGCAATAGACTTCCTTGAGCATCCGGGCGCTGATCTCGCCGGTGTGCGCGCCCGCCGGGTTGGCGTTCATGTTCTGGGCGCTCAGGTAGATGCCGACGGTGTCTTTCAGATACTCGGACGCCTTGGGCAGCGAGACGAACGGGGGAGCGATGACCACGTCAATGGCAGGCTTTTCCCCGAGGGAGCGGAGGAAGGACCGGAGGAAATCGTCGGTTTCCTGCGGCGTCATGTTCATCTTCCAGTTGGCGGCGACGATGGGCTTGCGCATGGCGTGAGGGTCGGTGGGAGCTTGTTGAGTCTGAAGTGGAGCGGGGGATTCAACACGGTTCGGCGGGGAGCGCAAGCCCGGTTTTCGGGGCGAGATCGGGACCGCAGGCGAGGGGCGTTTCCGGGACGGGAAGCAATTTAGATGCCCAACTACCGACGGGGCGGATTTTTCGAGGCGGCGCCCGCCGCTCGGCAATCCGGGTTGACGGCCCGGTCGGGCGCGTTCAGGTCACCGGTATGAAATCCCGATTCCGCGCCTTCGCCGCCGTCCTTCTCGCTGCCGCCGCCCTGGCGGGCAACGCCGGAGCCGACGACCGGTAGAACATTTTGTTTGCATCGCCGACGACTGGGGCTACCCGCACGCCTCTGCCTATGGCGATCCGGTCGTGCAGACGCCTACCGCTGACCGGCTGGCGCGCGAGGGAGCGCTCTTCCAGAATGCGTTTGTCTCCGCGCCGTCCTGCACGCCATCCCGCGCCGCGATCCTGACCGGCCAATACCACTGGCGGCTGGGCAGCACCGCTAACCTGTGGAGCGTCTTGCCCGGCGACCTGCGCACGTATCCAGAGGAGCTGGCCAAAGCGGGATATTTCACCGGGCATTGGCGCAAGGCATGGGGACCCGGCACGCTCGGCAAACCGCGGACCCACGACCCGTCCGGCCCGACCTTCAAGGGCTTCGGCGACTTCCTAAAAGCGCCCCATGCCGGCCACCGTTTGCTTCTGGCTCGGCGCGTCTGACCCGCATCGCGGGTATGACAAAGGCAGCGGCGCGGAAGGCGGGATCGATTTGAGCAAGATCGCCCTGCCTGCCTGCCTGCCGACGACGGGTCACCCGCTCCGATGTCGCCGACTACTACTTCGAGGTCCAGCGCTTCGATAGCGACGTGGCGGAGGCGCTCGCCGAGCTGGGCAGATCGGCGAGGCTCGACAGCCGCGATCGTGGTGATGACCGGCGACCACGGGCTGCATTCCCGCGCGCGAAATCGAACGCTCTACGACATCGCGCACGGTGCCGCTCGCCATCCGCTGGGGCGGCAAGATCAAGCGGCACCGTGGTCGGGGACTTTGCCAGCCTGACCGATCTCGCGCCGACCTTCCTGGCGGCGGCGGGCGTCGACGGCTGGGCGGAGATCACCGGCGTCAATCTGCTGCCCGCGCTGCGGGAGGGGCAAAGCCATGCGCGACCATGTCCTGGTCGGCAAGAGCGCCACGTGCCGGGGCAGGAAAACCAAGACCCGAGCGGCTATCCCTGCCGCGCGCTGCGCAACGCCGAGTTTCTCTACATCCGCAACTACCGCCCCGAACTCTGGTAAGAACGGGACGCCGCACGCCGACAAGGCGTTCATCAAAGGTCAAGCGTATGCGGATTGCGACAGCCAGGCCCGTCCCGCCAGTTTCTCATCGACCACAAGGACGACCCGAGGGTGAAGCCGTATTACGACATGGCATTCGCCAAGCGCCCGGCGGAGGAACTCTACTCCGTGAAGACGACCCCAGCCGCTCAAGAACCTCGCCGCCGACCCGGAGTTCGCAGAGGTCAAAGCGAAGCTCGCCGCGCAGCTCGACGCCGATATGCGCGAGACGAAAGACCCGCGCGTCATCGGCGGCTGGGAGGCGTGGGACAACCATCCCTACACCGGCGGCGGCGGCAAGGTCGCCGAGTTCTGGAAGAAGGCGAAGGGCGCGGAGAAAAAGTAAGGCGGAGCCAAAGGCTTTGCGGCAGGCTGTAGAGACGGCAGCCGTCTTGGATTTACATCGCCGCCTCCTTCGGTCCGATATTGGCGGATAATGTGGCTTAGAGCGGCTTGTCCCGAACATCATTGCGGTACGATTTGACTCCGGTGCCGCAAGGATTACCCCTAGGAGCATGAGTGAATCGATTCCGCCAAAACCAGTTTGGAGCATTGAGAATGCTGGTGTTGGTGGTATTGTCGGTGAGATTGCCTTCCTCTCTCAAGCGTCGCCATCAGGAGTTATGGTTCCTTTGCGGCGCGGCGATTGTGATCATAGCAGCAACATCTCTTCCGCCGAGACATTTCGGAGTATTCCAAAAGAGTGTTGGGGTGGGCGGTTTCATCGATCTTTGGTTTTGCCATTGGATTTGTTTCCTCTTTTCCCTGTTGCTGCGCCATCGTTCATGGGTTTCTGGGGCGGAGCATTCTCCTTAATAGTAGTAATGTTAATCGGAGCATCTCGCCTTTTCCGGCGATGGTGGGTGGCGCTGGTGGGATTAATTTTGGGATCGCCGCCGCCGCCGAGCTCTCAATATAGATTGGCACCGATGGTTTGGCTGATCGGGTTTCCCTAGCGCTCTTTCTGGTCGCCCGGAGGACACGATTCGGGGAGCCTGAAACTGGTTGCGGCATTGGGTCGCCTTTGTGGGCATTTCCTGGCAGCCTTCAGCGCCGACCACCTCATTTTCAGGAGGCTGTATGCTTTCAAGTGGTGCTATTGAACGCCCGTTCCCGGCGGGATATTCGGCAGTAGAACGGCATGGAAGAGGGCGGTTTACCTCGCGGATTTCGGTTTTCCGCCCCCTCTATTCAGCTTTGGTATGGGGTTGGAGCGTCTTTCCGAAGCAGGTCTATCTCGCAGCCAAACCTGGCGAAGGAAGGCTCCTCGATTCTCGGAAGTCCGGAACTGATTGGATGGTGATCCGGTGGCTGTGTTGCCAGGGCAGGTGCGGCGGGTCTAAGACGGCAAGAGTGCCGTCTCTACCGAGAGCAGCTACTTCAGCGAGCAAATAGCCCATCATCGCGTAGAAGTCTGCCTCGAGCACCGTGTCGCCGAAGATCGGCGGCATGAGAGAGCGTTGAGTTCCTGCTGGTCTTTGATGTCCGCTTTGGGATCGTGAATTCGTGGTAAACGGGATCAGCGGGCGGCGTCGCCGTCGTCGCGGCAGTAAACCCGGGTCGCCATTTGCAGCGTGATGACGCGGAGCCGCAGCGAGTGATCGACGTTCCGGCTGGGCGCGAGGATGTCTTCAGCGAGGCGGGCGACGCCCGGGTGCCGATGCCGTCGAGCTGCGGGCCGTTCAGGTTGCCTTCGTTGCCGATGCGGTGGCAGGCGGCGCAGTGCTGGGCAAAGACTTCCTTGCCCCGCGCGGCGTCCGGCTCCCCGGCGGCATGGTAGCCGGCGACCCGGTCGGCGATCAGCTTCGCCAGCCGCTCGTCGGCGGGCGGCGCGCTTGTCGCGCCTTTTCGCCCGCTCGCGCACGGCTTCCTCCGCATTGGCGAGGGCTCCATCGACCGCCGGTTCTTGCAGCAGCGCCGCCGGGGCCGCGACCCGCTTCGACCGCCGCGACCAGGGCGATCAGACCGTAGGCGAACCGGTAGCGCCCGAGGGCGATTTCGCGCCGCAGTTGCCCGGCGGTCGCGCCCAGCGACTCCGCCGCTGCGGGGATCGCATCCGACGCGATGAGCGCCTTCGCCGCCGCCGCCCGCAAGGGATCGGCGGCATTGCCATCGGCGAGGATCGGCTTGGCGGATGCCGCTGCCTGCCGTCGCGGCGATCGCGGCGAGGGCTTCGAGCGCGGCGGCGCGGACTGAATCTGTCCCAAAACGCGAATTGGCAATGCTGGTCGTGACCTCCACGCAAGAATCGATTCTAAAGTCGCGGACCAAAGCCGAGCAGACATCGGACGTCGACAGGGGAATCGGGGATGCTGACGACCGGCGGATTGAAGCCGCCCACGGCAAGCCAGGCGTAGGCTCCCGCGGTATCGCCATCGACAACCTCGATGACCCCGCGTTTCAAGCGTGTTTATCAAATTCCCAGCGGACAAGCTGGGCGACATCATTGCGGGGTGGTGCTGCCTTCGCGATAACTTCACCAGTATCCACATGGCGAAGCTGAATGTAGTTTTTGATTGGATGTTCCTGCGGAGCAATCCGTTGTGCCGGCGATGTAGAATTCTAGGATGGTCGGGATCTTGATCTCGGGCGACCGCAAGATGCCGGTCTTCTGCTCCCCCTCGGCAAGCTGCCCCAAAAAAGGATATCGTCTCCTTTTTCTGTTTTGCGAATCCTCGCTGACCCAGGCGGGTTCACTCGGGAGCAGTCCAGGCACTGGCTTAAACTGCCATTCTCTGTTCGCGATGAACGCCTGCAGGTTTTGCTCGGTCAGCTCCCGAACCCATTCTTTCAGGGATTCGGGCAGTTGCCTCGCCTCGGTTCGCCAGCCCATCGCGAATGGCACTAATGTTTTCGACCTGCTTGGGAATATTGCCCTTAAAATATTTCTGGCTGAAGCTGACAAGTCCATCGACGCCACCGCCGTCAAGTTGTCGTACAAACTGAGCGGCTCTGCGGAGGCGATCGGCGGGAATCCAGCCGCTTTTTGAGCGCTCTGAGAACGAAATCCCGCTCCCGCCTCTGTCCGGGATCCAAGGGCAGCGTCAAGCGTAATTCGCCCTGCTTCGTCTTCGATCCGATTTTGTAACCCGGTAGCGTGCGCGATGCAATCGCGAAGCGCCATTCGCGCGGCATGGCGGAGCGATAGATCGCCGCCCGAGTTTTTAACTACCGGATAGGCGCCTCGATGGTCGCGGAAGTCGCGTCTTCGAATGGCGTCGAGCGCATCCGCAGCGCAGCGCTTCACATAGATCGTTTCCGCTCGCGATACTCATGAAGACGGCAAGTTTTCGATTTATCCCGAGGCTCCTCTTCCTCAGAAATCACCCGCATGGCATGCGCCCGCACCAGCGGATCGGCGTGCTTGGTCGCCGCCAAGAATCTCGCCATCCGCTTTCCCAAATCGGTGGTGCAGCCAAAAGCCCGCCCACGTCTGGTGCATTCTTCGGTTCGGTAAGCATCGCCTTGGTCGCCGCCGGGAGGCAGGATTCTCCGATGCGGTCGGTCAGCTCGTCGAGGGCGCGCATCCGGACGGCGCGGTTTTCGTCGGCGAGGAATCCGATGAGCGCCTTGGCGTGAAGCGGCCGCGAGGTTTGGCAGGCGCTTGGCTTGGCGGCGTCGCCGTAGGTGATGCGCCAGATCCGCTGCCGCTTTCGCGGTCGCGGTGGTTCAGATCGACCTCGTAGTGGCAAGTGATCCGGTTGTAGAAATCGGCGACATAGAGCGCGCCGTCGGTGCCAAGGCGGGAATCGACCGGGCGGAACCACGGGTCCTCCGAGCGGATGAGCGGCTCTTGGGTGACCGCCTTGGGCGATGCGCCGCGCCACTCGATCCGGTCCCGGACGAGCTGGCTGGTCATCACGTTGCCGATAAATGCATTGCCGCGGAACGCCTCGGGAAAGTCGGGAGCCTCGTAGATCGACAGCCCGCAGATCGCGGTGGACCCGTGGCTGTGGTCGATCATGTCCGGGGCGAAGCCGAGCCCGTCGTGGGGCTTGCCGAAGCTCTGGTAATAGGCTCCGCGCAGCACCTCGGAGATCGGTTTGCTATGGCAGTCGGAGCTAAACAGGCTGCCGCGCTCGTCAAAGTCCATGCCGAACGGGTTGACCTGGCCCCAGGCGAATTGCTCGATGTGCGAGCCGTCGGGGCGGAACCGGTAGATGTTGCCCGACTGCATCTTGACCGAGCTGCCGTCCTTGGCAGTCAGCTCGGACTCGTTGGCGAACCCGTGGTGCGCGTAGATCCAGCCATCGTAGCCGCGCCGGAACGACCCGGTCATCCCGTGCGTGTCACGCCGCCCGATCGAGCCGCCCAGCAGCGGCTCGCGCCGGTCCGCCACGCCGTCGCCATTGTCGTCGTAGAAGCGCATGACCTGCGGGATGGAAAACGCGATCGCCCCGCCGTCGGGCATCGGCAGCACGCCGACCGGGATGTTCAGCCCGTCGGCAAACGTCGTCGCCTTCTCCGCGTGGCCATCGCCGTCCGCATCCTCCAGGATCACGATGCGGTCGCGCCCGGGGCGGTCGTCCGGCGCGGGAAACGGATACTCGATGGTCGAGGCGACCCAGATCCGGCCGCGCGCGTCGCAGGCGATGTTGATCGGCTTGTTGATGTCCGGCTCGCTGGCGAAGAGCTGGACGTTAAACCCATCCGGAACGCGCAGCTTCGCCCGTTCGTCCTCCGGCGTCAGCCAAGGCGAGGTCCGCACGCCCGCCGCGAATGGATCGTCTTGGGCGAAGGCGGGCAGGCAAATCGCCGAGCCGAAAACTGAGGCGAAAACTGTGGCGAGCAGGGGGAGGGGCAATCGGCGCATGGCGGCAATTATGCGCGTGGGCGGTCGGGCGTGGCAAGTGCGAAGGATGGGCGGGGAGGTTGCTATGTGTAGCCCGCAACCCATGGTAAAAGAAACGCCCGACCCGATGCCCGACCAACGCTGGATCCTCACGCTCGCCTACGACGGTACGCCCGTTCTCGGGGTGGCAGTCGCAGCCTGGCGGCACCGGCGTGCAAGACGCCGCCGAGGCTGCACTGGCGCGGGTGATCAAGGGCGGCGGCGGCGCGCGGCTGCATGGCTCGGGGCGGACCGATGCGGGCGTCCACGCGCTGGGGCAGGTGGCGCATTTCGACTGCCCGGTCGAGGCGGGACCGCCGGATGGCGCGGCGTGGGTGCGGGCGCTCAACGCGGTCTTGCCCGCGCAGGTCCGGGCGATGGCATGCCGCGCGGCGCCGCCCGACTTTCACGCCCGGTTCAGCGCCGCCGGAAAGCGCTACCGCTACCGGATCTGCCGCGCCGATATCCTGCCGCCGCTGGAGGCGGGGCTCGCCTGGCACCTGTGGGGCGACCTCGACCTCGCCGCGCTGCGCGCCGGAGCCGAGCACTTTCGCGGCGAGCACGACTTCGCCCGCTTCGCCGCGAATCGGGGACCGGGATCGCCGCCGCCGCAGTCCACCGTCCGGCGGATCACCGGCGTGCAGGTCGAGGAATCCGGAGACGATCTGACCATCGAATTCTCAGGCGACGGCTTCCTTTACAAGATGGTGCGGCTCATGGTCGGCGCGCTCGCCCGCGTGGCGATGCGGCGGGATGGCGTGGGCTGGCTGCGCGGGCTGATCGGCGACCCGCGCGGCGGCGCGCACGCCTATTGCGCCCCGGCGGACGGTCTCTATCTGGTCGCGGTCGAGTATCCATCGCCCGCTGCGGAGGGCGGCGCGTAACCTTTTGCGCTTCCCGCCTTCCCGCAGATACTCCCGATTTTCCCGCCGAATGCCGCTCCACATCAAGATCCCTCCAGAACTGCCCGTCATGGTGCTGCCGGAGTGCAACCTCTTCCCCTATGCGATGCTGCCGCTTTACATCTTTGAAGAGCGGTATCGCGCGATGCTCAGCCATGCCCTGGCCAACAGCCGCATGTTCTGCATCGGGATGAAGCGCCGCGATGCGGAGGAGGGCGACGACGATGTTTACATGCACTCGACCGCCGGGATCATCCGCGCCTGCGTGACCCGCCCGGACGGCACCTCGAACCTCATCCTGCAAGGCATCACGCGGGTGAAGTTCAGCCACTGGGTGCAGAAGCAGCCGTTCCGCATCGCCAAGGTCGCCGAAGTCGAAACCGCGCGCGGGCACCTCGCCGAAGAACAGGCGCTCGCCTACCGCGTGATCGGGCTGGTGGAAAAGCGGATGCTCGAAGACCCGAACTTTTCCCACACGATGGGCGAGCAGCTCAAGAACGTCGAAGATCCGGAGATCGTCGCCGACATCGTGGGGTTCAACTTCATCTGCAATCCCTACGCCCAGCAGGGGCTGCTGGCGATCCCCGAGGTGGACAAGCGCCTCCGCTTTTTGATCGCCCACCTCAACAAGAACGCGGGCGGCGGCAGCGGTCCGGCAATGGTCTAACCCTAGCCGCCCAAGGCGCGTAGCCTGGCGAGGATGTCCTCGTTCTTGCGCATGCCCTCGACCTTCAGCCGATAGACGTGGAGGTCCGGCCAGATCATGCCTTGCGAGCTTTTGGGTTTCGTAAAGCTGCCCGCCAGCCCCGGCGATTCCTCCCAGCCCTTGCCGCCGATCACCGCGCGGTCCGCCGCCTGCGCGTAGAGGACGTGGTCGAATTCCTCCTCTTCGTGCACCTTGCCATCGTGGATGTGCACGGTCGGGAAAAAGACGGTGCCGCGCAGCGCCGTCGGAAATGTGAAGCCCATCGGATGCACCTCCGAATTGCCCTTCTTGAGCTTGAAGACCGCGAAGCCAAACTCCTTGAACTGCGGCAACTGGTCCCACGTCTCGGCCGGCAGCCGGAAGCGTTCGTCGAGGCGGGCGAAGTCCTTCACCGCCGGGACAAAGGAGGCGTCGTAGGAGCCCACCGACTCGACCTTCAAGGGGAGCGAGCCAGCTTCATTCCTCGCTATCTTTGGGGCGCCGAAGGAAAGCGCGCGGCTCTCCGGGACGGGAAATCCTTTGTGGAGGTCTCCGAACATCTCCTTGTAGCCGGACAGATCGATGAACTTCACCGCGTCCTCCGCCGCCGGTTGGGCGACCGGGATCGGCAGGATCATGGCGAGGTCTTCCTTCGCACTCAGGTGCATCTGGTAGGCGGTCGCCTGCCGGTCGGAGCCGACCAGCCGGGCAAAAATCTTCGTGGCGGAAACCGATTCAACGGGGCGTGAAAAGCAACACATGGCGGCAGTGGGTTCGGGTTTGGATCGGTCCAAATTACGCCATCCCGCCGGGATTGCTAGGAAATTAGCATAAAAATCGGGGCGGTCTCTCCGAGCGGGATCATCCGGCGGTGCCGGGTTCCGTAACAGCGTTACAATCCGCCGGGAATGGCGCGGGCTGGCGGGGCTTGGGGCAGGCGGCTTTGGCGAGGGGTGCAAGCGAAACTGCGGAAACATAGGGTTACAGAATCCTGACAGGGCGGGCGGGGATTGTGGCGAAATATATATAAATATTTTGGTTACGAATAGTTTTTAATTCCGGGCGGGACAACGGCGCAGGATTGCTCTTTTATCGCGGCGTTCGCTAACTACATCCTCTCAAAAATACATATGAATTCGTCCCTAAAACATAGATTGCTGGTAGCCTTCTCGCTGGCGGTGGCGCTCCTTCTGGGGGCGCGGGCATTCTCGCAAACAGGCGGGGTAGATCGGATCACGGGACCGAGCAGTTCGGTCGAGCCGTTCCTCACCTCGGGAAACTCCGGGACCGATATCTATGCGGTATTGACCGCCGGCGATGCGGTGCCCCGGCAGGGTGGCGGGGCGCCGTATCTGATGGCGAGCATCCCGGACGGGATGGGGGCTTTCGACAACTTCGATGGCACCTTTACGCTGTTGCTGAACCACGAGCTAAGCCCCGATCTGGGCGCGCTCCAGGCGCATGGCGAAACCGGGGCGTTTCTCGCCCAATATCGGATTCGGAAGAGCGATTTTGCGGTCCTGAGCGGGCGCGACGTGATCGTGGGTCTGAAGTCGTGGGGCGGAGGAGCCTTCGCGGAGATCCCGGCGGCGGCGGAAGGCGAGCCGAACCTGCGGGCGCTCAACCGCCTCTGCTCCGGCGATCTGCCGCCAGTCACCGCGTTCTACAAGTTCATCGGCGGGCTGGGGACGCGCGACCGGATGTTCATGCATGGCGAAGAAGCGGGACCAGAAGGGCGCGCGTTTGCCACGGTGGTGACAGGTCCAGACGCGGGGACTAGCTTTCACGTTCCGCACCTCGGGCGCGGTTCGTGGGAGAATGTCGTCGCCTCGCCGTGGGGGCAGGACAAAACGGTAGTCGCCCTGCTCGATGACTCGCACGAGGGTGAGCTATACTTTTATGTTGGAACGAAGAACCGGGTCGATCCGACGCCGGTGCAGCGCGCCGGATTGGTCGGCGGCGACCTTTTCGGCGTCCGGATCCCAGGCAAGGAATTCGAAGTCGATCCCGGCAACGAAATCGGGGCGGTCGAACCCTTTGACCTCGCCGACTTGGGTGATGTCTCCGGATTGACTGGCGAGGAACTCACCGAAGCAGGCGATGCCGCCGGTGTCACGAAGTGGGGGCGCCCCGAAGATGGCGTCTGGGACCCGCGCCCCGGCCAGCAGGATCGCTTCTACTGGGTGACGACCGGCGGGCGTTCAAACGGCCGCGAAACGCCGACCCGGCTTTGGTGCATGGAATTCCACGACATCGCGCAGCCTGAGCTTGGCGGGACGATCCGGATCCTGGCGGACGGATCGCAGCCGGGACCGGACTTCACCACCTTGGATAACATGACCATGGACAAGGCGGGTATCATCTACCTGCAAGAAGATCCGGGCGGCTCCGAGAGGCTGGCGCGAATCTGGGCGTTCGATCTTGCCACCGGCAGATCGTGGGAGGTGGCGCGGCATAGCGGTCGATTCTTCCATCCGCTCTCCGGAGATCTGCTTACCACGAACGAAGAATCGTCGGGCATCATCCCGCTCGAAGATATCGTCGGGCCGGGTTGGTTCGCCCTCGGCGTCCAGGCGCATTTTAGCCTCGACAGCGCCAGCAGCCCGATCGACGCCGAGCTGCGCGCGAGGTTCGGTCTGTCCCTCGATCAAGGCGTCGAGTTGGTCGAGGGCGGGCAGATCGTCTTTCTCAATCTGCGCGATGCCGAGCCGAGCGCCGATTTCTCCATGGCGATCGGGTCCGGCGAGGCTTGGCAGTATTCCGATGTGCCTGGTCTGGGTTGGGAGGACCCCGGCTATGATGACGCCGGGTGGCAGAGCGGGGCGGGCCAGTTTGGATTTGGGGAAGGCGATGAGGGAACCGTGCTCGATGCCTCATCGCCGGCGTGGTTTTTCCGAAAGGCGTTTTCGGTCGCCGACCCCGCCGCGGTTGGCGGGATCGATCTTTTTGTGAAGGCGGACGATGGCGTTTCGGTCTTCGTCAACGGGCAGCCGGTCTATGCCGACAATTTGCCTCCCGGCGTGCCGGATGATTCGACCTTGGCGGATGATCCAGCTCCGGATGACGGTCAGGTTTTCCGCCGTATCGCGGTGCCGGCTTCGGTCCTCGTCGCCGGCGAAAACGTCGTCGCCGCCTCGGTGCATCAGGTTGATCCTTCGTCGATCGACCTGAGCTTCGACCTGGCTCTGCAACTCGTCTTGCTCAACAACGCCGGGAGTCCGCCCGCCGCGCCGAGCGACCTAGAGGCGGGCGCCGCTTCGCCGACCGAACTGGTGCTCACCTGGCAGGACAACGCCGGGGACGAATCCCGCTACCTCGTCGAGCGCCGCTCGGGGCTGGGACCGTGGCAGATCGTCGCTGACGAGCTGCCTGCTGACGCGACGACCTTCACCGACCTTGTCTCGCCGGGCGATGCGTTTTGGTATCGCGTCCAGGCGGCGAATGCGGGCGGGCTCTCCGGATATTCGAACGCCGTTCTCGCGGCGACGCCTCCGGGCAACACCGACGCGATCCTTGCCGAAGACTTCTCTTCCGGGACGCTCGGTACATGGCGGCAGATCAGCGTTGCGTCGAACTATACGTGGCGGGCGCTCGAGCGCGACGGCTTGACCTACGCGGAGATGAATGGCTTCGGCGCCGATGCTCCCAGCGATGACTGGCTCGTCTCGCCGCGCGTCCACTTCGACGACCTCGTCGGCGAGCGCTTCTCGTTCGACTCGATTAAAAACTTCGACGGCCCGGATCTCGAGGTTCTTGTCAGCACCGATTTTGACGGCGGCGGCGACCCGGTCGCCGCAACGTGGCAGCCTCTCGATGCCACTCTCTCGCCCGGCGGCTACGCCCAGACGAACTCGGGGCAGATCGACCTGACCGGCATCAGCGGCTCCGGCTTCCTCGCCTTCCGCTACCTCTCAACGGGCACCGGCGGCGGAGACAGCGCGCTGTGGCGCGTGACCAACATCGTGCTCAATGCGGTCCCGGTCGGCGGCGGCGCGCTCTACCCGCAACAGGTGCCCGTGGTGGCGCGCGAAATCCTGACCGAGGTCGCGGGCGAGACCGTCGTGCGCAACGGCGGCTACGGCTCAGGCATGGCGCGCTCGCCCCGCGACCCGTCGATCTACTACTTCATGACCGACCGCGGGCCGAACTTCGATGGTCCGAGCAGCGGCGAGAAGATATTTCCGGTGCCGGACTTCGCACCGCTGATCGGTGTGTTCCGCGAGGAGGGCGGCGAGTTCGTAAAGGTGCGCGACATCGTGCTGCGCAACCAAGTCGGCTTCCCGCTGACCGGCTTGCCAAATCCAGAGGGTTTCGGCGGCACTGGAGAGACGCCGCTTAATCCTGAGGGCTTCGAACTGGCGCTCGACCCGACGGGGATCGATCCGGAAGGATTGGTCGCGATGCCCGACGGCACTTTCTGGGTATCGGACGAATATGGCCCACACATCATCCACTTTGCCGCCGACGGTCGAACGATAGAACGCATCAATCCATTTGGTCTTGGGATCGGTGGGCGGCGGCTGCCTAACGTTTATGCGAACCGGCGCGCCAACCGAGGCATGGAGGGTTTGGCGGTGACGCCGGACGGCCAGTGGCTGGTCGGCATCATGCAGTCTGCCATGCTCAACCCCCCGGAGGATCGCGCCGCCGTGCAGGCCAACTCGGCGATCACCCGCATCGTGTTCTTCAACATCCGGACCAGCGAGGTGCGCGAATACGCCTACGTCCAAGAGCGCGCCGGTCGCTCCAACAGCGAAATCCGCGCGCTCAGCAACACCGAGTTCGTCGTCCTCGAGCGCGACGGTAATTTCCCCAACGGCAGCGGCGGCGGCGCAGTAAAGCGGTTTTACAAAATCGACATCGCCGGCGCGACAGACGTGAATGACCCGGCGAATGGCTTCGAGGGATTGCGCTTTGGCGGCAAGACACTCGAGCAGCTCTACGATGCGGCGGGGCTCGCCGAGCACGGCATCGTCCCGGTTGAGAAAAAGCTGCTCCTCGACCTGCTGCGCAGCGCGCCGGACTACCCGCACGACAAGCCGGAGGGCTTCGAGGTGGACGGCGACGTGCTCGAGATCATCAACGACGATGACTTCGCGATCTCGCAGGTGGGCGGGGCGATCATCCCAAAGGTATTGCCGGCCACCCGCGAGGTGGACCGCAACGTCCTGTGGCGCGTGGCCATACCGCCGCTCCGCGCCGATTTCATCGCTAGCGCATCTGAGGTGCTCAGCAGCGAGTCTGTGCAGTTCACCGCCGATGTGGAAGGCGGCGTGGGCGAGCTGACCTTCGAGTGGGATTTCGGCGACGGCGAGACTTCCGGCGAACAGAATCCGTCGCACCGCTTTGCGCAAGGCGGCTCCTACACCGTGACCCTGATCGTCCGCGACCAAGATGGCAACATGGTGGCGGAAGAGAAGGTCGATCTCGTCAGCGTGACGCAGGCGACAGAGCAGCGCATCGCCGCGAACATCGCCGACCTGCGCGTGGCCACCTTCAACGCCTCGCTCAACCGCGGTCTGCTTGTACCAGCTCATCGCGGACCTCAGCGCGCCGGGCAACGCGCAGGCGGAGCGCGTCGCCGAGATTATCGACCTGGCGGATGCCGATGTCGTCTTGATCAACGAGTTTGACTACGACGAGGAGGGCGAGGCGGTCGCCGGGTTCCTCGAGAATTACCTCGAAACCGATTATCCGCACGTCTTCTTCGCGCCGTCTAACACCGGCGTGGACTCCGGCTTCGACTACAACAACAACGGCGTGACGGGTGAACCCGACGACGCCTACGGCTTCGGGAGCTTCCCCGGGCAATACGGGATGGTGGTGCTTTCGAAGTATCCGTTCGTGGAAGGCGACATCCGCACCTTCCAGCACTTCCTCTGGAAGGACATGCCGGGCGCCCTGTTGCCAGACGATCCAAACACCGGCGCGCCGCAGGACTGGTATTCGGCGGCGGAACTGGCGACCTTCCGCCTTTCCTCCAAGAGCCACTGGGATCTCCCGGTCGATGTGGATGGCAAAGTCGTCCACATCTTGGCCAGCCACCCGACGCCGCCGGTCTTCGACGGTGCCGAAGACCGCAACGGGACGCGTAACCACGACGAAATCCGCTTCTGGGCAGACTACGTCGATCCCGCCGCCTCATCCTATATCTACGACGACGGTGGGAACTTCGGCGGTTTGGAGCCGGGCGCCCGGTTCGTCATCATGGGCGACCAGAATGCCGACCCGAACGACGGAGACGGCGTCCCTGGCGCAATCGGGCAACTGCTCGGCAGTGCGTTTGTCGATGCAGGTTTCACACCGAGCAGCCCCGGCGGAGCCGAATACGACGATGGCGGCGTGAGCCAAATCGGCGACCCGGCGCAAGACACCGCGAATTTCGGGCTTCGCGCCGACTACGTGCTGCCATCGAAAGCGGGACTGCGCGTCGTCGACGGCGGTGTCTTCTGGCCGATCTCTAGCGACATCCGGTTCGAGGCCGTGACGGAGGCATCCGACCACCGCCTCGTCTATCTCGACCTCGACTGCCAATCGACCTCATCGTTTACCCTGCAGCTCCTGCACAGCTCGGACAACGAGTCATCCTTCCAGGACTCCAACACGCTGGAGGAAAAGATTCTCCACTACGGAGCGCTGGTCGATGGGCTCCACACGCTAGCGGCGAGCGAAGGGTTGCCGACGATCTATGTGACGGCCGGCGACCATACGCTGCCCGGTCCATTTTACCAGGCGGCGGCGCAGGCCCCGTCGCTCGGCGCCCGGCGCGGGCTCGGCGACATCGCGTTCTACAACGCGATGGGGCTGACCGCCAACGGCATCGGCAACCATGAGTTCGATGGCGGCATCAACGACTTCGCCCACATGCTGGCGGCGGCGGATTATCCCTTCCTCGCGGTCAACCTCGACTTCTCCAACGTCCAACTCGAAGCGGGCGCTCCCGCCATCCAGATCGGGGTAGATGGGGCCAGCGTGGCGGTCAACGCAGGGAAGGTCGCGAGGTCTTCGTGGGTCGAGTTCGGCGGCGAGAAGATCGGATTGATCGGGCGCGCCCCGGCGGATTTCTTCAACGTCGTCGCCGATCCTGCGGCTACGCTGCCGGGTCTCGACTTCGTCGGCGGGCGCGATCCAGAGACCAACCAGCCGCTGGTCTCCGCCCTCGATCTCGTGCTGGAGCAGGTCGATCTCCTCAAGGCGCAGGGCATCGACAAAATCGTCTTGCTCGACCACGCGCAGGACTTCACCGGCGACCCGCTCGCCGCCGAGGCGTTGCGCGACATCGACATCATCGTCTCCGCTGGATCGACCGGATTCATGGCGAACGAGCGGGTCGAAGGTCCGTTCAACAGGCTCCGCGACGGCGACGCTTCGAGCGCCGATTACCCGACGCTGCGCGCCGATAGCGAGGGCGCGCCGGTCCTCGTGGTCAACAGCGAGCAGCTCTATCGCTACATCGGCCATTTGATCATCGGCTTTGATTCAGACGGCCATGTCGAATTTATCGACAACCGGAGTGGACCGCTCGCCGCGACAGCGGAAAGCGTCGCCGCCCTCGGCGAACTCGTCGGCGTGCCTGATCTCGGGCCAACCCAGGAAGTCCAGGGCATCTGGGACGCGCTCCAATCGACGCCGCTCATCCAGTCGCTCTTCGAGGTGGTCGGCAACGCCGTTTCGACGCTCAATGGCGAGCGCGCCGACGTCCGCAGCCGCGAAACGAATCTCGGGCGCGTCGTCGCTGATTCCACGCTGTGGGGCGCGCAAGAATACCTCGATAGCATCGGCGAGCGCATGGCAGTCGATATCGCTTTGAAGAACGGCGGCGGAATCCGCGCCTCAATCACCGGTCCGGCGATCACCCGGCTGGCGGTCAATACGGCGCTCGCCTTCGACAACCAGCTCTCGATCGTCGAGATTTCGGCGGCGCAGCTCCTTGCCGCCATGGAAAACGCGGTGAGCCGCTACCCGGCGCGCGACGGCCGCTTCCCGCAGATCGCAGGGGTGGAGATCGAATTCGACGCGAGCCGCGCTGGTATCTCCGACCGCGCGGCGCTGCTCGATCCGTCGCGGATCGCCAGCCTCGTCGTCCACCGCGCCAATGGCGTGAGCGATGTGGTCGTCCGGGATTTCCGCCTCGTCGGCAACCCGGACCGCACATTTGTCCTCGCGACCAACAACTTTTTGCTCACCGGTGGCGACGGCTACGCGGCGCTGCGGGCGATCAACGATAATCCGGCGAGCACCGTCTTCACCACGACGCAGGGTGAGCAGCAGATCCTCGCCGGCTATATCGCGGGCCCGCTTGGCGGCACCGTAGATCTTCCCGACTCGCCGGTTGGATCCCGGATCACGCGGTTTACCGCCGGGCGCGCGTTGAGCAGCGTGCAGCGAGGCGGCTTTGACGAAGGCGGGGCAGAGATCCTCGATTTCTGCCCGATCACGCGCCGCGTCTTTGTGGTCAATGCCGGCAGCGATGTGATAGATGTCCTCGATGCGACCGATCCGGCAGACCTCGTTTACGAATTCAGCATCGAAGACCTGAACGGCGGACCGAACAGCCTGGTTGCCTTCAACGGGATCCTCGCGGTCGCTTTGGAGAACGATGACAAGCAACAGCCGGGCACCGTCGCCTTCTATGACACGATCACCGGCGAAGAACTCAACCGCGTGACCGCTGGCGGCGCGCTGCCCGATATGATCGCCCTCTCGCCCGATGGTCGCTGGTTGATTACCGCCAACGAAGGCGAGCCGAACGGCGACTACACGGTCGATCCCGAAGGGTCGATCACGATCATCGACATCGGATCCGGGCGCGTTTTGGACATCGTCAACCTGACGCAGAGCAAAGTGCGACAGGTCGGCTTCGGATCGCTCGACGTGCCGTTCCTCGCGGACCTTCTCCGAGCGCAGGGCATCCGGATCTTCGGTCGGATCAACGATCCAGAGACTGGCGAATTCCTCCGCCCTTCGACTGTCGCCGAGGATCTCGAACCGGAATACGTGGCGATCAGCCCGGATAGCAAAACCGCCTATGTGGTCTGCCAGGAGGCGAACGCGCTGGCCATCTTCGACATCATCGGAGGCACGCTAGTCGATCTCGTTCCCCTCGGCTACAAGGACCACTCGCTGCCCGGGAAGGGCTTTGATTCCAGCGACCGCGACGGCGATCGACATCCGCCCGCATCCGGTCCGCGGCATGTATATGCCCGATGCGATCGTCGCCTTCGAAGCGATGGGCGAGACCTTTATCATCAGCGCCAACGAAGGGGATTCGCGCGATTACGACGGGTTCTCCGAAGAAGCCCGCGTCGAGGATCTCGACCTCGACCCGACCGCCTTCCCGAACGCCGCCGAACTCCAGTCGCGCGCCGAACTTGGTCGCCTAAAAACCACGACTACGCTCGGCGACACGGATGGCGACGGCGACTATGACGAGATCTACGCTTTCGGCGGGCGGTCGTTCTCGATCTGGGATGCCAAGGGAAATTTGGTCTTCGACTCCGGCGACCAACTTGAGCGGCTCGTTGCCGAGTATCTCCCGGCGAACTTTAACGCGAGCAACGACTCAAACGGATTCGACGGTCGCTCGGACGATAAAGGTCCGGAACCCGAGGGGCTGGCGATCGGACAGCTTGACGGCCGCACCTATGCCTTCCTCGGCTTGGAGCGCGTCGGCGGCGTGATGATCTTCGACATCACCTATCCTTATAGCCCGGTGTTCGTCGATTACTTCAACAACCGGGACTTCTCCGCCGATCCGGAAGACGAGTTGGAGCTGGCGGGCGACCTGGGTCCGGAGGGGCTGAAGTTTATCCCGGCATCGGACTCGCCGAACGGCAAGCCGCTCCTCGCGGTGGGCCAACGAGGTTTCCGGCACGACCACCCTGTTTGAGTTGCGGATCCCGGCGGCGGACTTCACTCTCCAGATCATCCATAGCTCGGACAACGAATCTGCCTTCCAAGACCCGAACACGGGCGAGGCGAAAATCCTCAACTACGCGGCGGTCGCCGGTAGCCTGCGCAACCTAGCGTTCCGCGACCAGATGGCGACCCTGCACTTGACCATCGGCGACCACACGCTGCCCGGTCCGTTCTACCAGGCGGCGGCGGAGATCCCTGAGTTCGGCCATCGCGGGCTTGCTGACATCGCGTTCTTCAATGCGATGGGGCTGACCGCCAACGGGATCGGCAACCACGAGTTCGACGGCGGGATCAACGACTTCGCCCACATGCTGGCGGCGGCGGACTATCCGTTCATCGCGGCGAACCTTGACTTCTCCGGCGTCCAGCCCGGACAGGGTGCGCCGGATATCGAGATCGGCGATGACGGTGCCAGCGTGCAGGAGAATGCCGGCAAGGTTTGCCGCTCCGCCTACATCGAGGTCAACGGCGAGAAGATCGGATTGATCGGGCGCGCCCCGGCGGACTTCTTCAACGTCGTCGCCGATCCGGAGGCGACGCTGCCGGGTCTCGACTTCTACGGCGGGCGCGATCCCGGCACGAACCAGCCGCTCGTCTCCGCCCTCGGGCAAGTGTTAGAGCAAGTGGATGTCCTGAAGGGCAAGGGCATCAACAAGATCATCCTGCTCGACCACGCGCAGGACTTCACCGGCGACCCTCTCTCCGCGCAGAACCTACGCGACATCGATATCGTCGTCGCCGCAGGATCGACTGGGTTCATGGCCGCGCCGGAGCCGGACGGTCCGTTCAACCTTCTTCGAGAGGGCGATGCCTCCGGCGCACCCTATCCGACCTTTCGCCTCGACAGCGAGGGCAACACGGTCCTCGTCGTCAACAGCGACCAGCTCTACCGCTACGTCGGGCAGCTCATCGTCAGCTTCGATTCGTTCGGGCATATCAAAGCGATCGATCCCCGCTCCGGTCCAATCGCGACAACGGCGGAATCGGTCGCCCTGCTTTCCGCTGAGATCGGGCGGCCGGCGGTGCCGAGCGGCGAGGTCGAGCACATCTGGGATCTGCTCCAGTCCAGCGACTCGATCACCGACTTGTTCGAGGTGGTCGGCACGACCGCCGAAGAGCTGAACGGCGAGCGCGCAAACGTTCGCGGCCGGGAGACAAACCTTGGGCGGCTGGTCGCTGACTCCACGCTCTGGTATGCCCGCGAATTTGCCGCCGATGAAGGCATCGCCTTCCCGGTGGACATCGCGTTGAAGAATGGCGGCGGCATCCGGGGCACGATCACCGGTCCGAATGTCACTCGCTTGACCGTCAATGCGGCGCTCGCCTTCGACAACCGGCTTGCGCTTGTCGAGATGACCGCCGCCGAGCTACTGGCCACCATGGAGAATGCGGTCAGCCGCTACCCGGCGCTCGACGGGCGCTTCCCGCAGATCGCTGGATTGGCGGTTGAATTCGATCCCGATCTGCCGGGCATCAGCGATCAGGAAAGCATGACGGTGCCTTCACGGATCAAATCGCTGGTCGTCAGCCGTGCTAACGGTGACCTCGATGTGGTGGTTGATGGCTTCGCATTCCAAGGCGACCCGAGCCGCTCTTTCGGTCTGGCGACCAACAACTTCCTTCTCACCGGCGGTGATGGCTACCGGGCGCTCAAGGCGATCAGCGACGACCCAAGTCGCGACGCTTTCGAAACCTTGGTTGGAGAACAACAGATACTCGCCGACTACATCATCGAAGCGCTCGGTGGCGTCGTGGCGTTGGTCGATCCGCCCGCCGATCCCCGCGTGCGCGAAGCTTCTGCCGAAGTCGCGCCCGCGCTGCTCGCCAGCTACGATGCGTGGGCGTCGCAGTTCTACGACCCGTCCGCGCCGCGCGGCGGCATGGCGGATGACTTCAACGGCGATGGCTTCAGCAACCTCTTCGCCTACGCCTTCAACCTCGATCCGACCTCCGGCTCCCGGACCGGCGCGCTGCCGGGTATTGCCCGCGATGCAGACGGATCGATCCTCCTGGCTTGCACCCACCGCGACGATCCGTTTCTGCTGTTTGACTACGAGGGCGCCTCAGACTTGGGCGACTGGCGCAGCATGGTGCAAGGCGGCGACTTCAGCTTGGTCGCGGCGCAGTCCAATGGCGACGGAACGCGCACCTCGATCCTCAAGGTCGATCCCAGCAGCGATCTGCGGTTCTTCCGCGTCCGCTTCTCCTACGGAACTGCGGGGCAATAAAAGGGGGCTTCCTCGGTTCTGGGGAGAATTGCTTGGGTTCAGGGAGAGCAGCCAGCAAAACGCCCCCTCGGGAACTATTCCCGAGGGGACCCATCGCTTTTAGCGAGGAGCGGCGTCCGGCGCGATGACCCACTCTTCAAATTCGACCGGAACGGCGAGGAAGGCGGCGATTTTCTCGGCGGCTGCTTTGCCATGTTCGGAAGCCGCGAGCTCGGAGTCGAAATTCATCGATGGGCTAAACATCGTCTGCCGCCTGTCTCCCGTGTTTGCATAGATCACCCAACCGCAGATCCCGCGCGGGTAGGTGCATCGCGCCAGGGTTAACGACCGGAGGTTTCCCAGGTCGATCCTGCCTGCCCACGATTCCTTCCAACGGTATCCAGCGATCATCAGATCTCGATCAACCGTGAATCGATAGGGGAGAACCCAAATGCGGAAGCGAAGCCCAAGAAAAATCATCGCGACTCCCGCGGTGCTGAGAACGAAGGTCGCGATGGCCAGCGGCACGGAAAGACCCTCCCCGATCAGGTGGACGATGGGCGCCGCCACGAAGGCGATGCCAAACGCGATCCACGCCGCCGCTGATAGCCCAGCGGTGATCCGCTTTGAAATCGGGGCGGGGGGAAACGCCAGCCGCGATTCCATCGAAAAATTTCCAGTTGTTCGCTACAGCCCCATGCCGGGCGGCAGCCCATGCCGCCGGTCACCTTGCCCATCTCTGCGGCGCTCATCTCGGCTTTGCCTTTTTCGAGCGCCTGTTTGACGCCGCTGAGGACCAGGTCTTCGAGCATCTCGACGTCTTCCGGATCGACGACTTCGGGCGCGATCTTGATCGAGAGGATGTCGCCGGCGCAGTTGGCGCGCACGGTGACCTTGCCGCCGCCGGTCGAGGCTTCGACTTCGCGGACGGCAAGTTCCGCCTGGGCGGACTGCATGCCTTGCTGCATCTTCTGCATCTGCTTCATCATCTTGGCGATATTCATGGCGGTAGCTGCGGGGAGTTGCTTGGGTTTGAAAAAGGGATCGGCTTAGTCCTGCACGCGGGTTGCCTCGAACAGGCGGAGCGCCTCTTGGATCTCGGGGTCATCGTCGCCCTCGTCGCTCGCGGCGGCGATCGCTTCCGGACTTAGCGCGGGCGGCGGAGCCTTGGCGGCGATGGGTGAAGGCGCGGCGGCAGCCGAGGCGGCGGGCGGCGGCGGTTCGTCGTCGTCGTCGTCTTCGATCTCGGGATGCTCCATCGGCGCGACCGAGTCGTCCACGACGAGCTTGAGCGCCATCGATCTGCCGGAAAGCGCGCTGAGGATTTCTTCGATCGCCGATTTCATGTTCGGGCGTCCGAGCGAATCGCGGGCCAGCCCGTCTTCGGGGGAGAAGCCGAGGGTGAGCGCGCGATTTTCGAGCAAGACCGGATGGGCGGCCTGCGCCCAACTGGCGGCGAGCGGCTTCTGCCGGGTGAATTCCTCCAGCGTGCGCGCCCACAGCAGGTCCGCCGAGGCGCCGTCCGGCATCGCCTCGATCGGCGCAGGAGACGCGGGCTCTGCGGCGGCGGCAGCGCCGGCACCCGCTGCGGCAAAATCCGATTCGCCCGCCGATCCGGAGGCGGCTTCGTCGCGCGGGCGCGGGCGGCGCGAGGGCGGCGGCTCGGCACTGGCGGCTGCCGGGCTGGGTGAGGTGGTGCGCCGGGCGGGTGGGGGAGCTGCGGCACCGGCGGCACCGGCGGTCGGGACCGCAGCGGCGGGGTCGATGCCCGCCGCCCCGGCGAGGGCGTTGATCACATCGCTGAGCGAATTTTCCTGGAGGGCGCCGATCGCCTTGATGATGCCGAGTTCAAAATGCAGCCGCTTGTTGGGGGCCCATTTCATGCGGGCGTCCGCCTCGGCGAGCTGGTCGATGGCGGCGAGCAGCCGGTCGGTTTTGGCGGACTCCGATTGGCTGGCGAGCGTCTCGGCGATTTCTGGGGCGAGTTCCTTCGAGGCGGTTTCCGGCGCGGTTTTGAAGACGAGCAGGTTGCGGAAGTGCCCGATCAGATCGTCGAGCAGCCGCGACAGATCCTTGCCGGCGTCCGCCTGGGCGTGCAGCGCGTTGAGCGCCCCGGCGGTGTCGCTGCCGAGGATGAACCCGGCCAGATCGGCGACGACCTGATGCGCGGTGAAGCCGAAGACGTTGAGCACATCCTGCTCGGAGATCTCGTTCCCGCAGAAGGCGACGAGCTGGTCCATCATCGACTGAGCGTCGCGCATCCCGCCTTCCGCCCCCTTGGCGATGGCGAAGGCGGCGAGGTCGTCGAGTTTGACGCCCTCTTCCTGGGCGATGAATTGCAGGTGGTCGGCGATGATCTTGTCCGGGATGCGGCGCAGGTCGAAGCGCTGGCACCGGCTGATGATCGTCGGCAGGATCTTGGTCGGCTCGGTCGTGGCAAAGATGAATTTCACATGCGGCGGCGGCTCCTCCAGCGTCTTGAGCAACGCGTTGAACGCCGCCGAGGACAGCATGTGGACCTCGTCGATGTAGTAGATTTTGTAAGGCGCGCGCGCCGGGGCGAACTTCACGCTTTCCCGCAGGTCGCGCACTTGCTCGACGCCGTTGTTCGAGGCGCCGTCGATCTCCAGGACGTCCAGGCTGCGCCCCTCGGCGATCTCGCGGCAGAGTTCGTCGTCGGGGTCGAAGTCGATTTTCGGGCCGCCGGGGCAGTTCAGCGCCTTAGCTAGGATGCGGGCGGTCGAAGTCTTGCCGGTGCCGCGCGGGCCGACGAAGAGATAGGCGTGCGCCAGCCGGTCCTGCTCGATCGCATTGCGCAGCGTCCGCACGACATGGTCTTGCCCGAGGACGTCCTCGAAGCGTTGCGGGCGGTATTTTCTGGCAAAGACTTGGTAGCCTCACAGGCGGGTTGGCGTTGGCGGATTCAGGCGGCGGACCGCCCCTTTCTCAACACCCATCTTCGCCGCCTGAAAACCGAAAATTGGCAGAGAAACGCGGATCGCGGCGCGCCGCCCGGAAATCTACCCGACCCAGCGGAACGTCACCGCCTTCTCCATGTCCGGGTGCAGGCTGTGGTGGACCGGGCAGGCGAGCGCGGCGGCTTCGAGGACTTTCCGGTCCGGATGGTCCTCCGGCAGCGGCACCTCGATCTCGACGGTCAGGCGGGGCGATCCGGCGCGGCGCGTCGGCGGACATTTCTTTTTGGACGCGGACTGAGCCGCCCTGTAGCGCGATGCCCTTTTGCTGCGCTTTGATGCCGAGGATCGTGAACAGGCACGAGCCGAGCGCCGTGGCGACAAGGTCGGTGGGCGAAAACGATTCGCCCCGCCCGCAGTTGTCCACTGGCGCATCGGTGTGGAGCGTGGCGCCGGAGGGCGCGTGGGTGGCGGTGGTGCGGAGTTCGCCTTCGTAGCGGAGATTGATTTCGACCATGGATTTGGGTGATTCGGGTTCTGGGTTGCGGTCATTCAAGGCGGTGCCCCGCCCTGTAAATCGGTTTCTCACCGGCGGTGCAGCCGGGCGAATTTTGCGTTTCCGCATCCGCCTTCGCCGTGCTATGAGACCCGCATGAAACCCGGTGGCACAGAGGGCGGCTCCGCCCCTTACCTCGCTGGAATCGGGCTCCTGCTCATTGGCGTGGGGCTCTATTTCTTTTTCGACTCCGTCCAGATCCACACCGACGGCGGCGGCGCGATCTCCGGCGCGCTACGCGGCGGGCGCGGCAGCGGGGGCGGCGGGATGTGGGAGACGACGTCGATGGAGGCTCATCTTCGTCCCGCTTTTCATCGGGGCGGTCGCGCTCTTCTATGACGCCAAGATGAAGTGGGCGTGGGGGCTGCTGTGGATCGGCTTGGCGATCGTCGTCATCGAGATCCTCAGCCGCATCCGCTTCCACATGGTCATGAAGACCAGCCATGCGCTCATCCTGCTCACCATGATCGCCGCCGCGTCGGGCTGATGATCCGGGGGATGCGCGCCAGCCGGGAAGAACCGCCGAAGGGCAAGTAGCGGTACCGTCAAGGAGCCGCATGTCCGGTGGTGCGGGGGGAGCGGGTTCAAACCCCGCTCCTACCCGATTCTGCCTAAGTGTTGGCTTCGCGATCCATTCTTCCATGTGTTTCTCGGTGGTGCACCGTATCGAGATACTGAACCCAGTATTCCCTGTCCACGATGATGTCGCTAGGCGTGACTTCATCGGCGGCCCTCCTTCCGAGCGTGAGATGGAGTGACCTTGCGGCTATCTCCGCCGCAACACCGCCGTGATCGACGCAACGCACAAGCGTCTCGAATCCGATCAACGAATCGGGCTTAACTGCAACGCCGGCGATCATTTTTGCTGCGGCAATCAAGCGCAATTGATCCGGCGAGTCGTCTGCGATAACGTCAAGTGCCTCTGGAAGCGTCAATTCAGGGAGTGCGCTTTGTGAGGCTCTAAGTTTGGCTCTCTTACGTTTTCGTGCGTGTCGTCCCACTTCTTGGTATTAACGTTCAAGGGTGATTAGCCGTCTTGTCGTTCTGCGGGTTGCGGAGCTCTAAACGCCTTGCGGTAGTAGCCAGAGGAATCGAAGCAGCAAACGCTTGTCCTCCGCTGGCGAGATTGAAAAGCACCCTAGCAATCCCGATACAACGATGATTTAAATTGGCTTCATTTTTAGAGCGAACGTTAGATGTGGTGGCACGGCGGCGCAGGACTCACAGAGCGAAGCGAACGAGGGAGCTTGTCCGCCGTCGCCACTCACGACTTGTTCTGCTTTGGTTTCTACGAGCGCCCGCGAACAATCTCCGAAGAGACCAAGTGCCTCTTCACTGCTCCAAGTGGACTCGAGCTCGCGAATGTCAAAATAGACATTGTTCTTGCAGTCGGCTATTGCGCCGGAGATATCCGAAAGCTCTTTAATTAGTTCATCTGTGCGGTCGATTCTTTCATTGGATAACCATCGCTCCACAGTCTGCTGATCGATACGAAATGCGTTAGAGTGGCAGCATTCGGCGACACAATATTGCTCACAGTGGATCAATAATCGGCGCAGTGTCGCAGATGTCGAAATTCTCTTCACCGGGAATTTTTCAGCAGAACAATATTGTTAGTGGAATGTACGATCAAGATCGCGCCGGGCGATATCGGAAAAACTTGGGGCAGTTAAGCATGCCTCAGCCGTTGAGGTCAAGGGGAATGGCGGGCGTGGTGTAATTGAAATTGAAGGACGAATTCATTAGCCTGTGCAGTCTCCGATAGATTGATTCCCGAGATCCGTTGCGGTAATCGGCGTGGTTTCATAGCCCTGGGTCAGATGAAGCCGGGCGTCGCGCCGAAGTCCCTCCTGGGAGGGGATTTAGGGTGAGGTAGGGGGTAGTCGTATCTCGCTTGAGATCCAGCGGATTACCAGGAAACTTGGGCGCCTTTTGGGAGCGATCCCGGCAAGGTCCGCCCGATGCCCCTTGACCCACCCCCGACCCCTCCCCAGGAGGGAGACTTGGCAGCGCGACGCCCGGATTACGCTGCTCTCTGCGATTGGCGCGCAACCGCCGACCTACGGACGCCGCTCGACACACACTTTCATTCACACCCGGCGGGGGTCATGCCGCGTTGGTTGGGGGTGCCTGATGTGGATCAGCGAAACGGAGATGCTGTGGGGTTAGGCGGGACCGTGCCTCGGGCTGCGATTTGCGCTGGCATTCGCGCGTGGTGCTCCCATGATGCGCGCATGATTGCGCCCTGATGCTTTTTTGCCGCCTCCGCCCTTTGTGCCGCCGCCGGTTTGCTCGGCGGGCACCGCTTTTGCCGCCGAGGTCCACTGGTAGTTCCACGGACCGGGAGGCGACCGGCATGTGGCGGCGGAGCTGCCGCTCACTTGGTCGGAAGGCGCGCCGAATGTGGCGTGGAAGACGGCGGTGCCGGGGCGGGCGTGGGGGACGCCGGCGGTGGTGGGCGACCGGGTGTGGATGACCAATGCGACCGAGGACGGGAAAGAAAATTCGCGGTATGCCTCGACCTGAAGACGGGCGTGGTGCTGGTGAACCGGAAGCTGTGGGACAACCCGGACCCCGAGCCGCTCGGCAACAAGGTCAACTCCTACGGTTCGCCGTCCGCCGCCGCCGATGCGGAGCGCGTTTACCTTAGCTTCGGCAGCTACGGCACGGTCTGCCTGGATGCCCAGAGCGGCGACGAAATCTGGCGGCGGCGCGATCTGCCGTGCAGCCACCTGCGCGGGCCGGGCTCGTCGCCGGTCCTGTGGGGCGATTTTTTGATCCTGACAATGGACGGCGCCGACGTGCAGTATCTGGTCGCTCTGGACAAGAAAACCGGCAAGACGATTTGGCGGCAGGATCGTTCAACCGAGTGGGGCGATATCGAGCCGGACGGCTCGATCAAGGCGGACGGCGACCTGCGCAAAGCCTACAGCACGCCGGTGTTCACCGAGGTCGGCGGAAAGGAAATCATGATCTCGATCGGGGCGCGGGCGACGTGGGCGTATGACCCGGCGACCGGGAAAGAGCTTTGGCAGGTGCCCTACGCCGGGTTTTCGAATGCCTCGCGCGCGGTGGTCGGGGATGGCGCGGTTTTCCTCAATACCGGCTACGGCAAAGCGCAGCTCTGGCGCGTCCGGCTCGACCCGGCGGCGGCGGGCGACATCTCTGGATCGCATGTCGAGTGGAAGCTGATCAAAAACGTGCCGCAGCGCTCGACGCCGGTCTATCTGGACGGTCACCTCTACATGGTGGATGACGGCGGGATCGCCAGTTGCGTGGACGCCAAGACCGGCGAGCAGGTCTGGTCCGAGCGGGTGCGCGGGAACTTCTCCGCCTCGGCGCTGTGCTCGGCGGAAAAGCGGGTTTATTTTTTCGACGAGCGCGGCAAGTCGTATGTCGTGGCTGCCTAAGGGCGTTCGAGGTGCTGGCGGAGAATGAATTGGAGGAAGGCATGATGGCGTCGGCCGCCGTCGCCGGGCGCTCGCTCATCCTCCGCACCACCGGGCATGTCTATCGCATCGATCCAGAGTAGCGCCATCGCCTTGGCCGCAACTGTGGCGGCGGTCGCGCTGGCTGGGTGCGGCGATCCGGGACGCCGCCGCCTGGAGCCGCCGCTGCCGAGCGCCGCTTGCTGGAGGGCGCGGAGGCGTGCGCTGGTCGGCGGTCGAGGCGCATGAGGCGGGCGAGGCATCGATTGCGGACGGGTCATGCGCCTGGGCGCGGGCGCGGGCATCACCGGGATGCGGTTTGCGCCCGGCGGCGAGGCGCTCCCTGCCGACGGCTACGAGATCGAATTGGAGGCGCGGCGGGTGAGCGGCTCCGATTTTTTCTGCGGGCTGACATTTCCCGTCGGGCCCGGACCGATGCGTCACGCTGGTAATCGGAGGCTGGGGCGGCACGCTGGTCGGCATTTCGAGCATCGATTTTCTCGACGCCTCGGAGAACCAGACGCGGAGCGAGCAATCATTTGAAATCGGCGCGTGGTATCCGATCCGGGTGCGGGTGGACGGCGGTTTCCTCAAGGCGTGGATCGGCGGGCGGCTCGTCGCGCAGGTCGAGATGAAGGGGCGGGCGCTTTCGATGCGCCCCGGCGATATCGAGCTCTGCCAGCCGCTCGGGCCTCGCCTATATCGGACCGAGGCAGAGGTCCGGAACGTGGTCCTGCGCCTGCTTCGCTGAGCGCGTGCTCTGGTAAGGCGTGCCGATCTTGTCAAAATTCGCTGGGCGCATTGACAGCCGGGCGCGGCGCGCATCGTTACCGACCTTATGAAATGCCCCCCTTGCCGCCATCCTGTGCCTCGCCGCAGGATTCAACGCCACCGCGCCCGCGAAGACCCATGTCTTGCTCATCAGTTGCGACGGCACCCGCCCGGATGCCATCGCCAAGCTCGGACCCGAGCGCGCGCCGAACTTTGCCCGCCTGATGCGAGAGGGTTCCTACACGCTCAATGCGCGGACGGATGTGGTTTACACCATCACCCTGCCGAACCACACCGGCATGATCACCGGGCGCGGCGTGGTCGGCGACCTGAGCCACAACTGGATCAGCAACACCGACCCGAAGATCGGGCAGACCTTGCACCGCAACAAAGGCGCCTACATCGACAGCATGTTCGCCGTCGCGCACGACCACGGACTCAAGACAATGCTCTTCTCCAGCAAGACCAAGTTTTCGCTCTACGACCTGAGCTACAACGACCGCAATGGCGCACCCGACGAGGTGGGCGAGGACAACGGCAAGGACAAGCTGGACACTTACGTGATCGACGAGGAAACCGAGTCGCTGGTGGATAAATTGATCGCCGCCTACAAGTCGGAGGACGGAGCGCCGGACCTCGCCATGCTGCACCTGCGCGACCCGGACACCGCCGGGCACGCCACCACGTGGACGCTCGATCCCGAGAGCCCCTACATGGCGGCGGTCGCCAAGATCGACGGCTTGATCGGGAAGGTGCTCGACATGATCAGCGCGGATGAGGCGCTGCGCGGCAACACCTACGTGATCGTCACCGCCGACCACGGCGGCTTGGACAAGACGAAGGGACACGGCGAAAACGACGAGTGGCAAAATTACCGGATCGGGTTCTTCGCGTGGGGCGGCGATGTGGCGAAGGGTGCCGATCTTTATGCGCTCAACCCGCAATCGCGGAAAGATCCGGGCGAGGGTGAACCCGAAATACGGCGCGGACATCCCGCAGCCGATCCGCAACGCCGACGCGGGCAACCTGCTGCTCTCGCTCCTCGGGCTGCCACCATCCCCGGCTCGACCGTGAATGCCGATCAAGACCTGAACGTCCGCCCGTTGCCGCCGGAGTCTGCCCCGAAATCTGACGCCGCCCCTGCGGTTCCGCCCGCCGGCGGCGCAACAGCGGCTCCGGCTCCGGCGAACTAGGATCAGGGCAGGCTCCGCTTCGATCCGGCTGGAACCAAGGCAATCACTCGCGCCCGACCGCCCATTTGACGAGGGTCGGCACGATTTGCCGCAGTACATCGGTCTGCTCGGGGTGGGGGGATATCCCGACGGCTCGCCCATTGCCGAAGGTGCCGCAAGATCGCGGGCGTGCCGACCTGCGGCCGCTTGGGTGTGCCATTCTTGGCGACTTCGGACCCGAAGACGGCGATCGTTTCGAAATCGGGGATGTCCGGCGAATGCGCCGGTTCCATGACCGGGCCGTTTTGGTAGCGGACTTCGACTTTGGCATCTAATCCGAAAAGCGATTCCGCGCCGCCTTCGAACCCGAGGTCGAGCACCGCTTTTCCGCGCTCCCATTTGGATGACCGCGTCTTGGCGTCGAGGATCTTGAGCGACCACGAGAAGTTCTCGCAGGCCAGATAGCAGCCCGCGCAGATCCCGAGGTAGGCACCGCCGCCCGCGACGAACGCGCGCACCTTCTCGCGGCCCGCCTCGCCGAGCCCGGCGGCTTGCTTGCTGCCGCTGCCGCCGGGGAAGATGACCGCATCGGGTGGTCCAGCGCGCCGCCTTGGACCTCGGCGGCGCCGATCGTGCGGGTCTCGAATCCCGGCAGCGCGGCGAAGTCTGCGCGCATGGCGTTAGGCCAGATTTCCGCCGACGCCCTGGTCCTGGTAGATGGCGATCCAGATCGTTTCGGTGTCGCCTTCCGCCCGGAAGACAAGGTCATCGGAACCGGCGGAAACCATTCCGAGGTCGCGGAGTATCCGGTTCACCATGAGCCGGTGCTGCCGGATGCGGACCGCCAACGGAATGCCGGAATAGGTGGTTTCGAGGATCGCGCTAGTTGCGCCGAGCCGCTCCATCGCCGCCCGCGCCAGCCTGCCGTTCGCGGTCTTTGACCGGCTTTTCATCATGAAATGCGAATCGGGATCCTCGATCGATGCATTGACCGCCGCGAGCGCGCGCTCAAAGATCGGGCGAGTCGTTTCGTCGGGGCGGCAGAGGATCGTCGAAGCATTGGAGTCTGGGTTCTGGCGATGGATGGCGATGCCTTCATGCAGATCGAGGACCCAGTCTGGGCGGAGTTCTTTGGCAAATGCCCAGATACTCTGCCCGAGTTCGGTCTCCGCCTGGTCGGGCTTTCCGGACTTTGGGAAATTCCGGTTCAGGTCGGCATGTTCGGCGGGCTGCCCGGGCATCTCGCGTTCCTTCGCCGCTAGCCCTGTTGGTTGTAGCCGCGGGATCACGGCGAGCCGCCCGCTTTTGATCGCTAATGCCGGATTTGCGCCGCCGCCGCCGCCCCCGCCGGTTCGTTGCCATGGATCCCGCCGGTGATCAAAACGGTCGGTCCCGGCTCGCCCGAATCCGCCACATAATAGGGCGTCTCCCCATTCCGTCCCGCCCGCGATGACTCCGGTCTCTGGGGCGGATTGACCACTTGCGCCAGAGCGGGGATGAAAAGGAGGGCGGTCCAAGCGAGAACTTTCATGCGGCAGCCTACCACGATCCGGCTAGGGTGCAAGCTTGGGTTTCGGCATGCGCTGAGTCCCCCCACTACCAAAAACAGTGAGGATTTCGAGTGCCTCCGCTGAAAACGATTGACGAACAAGACTAGATATGGGTAAAACAGCCCTCCCAAACTCAAACGCCTCTTATTCCAATGCAACCTCACCGCGGAACCCTCATCCTTGTCCTTGGCATCCTATCACTTTGCGTCTGTGCAATACTCGGTCCCTTCGCTTGGTCGATGGGGAACAAAGATCTCGCTGAAATGGCTGCCGGGAGAATGGACAAGGAAGGTCAGGGGATGACCAACGCAGGGAAGATCTGCGGGCTCATCGGGACAATTCTGTTGGGTGTGGGAGTGATCTTCGGGATTCTTGCCGTAGTTCTCGGGTTTGGCGGAGCGATGATGAGCAACTAGGCAAGAACGGCACTTTTTCAGTGGCTGTTTTCGCCTGGTTCTTCCTCCAAAACCTGTGCCAATCAGGATTGCTGCTTCGGCGAGGTCTATTGACCGTCGCGGGATTACGCTCCCGTGGTTGATTGGCACGGCGTTCTTCGGCGCATCGATTGCCGCGCTTTACTTCGTCAATCGGGCGGCGGGCACGGAGTACTCGGTTTGTCCGATGCTCAACCTAACCGGAGTGCCCTGCTTCTTCTGCGGAGGCACTCGCGCTTCCTTTGCCCTGCTCCATGGGCAGGTGATCGAAGCGATCCAATGGAATCCCTTGGTCGCCCTAGCCGCAGCATTCTTCCTCGTCCAAGCGGTGTTGAAATTTGGGTTTGGCAAAAAGTTCATTCTGTCTGGTCGCCTCGCCGATCGGCGGTTTCTTTGGGGGGCTGCCATCGTGCTCGTCGCCGCAAATTGGTGGTGGGTCATCTGGCACCTCAAGGTTCGTTGAGAACTCCTCACACAAAAAATCCTAGCCATTCGTGTAAGGCTCCCTAACATCGCACGAATCCACTGCATCAGAGACTCTCTGCCACGATGGAAATCCACTCACCCTCCCTGCATCCCGCTGCCGATTCCGGCAGCGTGCGGGAGGCGTATCAGGGCGATTTTTTATTGGAAGCTCTCGAGCCGAGAATACTCCTTTCCGCCGCCGATACTCCGGTTGACCCTATAGTTAGCGAATCCGAAATATCGGGCGAGGTTGTCATCGTTGAGTCGGTGCAGGCGGCGGATCAGGAATCCGATGAAGGTGCCGGAGACGGTTCCGATTTGTTCGCGGAGACTGCGAGCGAACCCGAGATTGTGATCGCCTATGAGGCGGCGCGACCGGAGGTGAAAGATGCCGAGATCCTCCCGGATTCCGGGGCGGATGCGGTGGATTTGAAGGCAGCGGCACCGTTCCTCAAACGAGATTTACAGGACCCTGGAAGGGTTCTTTCTCCCGACCGATTTGCGCGGGTCAACTCTGGTGCCGATGAGGCGCAGACCTCGCTCAACACCGCGCATGGACCGCCGCAAATCGATGGTCTTGAGCTTGTTAGTTATGATCCCGCCGCGCTCGATGGTCAGGTGTTCCACCTCGACTTCGATGGTGCGTCGGGAGTTTTGTATGAGGGACCCGTGGATGTTCCGGCGTTTGATGTTCCCGGATTTGAGGCTCCGGACGGGATGGATCGGAACGAATTGATCGCCGCCATCGTCGCTTCGTTGAATGATCTGTATGGGGGAAGCGGCGTGACATTCACGACCGAGATTGTCGAGGGAGAGCACTCGACCATTTACGTCGGCGGCGATGGGCGCGAGTTCTCCGGATGGGGCAGATTCCGCGGGCTTGCCGAAAGTGTGGACATCTTAAATATCAACCGCAGCGACAAGGCGCTGGTGTTTAGCGAGGTGATCTTGGAGGATGTCGGATCGGCGTCGGAGGCGGTCGATGAAATGGTGGCGGTGATCGCCGAGGAAGCTGCCCACCTGCTGGGCTATGCGGAGTCCGGGGTGGTGAACACCGACCTGCGGGCGGTCGCGGATGGCGACCTCGAAATATTTGGGATTTCGCAGCGGAACGGAAGATTGGGGGCAGAAATTTTTCCGGCGCTCTCCGTGCATCTTGCCCAATCGGGCGCGCACCGGCTGACGGTGGAATTCGACAACGGATGGTCGCTCAACGGCATCGAGTCGGCGCTCATCAACGGCGTGCTGGCGGAGCGGTTCGGGGACCCGAGCTTTTTCGAGGAGTCCGAAACCTCGCCGGGAACCTGGACGCTCGACTTTGAGGTGGACGAACCCGGCTACTACGAAATCGAGATCGATTCGATTCTCGCGCCCTCGTCCGCATTGACCGCCGACATCGAAATGACGGTCGCGGAGATCGGCGGGACGAAGTCCGACACGCAGACATTCGAGTTCGTCACGATTTCGTCCAGCTTCGATCCGCTCGCCATGATCCAGAATGTGGTGAACGCGATCGCGGCGAGCACCGGGTTGGAGGAATTTTTCAACGAAATCCTCGACTACCACCAGATTGCGGACCGGTTCGACGATGTCATCGCTGACGTGGTCGGAATCGTGAACGATCCGATCGGGCGGCGGGCGCGCTTTTCGATACGGCGGCGTTTAACGCGGCGCTCAATTTCCTCAATCCAGATATGGAGGTGTCGATCCTGATCGGGGTCGGCGCGGAGATCGGCGTCGGCATTTCGCTGCCGTTCATTTCTTTCACCGCCGATGCCGTGGAACTCGACGGAGCCTTCAAGATCACCTGGATCAATGAAAATGCGCTGAGCAATTTCGACTGGAACGGCGGCAAGTGGAAGATCGCCCGCGAAGGGGCATTCCAGGTCGGCTTGGGCGCGGCGGCGGTCGGGCAGTATCTCGAATTCGAGGATCTCGACATGCTGGTGAGCAGTTCGCAGGACTCGCAAAACGTGACCGTCGGCATGGAGTGGAAGGCGGTCGGCGGACCCGACATCGAACCCGCCGAGTTCGGCGAGGGATTGATCGGCGAGATCGAAGGCATCGGCGAGGTCGAGTTCGCTTTCGCCTTGGAGGCGGCGATTACCCGCGCCGCATTCCGCGACGACTACATGCAGACGAGCACGTTTGTCGGCGGTCTGGTCGATCTGTTTGTCCCGTTTGCCAACGACACGCTCCTTCAGACCGTTATCGGCACCGCCCTCCCGTGGGCATCGCTGCCCTTCGACTTCTTCACCGGGCGGCTCGACACCCACCTCGGCATCCTGACCCACGCGCCGGTGGTCACGGTCAAGGCGGGCTTCACCGGCACGCTGGGGCTCTCTGGCGTAGTCAAACTCGGCGGCAAGATCCCGGCGGTCCTCGGGGATGCCTCCGCGAGCCTCCGGTTCGGGCTGTCTGTCGAAGCGAAGTTCCCGATCCCAATCTTTGAATTCACCTACACCGATCCGGATATCCTCGACGACGAATCGCCTTGGCTGCCCGACGATCCGGAATTGATCGAGGTCGAGCGCTACGAGCCGATCCTCAACCGCTCCGAGATTAGCGGCGTCACGATCCTGACCCACGGCATCGCCTACGACGACAGCGCGGATGAGTTCAGCAACTACTTCAACATTTTCAGCTATCTCGGCGACGTGGATGGCGACATGATGATGCCGCTGGCGCTGGCGATGAACGCGGACATCGGCGGCTACCTGCTCGACTACGACCTGCGGGGCGACGGCACGGCGGGCGGGATCGACATTACCCAATCGATCATCCCATCGGCGGGCTACCTGAGCGCGGCGGCGGAATCGGGCATCGGCGTCGAGGTCGTGCTCCTCTATGATTGGGCGGGTGAGACAGACGAATTCAACGCGGGCTGGGCGGAGTCCTCCGGCGACGGCTTGTTTAACCTGCTGATCCGGCTCGGCTTGGTCGATCCGGAGGGCGACGACAATCCGGCGCTTCACTTCATCGGGCAAGGCTTTGGCGCCAGCGTGGTGAGCGAAGCCGTCGAGCGGCTCGCCATCTACGGCGTGGAGGTAGATCATGTCACCTACCTCGACCCGCATGACTTCGACCAACTCGCGACCGAGATCGACGGGTCGCAGGACTTCGCCCGCGCCGGACCGCAGGACCTGACCGGCGGCGGCGGCGAAGGCTACGGCGCGGCCGTGTGGGACAACGTGCGGTTCGCCGATGTGTATTTCCAAAACCAGAACGTCTTCGGTCTAGACGTCAGCGGCCGGGCGATCCCCGGCGCGGTCAACATCGATCTCTCCGACGAGACGAGCTTCCTCGACGCCCATCAGGACATCTGGCAGCAATACTATCTGGAGACGATTACCGACCCGGGCTCGACGACCGGCTTCGCCGCCTACGCCCGCGCCGCCAACCGCGATGCGGACGGCGACGGCACCTGGGATGAGGCGAACGATCTCGCCCTGCTCTACGCCTCGCGCCCCGACCCGAATTTCTTCGCCGGGGGAACGCCGGTGGACGGCCGGGCGATCGATGCGCAGAGCCATGCGTATTCGCCCGAGTGGCTGGTGAACCGGAGCACGGGCGGGTTGTCGGCGGCGATGGCCAACGCAGGCTACACCGCAGAGATGATCGAGAACATCCGCTGGTCGCCGCGCGACGGCAGCTTTGATTTGGTCAACGGCGACCTTTCCGACCCCGGCGATGGCGCGACGATCACGCCGGATTTCTTTGACGGCGGCGACGAGGAAATCATCCCCGGTTGGTCGCACCACGGCGGTGGCGGCGGCGGCGAAATCCTCGCGGACAGCGGTGGCTACGAGATCTGGCTTTCTCACGACACCGGCGCGCGGCGCACCCACAATCACTTCTACATCCCCAGCGATGCGGCAGCCATCGGCTTCACCCTGCGGGTCGATGACGCCGCGCCGACCGGCGATGTCCTGCAGGTCATCTTCGGCGAAGACGACATCATCGGCGAGGTGCCGATCGACAGCGTGATGGCGGAGACGTATTTCACTTCGCCATCCCCGAGGAACTGCGCGAGATTCGCTGCCGCTCAGCCTCTTTGCGACCACCAACCTCTCGACCGGCGCGCGCTTCAGCCTTGGCGTGGATGACGTTGAAATGCTGCCCGGCGCGCGCAGCGCGACTTCATCCAGCTCAACGGCACCGACTACGGCGACGGCGCGGCGTTCGAGGTCTTCAGCGTCGAAACGTATTCGGTGGATGAATCGAAACCCGAGCCAGACGGCTACGGCACGGTGATCCGCGACTCGCTCGCCGATGGCTACGTCTTTGACTACAACGCGGCGGCGGACGGCGTGCAGCCCTACCGGTTCCTCTTCGCCGATGGATCTGCACGACCGAAGCGGCGGTCGGGACGCTCGCCTTCTCCGATCAATTCGACGGCGGCGCGATCTTTGAAGACACCGGCGTCTTCTACCTGACCCCGCCGGTGACGCCCGCCCTGACCAGCGACGGCGACGCCTCTGCGGCGGGCTTCCAGATGCACGCGGTTCCCGGAGACCGCGACCCGAACGAATCCGGATTCCAGGGATTGCTGAAAGTGACGCTGCTGCGCGAGCCGGTCATCGGGCAATACACGAATGCCGGCGGGCAAACGCTGCTCCTGACCGGCGCGCCGGAGACGGTCGAGATCCCGGTCGCGGTGACGCCCGGCTTTGCCAACGTGCTCGACACCACGCCGCTCGACGAAGGCGCGTTCGAGGTCGCCTCGGTCCAGCATCGGCTCAACTACTTCGGCTACCGCGGCGCGGATGGCGAGATCTTAACCGCCGACGGCGCGGCGGGCAGCGCCGGTTCGAACACGCGCAATGCGTTCGCCGTCTTCAACGCCTCGCTGTCCGGATCGATCCCGTTCGATGACGCGACCTCGCGCCTCAACCCGAACATCAACAACCCGGCGGCCCCGCGCTGGGGCGACATCGCGGCGGGCCTCGAAACCGATACCTTTGTCATCGTCCCGGCGGACTCGACCGAGTTCACGCCGACCGAGCGCTACGGCACCAATTGGGCGGCGGATATCTTGCGGCAGGTCGAGGAAGACACCGCGAATGGCGACATCCCGGTCTGGGGCGTGAGCCTGCCGCAGGGCGGATCGCTGGACGAGCTTCACCCCGGCGAGGACTTCTCCTATCATGTCGGCGGGCTGCATATCGACATCGACACGCCGGGCGACCTATTCCTGCGCCTGCACGATGACGGTGCGGGTGGGTTCTTGATCGCGGCGAGCACGCCCGCCGACAGCGACGGCGACTCGCGGGTCATCTCGACGATCCGCGAGGATTCGCTCGCCGTCGAAATATTCGATTTCGACGCCGCCAACGGGAGCTTCACGATCTCGCTGGATTCGGTGCTCGCCGATCTCGATCCTCTCGCCGCTTCAGAAGCCGCCTACATCGCGATCACGCTGCCGAACACCAGCGTCGTGGTCGCCGAGCTCGACCTGCTCTTTGACCTACCGGAGATCGGCAACCCGTATGTGATCGAGGCGTTCGTCGATTCTGCCGACACGCTCTCCCAGCTCGCGCTCAGCCAGATGGCCGGGCTAGATCAAGCGGCGGACTGGGAGATCTTCTATGCGGAAGACATCGCCGGAACGCTGGAGAACGCCGAGACGTGGGACAGCGTCCTGCTCGACGACTATTCGTTCATGCGGGGGATCACCCACCTGATCGCGGACAACGTCGCGGCGGGTTATGACTTTCGGGATGTCGAGGATATCGTCGAAGCCTTCCACGCGGTGAACGCGGACCGCGACGAATCGATCCAGCCCACGGTGGCAAGCCTCTACAGCGCCGACCCGAGGGCGTGGAATCTGATGGGCGGGTCGTTCGTCCTGCAAGACGCCGCGCATGCCGGCCAGATCCAGGTCAATATCCTGCCGCCCAAGAGCACCGCGAGCTTCACCGCCGAGGAACGCGATGTCCTCCGCCGCGGCATCGAAAGCCGGATGAATTTCTTCCGCCAGATCGACGACAACGCCGCGTTCAACCTCGAGATCGCCGGGGCGGGATCGCTGCGCGACAACCTAGGTCTAGACAATCGGTTCGATGCGGTCAACGGCGCGGCAGTCGGCGCGCTTTCCGACCCGAATGCCGCCGCGATCATGACGCTGCGCCAGGGCAACGGCGCGCTCGCCCTGCTCCAGAGCGGCGAAGAAATCCTCGCCACCGCCCAGGACATCCAAGAGCAGATCGAGGCGGCGGTCGATGCGGTCACCGCGACGGTCAATTACTTCCGCACGCTCGAAGAAGTCGGCTTCACCATCGACTACGCGACCTCGATCCCGCTCGGCGCGCTGCCGCTCGATTTCGGCGTGGACCTCTCCGAGTTCGGCATGTCATTCGACGCCGAGGCGACCATCGAAATCGCCATCGACCTCGCCTTCTCGGTTTCGTTCGGCGTGGACCTGACCGACGGCTCGATCGACGACAGCGACTTTTTCCTCGCCCTCGATTCATTCTACGTCGGGATCAGCGCGACCGAGGCGGGCACGCTCAACCTCGGCGCGCAGATCGCGATCCTCGAGGTCGGGATCCAGGGCGGCAGCTTCTCGCTCGGCGCGGGCATCTTCGTCGATCTCGGGCGCACCTCCGGAGACGACCTCGATGCGGCGGGCGGGATCGGCAATGCGATGAACATCGATTTCCGCGGATCGCTCGACATCAACCTGCCGGTCTCCGCGACGCTTGGCGGCGTCGATCTCGGCGAGGGCGGCGACCCGCGCATCACCATCCGCGACGCGGATCTATTCGACGCGACCCTGCCGGTGGTCTCGACCCAAGACCTCGACGAGTTGCTCAACTTCAAGGCGCTCAATTTCGCGGACATCATTTCGATCCTCAATGAACTCACCGACTTCTTGATCGAGACAGCGAACTTTGGGTTCCTCGCCCAAGACATCCCGCTGCTCGGCTTCAGCATCAGCGATGCGGTGGACTTCGTCGATGAGTTCGCGCAATTGGTCGACGGGCTGGCGACCGGCGAGAGCACGATCCAGGAGCTGGAGGAGAAGATCGAGACCACGCTGGGGCTAGCCTACGACCATCCCGATGTGACGCTCACCTACGACCCGGCGCTCGATACCATCTTGATCGATATCACGATCCGCCCGGTCGATCCGGTGATCATCGACGAAAACCTCGAACTTAGCCTCGCCGAATTGCTCGGCTTTGCCGACGGCGGCAGCGACACCGCCGGCATCGTGGACCTCGAAGAATTCATCGGCATCGAAGGCGAAGGCAACCTGCAGGGGGAAGCCGCCATGGTCATCAACCTCGGCTTTGGCATCGACCTGTCGGTGCCCGACGTGCCGGAATTTTTCATCCAAGACGACACCAACATCGAGCTGACCCTCGAAGTCTATGCGTCGGACCTGGAATTCACCGCGTTCGTCGGGCCGGTCGAATTCTCCGTCGAGGGCGGATCGATCACCATCGATGACGACGGCGATCCCGGCACCCTGAGCCCGGCGCTCTTCGCCATCGGTCTCGCCCCGAACGGCGGCCGCTATAGCATCTCGGAGCTCGGCGTCGATGACCTCGACATCACGCTGACCGCCGGGATCGATGTCACCCTGCCGACCTTCGCCTTCGGGCAGCCGATCGGCACGCCGCCGGACAACGAATTGATCATCCAGATCGACGACCTCGCCGCGTTGTTCCGCGGCGACCTCGGCTCGGTCTTCATCCAGGCGCCCGATCTTAAGAGCTTCGTCGATTCGTTCGACTTCTCGCTTAGCCTCGACAACATCGTCTTCTGGCTCGATTCGCTGCTCGCCCTGATCCAAGACGCGCTCGACGGTCAGGTCTGGGGGATCAACCTTCCCTTTGTCGGCGACAAGATGGCGGAGGAGATCGAATTCATCCAAACCGTCCGCGACTACCTCGCCGACCTCGACCAGCTTGGCGAGAAGACCGCGGCGGCGATCCGGGCAGAGATCTTCAATATCCTCGAACCGGTCGGCATCCTGCTCGACTGGAATGGCGACGGCGATGTGAATGCCGACGACGTGGACCTGACGATCGGGGCGGATGGCGTCGAGTTTAACCTGCTCATCGGGCAGACGCTCGATCCCCAGGACCTCGACTTTGATTTCGACCTCGGCATCCCCGGTTTTGGGTTGGAGATCGACACCGGCTTGGAGATGGAGTTCGGCTGGCAGTTCCGGTTCGGCTTCGGCGTGGACCGCGACCACGGCTTCTATCTGAAGACCGACATCACCGGCGGCGGCACGCACGGCAACCCGAACGCCGGCGGCAACGAACTCTACGCCTACGCCAACATTTCGCTCAAAGAGCCCGAAGACGGCGGCGAGGTCCTCTCCGGCAGCCTGCTCTTCCTCAGCGTCGATATCACCGACAACGGCAGCTACTTCGACGGCACCTTCGCCATCGACCTGACCGACCCGAACGACGACGGCTACCTGACCTGGGCGGAGATGCAGTCCTCGCCTTCGTTCGCCTCGCTCGTCGATGTCACGCTCGACATCGAGGCGGCCATCGACCTCCACATGGTGGTCGGGATCGCCGGCGGCGTCGGCGATTACCTGCCGAGCATCGAGACCGACTTCGAACTGCTCTGGAACTTCGACCCGACCGATGGCTTGCAAGGCGACACGCCGACGGTCTCGTTCAACAACGTCGCGCTCAACCTCTCCGGGTTTGTCTCGCAGTTCATCGCCCCGATCCTCGGCACGGTCCAAGATATCCTCGAGCCGGTCAAACCGGTCATCGACGTGCTCAACACGCGGGTCCCGGTGCTGTCTGACGTCTCGTTCCTCACCGAGCTTTTCGACAGCAACAACGACGGCGACGTCACGCTGCTGGAGCTCGCGCCGCTCAAACCCGAGACCAAACAATTCCTCTCGGCGGTGATCGAGATCGCCGACATCGTCTTGAATATCCCGACCCAGCTTTCGGCGGCGGGCGACCTCATCATCCCGCTCGGCTCCTTTGATCTCAATGGCCTGCTCTCCGGCGTCCATTCGTCCACCTTCAGCCTCTCGGATCTCGAATTGGGCGACGCGAACAAAAACCTCGAGCCGAACATTCTGGACCAGCTCGCGGCATGTCCGGCGTGCAGGCGGCCACCGACTTCCTCAACAAACTCGCCTTCGAAGAAGTCGATGCGGATTCGCGCCCGGCGGCGGACATCTTGCAGTTCCCGCTGCTCACCAACCCGGCGCTCGCCTTCAACCTGCTGCTCGGCCAGCCGGTCGATCTCTTCGTCCTCGACCTGCCGCCGCTGGAGATAAGCAAGACGATCGACCTGTCGTTCCCGATCGTCGGTCCGATCGTCGTGACCATGGCGGGCACCGTCGGCGTGACCGTCGATCTCGCCTTCGGGTTCGACACCGTCGGGATCCAGGCGTTTGCGCAGGGGCGCGACGGAGACTTCAGCACCAAAGACGACAACTTCAAGAACCCGGAAGATCTCTTCTATGGCTTCTTCGTCTCGGACATCGACCGGCAGACCGGCGAAGACATCCCCGAGGTCGTCCTCAGCGCCGGTTTCGCGGTGGGCGGCGGCATCAACATCGGGATCGCCTCGCTCACGGTGGAAGGCGGCATCTACGCGGACATCGGATTGAATCTCAACGATAGCAACGGCAACCTGCCGGGCGGCGATGGCGACGGCAAGGTGCGCGGCGACGAGTTGATCAACAATTTCCCGCTCTGCATCTTCGACGTGGAAGGCGCGCTGACCGCCGGCGTCAACGTGGTCGGCAGGATCGGCTTTGTCACCCACCGGTTCCGCCTCGCCACCATCACGCTTCTCGAATTCAACTGGTCCTGCGATGACGCGCCGGAGCCGGAGCTGGGCACGCTGGCGGGCGACGGCACGCTGACGCTGAACATGGGCCCGAACGCGCCGCTTCGCGATCCGACCGGCAGCGGGCAAATCGACACCGCCGATGGCGACGAAGAATTTGCCGTCTATCACGTCGATGGCGATGCGGGCGGCGAAACGGTGCGGGTCACCTGGGAGGGCTACCAAAAAGAATACACCGGCGTCACCCGGATCATCGGGAACGGCGGATTGGGTCACGATGCGATCGCGATCAGCGCCGGCGTGCAGGTCTCGGTTTCGCTGGAGGGTGGCGCGGGCAATGACCGGCTGACGGCGGGCGCGGCGGCGGCGACGCTCCGCGGCAACGAAGGCGATGACGTGCTGGTCGGCAGCCCCGAGGACGACACGATCTACGGCGACAGCGGCAACGATTTGATCGACGGCGGCGACGGCGACGACACCTTGATCGGCGGCAGCGACAACGACGACATCTACGGTCAGGACGGAGAGGATCAGATCTCCGGCGGCAGCGGAAACGATGTTCTCGTCGGCGGTCCCGGCATTGACGTGATCAACGGCGAGTCGGGCGATGATGAAATCGACGGCGGCGACGGCAGCGACCTCTTGGATGGCGGGGCGGACAATGACATCATCCAAGGCGGGGTGGGGGATGACGAGATCTTCGGCGGCAGCGGCGATGACAACATCTACGGGCTGGACGACAACGACATCATCGACGGCGGCAGCGGCAACGACAACATCTACGAGTACGCGATCAGCGGCGACGACGATGACGACAATGGCGCGGACCAGCTCGATGGCGGCGACGGCGACGACCTGATCCGCGGCGGCGATGGGAACGACGCCATCGACGGCGGAGCTGACGATGACCAGCTCTTCGGTGATGCGGGCGACGATACCGTGGATGGCGGCAGCGGCGATGATGAAATCGAGGGCAACAGCGGCAACGACTACCTGCAAGGGCAACTCGGCGATGACGAGATCGACGGCGGCGACGGCGACGACATCATCATCGGCAACGGGGCGACCCTCGTCCTCGGCTCGGATGACGACACGCTCTTCGGCGGCGACGGCGTGGACATCATCCTCGGAGATTCCGGCACGGTTTCCTACGACAGTGAGACCGGTGAGCCGATCATCGTGTTCATCGGCGGCGCGGGCGACGACACCGCAGACGGCGGTGCGGGCGAGGATTTGATCTTCGGTCAGGGCGGCAGCGACACGCTCTCCGGCGGCGATGATGACGACCTCATCTTCGGGCATTCCTCGACCGGGGCGGGCGACGACGATGCCGCCGACACGATCAACGGCGACGGGGGCGACGACATTTTGGAAGGTCAAGGCGGTGGCGACACGATCAACGGTGGCGCGGGGATCGACCACATCTACGGCGGCAGCGGCAACGACATCGCCTCGGGCGGAGAGGGCGACGACCAGATCTTTGGCGAGGACGGCGACGACGAATTGAATGGCGATGGCGGCCGCGACTTTATCCGCGGCGCAGACGGCGACGACACGATCGATGGCGGTGCGGAGGCGGACTCGCTCCACGGTGATGTCGGCGACGACACAGTCAACGGCGGCGAGGGCGACGACTATCTCTATGGCGGCGACGGCGACGACAACGGCGATGGCGGCAGCGGCGACGATGCGATCTTCGGCGAGGGCGGCAACGATACCTTCGGCGGCGGCGACGGCGATGACCGATCGATGGCGGCGGCGGCGTGGACGACCTCAGTGGCGATGGCGGCAACGATTTGATCATCGGCGGCACCGGCATCGGCAATACGCTCAGCGGCGGCGACGGCGACGACCGGATCGTCGGCTCCGACGAAGGCGCGCTCGACGACCCCGATTTCTCCGACGCGGTCCGCTTTGGCGACTACATCTTCGGCGGGGCGGGCAACGACGAAATCTTCGGCTTGGGCGGCGCGGATTACATCGACGGCGGCGACGACGAAGACCGGATCGACTCGGGCATCGGCGCGGACGAAGTCCACGGCGGCGCAGGCAACGACTGGATCTTCGCCGGGCATGGGCGCGGCGACCTGATCCGCGGCGGCGACGATGCGACGAAATCTATGGCTCCAACGATGCGGCGGACGACATCGACGGCGAGGCGGGGAACGATGTGATCTTCGGGCAGGGCGGCGACGACATCCTGCGCGGCGGCGACGGGCACGACGACATCGACGGCGGGAGCGGCGCGGACCAGATCTTCGGCAATGCGGGCGATGACACGCTGCGCGGCGGCGGCGGCGCAGGCGATCTGCTCGACGGAGGCGACGGCAACGACGTGATCCACGGCTCGGACGACGGAGCCGACACGATCCTCGGCGGCGAAGGCGCAGACCTGATCTACGGTCACGGCGGCAATGACGATATCGATGCCGGAGCCGGGCCAGACACGGTGGATGGCGGCGACGGCGACGACGTGATCGACGGCGAGGCGGGCGAGGATGTCCTCATCGGCGGTGCCCATCACGACACGCTGCGCGGGCACGGTGGCGCAACGCCCGACGACGGCGCAGTCGATTACCTCTATGGCGGCGAAGGCGGCGACCAGCTCTTCGGCGGCGCGGGCAACGACTGGCTCTGGGGCGAGGAAGGCGACGACCTGATCGACGCGGGTGCCGGCGCGAACAACCACATCGACTTTGGCTCCGGCGAAGGCGCGGTCGCCGCGGATTTCGCCCCGCCTTCCCCGACCGCTAATCCCGGCGAGATCGGCGCGGTCGATCCGCTGATCGATTCCGGCTCAACCCTGCGCGACGCGCCGGAGGTCTTCGCCCGCTGGCAGGAATTCAACGGATCGGCAACGCGCGGCGGCGCGTCGAACAGCGAGACGCTGGGCATTGAACCCGCCATCGTCCTCGATGCCGTCGGCACGATCTATCTCGCGTGGGTCGATGGCCGCCGCGGCAACTACGAGATCTACGTCGCCCGCTTTGATGAATCCAACGGCTGGCAGCAGCTCGGCTCCAGCGCCGAACTCGGCGGCGTCAGCGATTCGGCGACGTCCTCCCGCCGCCCGGCGCTCGCGCTCGATGGAACCGATCTCGTCCTCGCATGGACAGAGTTCACCCATGATGGCAGCGCCTCCGACATCCGCACGGCGGTTTGGGACGGCGCGGCGTGGGGCGCTCCGGAGACGGTGACGAGCAGCGGCGAGGCGGATCACGCGCAGCTTGCCAGTGCGACCGGCGGCGCGGTGCTGACCTACTTCGAGGCGAGCAAAGTCTTCGCCCAGCAGCGGAGCGGAAGCTGGGGCGCGCTCGGCTCGGCGATCAACAGCGGCGCGCTAACCGCTCCCGATTACACGCTGGCGGCGGACGGTAGCGCGCTCGCCGTGGGCTGGACCGATGGCGGCGCGGTCTTCGTCTCAGAATGGGGCGGCGCGTCGTGGGGCGCGGCGGCGACCGTGCGCTCCGCCGCCGACATCTCGGGCGTCTCCCTCGCCTATCTCAACGGCGATCTGTTCGCCGCTTGGTCCGAGCGATCCGACCGCACGGGCGGCGAGGTTTGGACCGGTTCCGACCAAGGCTCTAGCTGGGCGCCGATCGGTCGGGCTTCGGTGGAAGGCGGCAACGCCCATTCGCCGGAGCTGCCAGCGGCGGCGGCGCGCTCCACCTGGCGTGGCGCGACGATACGATCGCCAGCCGCGCCGGCGACCGCCTCGCCATCTATGCCCAGCGCTGGGACAGGTCCGCCTTCGCCGAAGAACTGCCGGGCGACGCCAGCGGCCCGGGCATCGCATTGACCAATGGCGCGCCGTCGCCGCTCGCCCTCGCTGTGGACGGGTCCGGCCACGCCCACGCCGCGTGGACTGAGTTCGGAGAAACCGCCGGGCAATCATACGTCCGCGGAAACCGCTTCGATATTTCCGGTGCGGTGTATGTGGCGGAAGCCGGATCGACCACCGTGCAAAGCGTGCTCGACGGCAATGCGCTGGGCGCCGGGGACGTCGTGCTGATCGTCGGCGAGCACGCCGATGGATTCGCGCTGACGGCGGCGGATTCCGGGGTGCTCATCTTTGGTGCGCCGGGAGCCGCGTGGACGGACAGATCAGCTTCGAGGCAGGGGCGACCGATTGGGTCATGCAGCGGATCACGGCGGGTGACAGCATCACGCTGGTGACCGGCGCGGCTAGCCTGATCGAGGAATCCGACGCCGTCTCGGTGCATTTGACCGATGCTTCGGCGACCGTCGCGCATTCCTCCATCGGATCGATCCGCCTCGGGGAGGCGATGCCGCAATCTACGCCAACGAGACGGCGGTTATTATTGGGGCGGCGTCTAGCGGCAGCATCACCGAAAACTGGCTGGGCGATGGCGCGCGGGGAATCGACATTGGCGCTGACTTCACCGGTCCCATCACGGACAATGACATTGGTGGCAGCGGGGTCGGCATCATCCTCCGCAGCGGCGCGAGCGCGGTGATCAGCGGGAACAGGATCTTTGACAACATCACCGGAATTGAGATCGAAGCGGGAGCCGAGTTCGGATTCGCCCCCGGCAGCGCGCCGAATGCCATCTATCGCAACGGCACAGGGGCGGAGGTCGCCGGGCGAATCCAGGGGCAGCGCCTTTTCGATAACAATGTCGGGGTCGCCAGTTTCGCCGGCAGCATCGTCGGTCCAGACCTCGATCCTGCTGATCCTTTTGGAAAGGCGAACGAGATCCACGACAACATCGTGGGGGTCACCGGCTCCGGCGATCTTCGATTCAACCGGATCTTCAGCAATGGCACCGGCATTCTCGCGGCTGGCGGCGGTCAGGTGATCGCCAACAACCTGATCTACGATAATAGCGACGGGCGATCTCGACGGGCGGGGCGGACGTCCGCATCGCCCAAAATACGGTCCGGGTCGATAGCGGGATCGGCATCGACGTTCGCCACGCCGAAGTCCGGCGCTCAACAATGTGATCGATGTGCGCGGCGGCGGTGTCGGCGTCGTTGTGAATGTCGGCGGGCGCGACGGATACTTTGGCGACTACAATCTGCTTCACGCGGAAGGCGGCGGCATCCTCTACGACTTTACCAAACCGTTCGGCGACCTGCTCGACCTGCAGGCGGATGTCGCGCGCTGGGAACTGCATTCATCCGGCACCACGGCGGTCAACCCGCTGCTCTCCGTCCCGCACTTCGCCTCGATCGCACGCGGCGACTTCGCGCTGCCCGACGTGCGCGAGTCGCTCCGGCGGACGAGCTTCGGCCCGGGAGCCGGCGCTTCGTTCATCGATCTGGGTGAGGCGTTCGCGACACGCGACAACCTGCTCGCGAATCCGTCGTTTGAGTCCGGCTTGGCATCATGGGCGACCAACACGGCCGGGGCGGCGATCGGCTCCGACTGGGACGGCGCGCTCGCCTTTGATTCCGGCACAGACCGGTTCGGATTCGCGGAGCAGACCGTCAGCCTGACCGCATCGGGCTTCACCGCCGGGGAAATCGATGCCGAAGATCTTGTCGCCGTCTTCGGCGGGCGCGTCACGGTCAGCGCCGATGCGGAGATCAACGCGATCTACCTGACGCTCACCTTCCTCGACGGCTCCGGCTCGCCCGTCGGCGAGGCGACGACGATCGAGGCGCTGCGCACCTTCCTGCGCTGGGAGTTGGTCGGCGGGCGCGTCGCGGTTCCAGCAGGCGCGCGCCAGGCGACGTTCCGGTTTGACGCCGATGTCGAAGTCTCCGGCGCGGCTCCCGCGCAGTTCGACGGAGCCTTCCTCTCGCTGCAAAGCGAGGCGCTGGCCGCCGACGCTGGAGCCTACTTCGGCACCGATTTTGCCTCCGCGGTCGAGCCGGATGCCGCGCGGATCGCCGTGCGGTTCCCGGATCTCTACACCGATTGGGAGCGCGACGAGCGCCGCGATATCTTGTGGGATACTTTCGGCAACGTTGGCGAAAGCGACATCCGCATCGACCTTTATCAAGACAGCGCCGACGGACCCGCCTTCCTGCTCAATATCGGAACCGTGCCCGACACCGGCGCGTTCTCGTGGACGCCATTCGATGACAGCGGCATCGGCTACGGCACCTACGGGCTGCGCATCGTGCTCAGCCTCGATGATGTCCCCGCCACCTACGATGTCGCCAGCGAATCGTTCAACGTCCCCGAATCCGGATCGAACTACTATGTCAACATCGGCGGCGACTCCGACTTAGGCGATAACGAATACACGGCGGCGGCGGGATCAAACCGCCACACGGGCAAGGACCCCAGCGCGCCGAAGCCGAATCCGGTCAACCTGCTCCGCGCTTACGAACTAGGCGGTGGCGACACCCTGAGCATCGATCCGGGAACCTACATCTTGATCGACGAAATCTCGCTCTCCGGCAGCCAGGTCACGCTCCTCGGCAGCGATCAGGGCTTCACCATGCAGGGCGCGCAAAACGCGGTTTCCGAATTGGTCGGCGCGAGCGGCGGCTTCGCGGTCAACCTGATCAACCTGATCGACGCCGACCTCATGACGATCACCGATTTGACCCTGACCCAAGGGCAGATCGGGCTGTCGATCATCGACGACACCTCAGGGCTGACGACCGACGACCTCGTGTTCAACAACCCCTCGCGCTATGGCGTCTATGTGCATGACGCCTACGACAATACGCTGGCGGGCGCGACGATCACCGGTGCGGGCACCTACGGCGTCTTCGTCGATAAGCTCGGCGATCGCTTCCGCACCTTTACGCTCGACGGCGTTACGGTCACCGGCAGCGGCAAGCACGGGATCTATGCGGATCACACCTTCGAGGAGGTACTCAACATCAACGGAGCCGAGCTGAGCGGGAACTCCGTGAATGGGATCTACATCGACGGCTTCAACAACACCGGGACGTGGAACGATCTCGTGGTCCACGATAACAAATTCGGCGTCCGCACCCAGGGGACGATCACGATCAACCGGGCGAACGTCTTTGATAACCTCGGCGGACCGGATCCGAACCTCGAAAACCAGCCGGTTGTCTTCCCGGTCAACTGCGTCGATTCACCTGCGAACCCGACTCCCCCGATACCCGCCTGGGCGACCAATGGCGAGATCCCGTCGATGTTCTCGATCGCGCTGCTGAAAGTTGTTCAAGCCGGGGACCACACCATTTATTTCCACGAGGTCACCAACTACAGAGAGATCCGCTACAATGACCCGGGCTACGGGATCAACCACGCCGGAAGCACGACGCTGACCGTCAGCGAAAGCACGGTGAGCGGCCATTGGGTCGGCGTCACCGCGCAGAACCTGGTGCTTACGGACAGTGAAGTTTTCGGCAACAACGTCGGCGTCAACGCGCGCGGCGGCACGCTTTCGGGTAACTACATCCACGACAACTCGATCGGCTACACCAACCGAACCACGCTGGACAGCCTGACGAACCGCGGCGGGCGGCCGTTCGTCACTAAGCTCTTCCTCCAGTATCGGTCCGGGACGTCCCTGCTGATCGAGAACAACATCTTTGCTCACAACAACTACGAGCCGCCGATCTGGCATGAGTGGGTGACCGAGTTCCACAACCCGTGCGAGCATCCTAGCGCCTTCAACTTCCAGTGGGATCCGACCTACACGAAGTATCCGAACTACGGGATCAACATCGATGACGGAGGTTCGTTCGTGGACCTGATCATCCGGGGCAACACGCTCTACGACGAATCGCTCATCGCGCCCGAGTCGGTAGCGAACTTCGTCTTTGAAAACAACATCGCCCGCGCGCGGTCGATCGCCTACTCCGGCGTCGCCCCCTCATCGGGCACCGGCATGTTGGCGCTGCCCGAAGGGACCGCGACCACCGACATCGACTACAATCTTTATTTCGCGGTCTTCTATCTGGCTCCGCCTCCCATGCAGCCGCTCATCTACAATCCGGGAGGCGCCCCCGCCCCGCTTGACCTCGCCGAGATCCGCTCGCTTTCCTCGACTCGCGACGCGAATTCGATCACGGCGGACCCGCTCTTCCTTGATTGGGCGAATGGCGACTTCCACCTGCAATCCGAGTTTGGCTCATGGAAGATGGCGAGCGGCAGCTTCACGCCGGACGCGGCGACCAGCCCGGGCATCGACGCTGGCGATCCGGCGGACGACTTCTCGAACGAACTGGAATCGAACGGCGGCTATCGGAACATCGGAGCCTATGGCAACACGGCACAGGCATCGCTTTCTAACCCCGAGTTCATCCAAGTCACCAAGCGGCGCTGAACATCACCGTGCAGCAGGGCGACACGACCAGCATCGAGTGGCGGGCGGATGGCTTTGCAGGCAACGTCGATATCGAGATTTCGGCGGCGGGAGCAGGCGGTCCGTTCCAGGCGATCTCGCTCGGCGAGGCGAACGACGGAGCCTACGACTGGTTTGTCGATGGCGGGGTCTTTGCGCCGGGCAGCAATTACGTGATCCGCGTGAGCGCCTCTGCCGACTGCGGGCATCTCTGACCTTTCGGTCTCGTTTGAGATCGCCGCCCCGGCTTCCGCCTACTACGTCAACATCGCAGGCGACGCCGACCTCGGCGACAACGAATACACCACGGCGGCGGGCAGCCTCGCCAACTCGGGGCTGACGCCCGCCTCGCCGCTGCCCTCGATCCAGTCGGTGCTCGACAATTTCGTTCTCTCTCCCGGCGACCGGATCTTTGTCGATGTCGGTGCCTACTTCTCGGCGGTCGCGCTGCAGATCGATGCGGAACAAGACGGCGTCGAAATCATCGGGGCGGAGACAGGCGTCACCTCGCTGACGTTCGGCGGGCAATACGGTGTCAACATCGACGGCGCGTCTGGATTTGCGCTGCGCCACTTGCGCCTCTTCGGTGGAACCGACGCGGTTGTCCGGGTCTCGCCGACCTCGGCAGATACGGTGCTCGATTCCCTCGGCATCACCGCTGACGAGTATATTGGTATTTTGATCGAATCGGGCGCGGTGCGCACCACAGTGACGGACAGCGGCATCGGCGCGCGCCAAGGCATCGTGGCGAATACTGCCAGCGTGGTGCTGACCGGCAATAACCTAGGCTCGGTGGGGCAAAGCACGAACCGGAACATCGGGTCGTGGGGCATCCGGGTGGATGCGCCCGATGAGATTGGCGCGGTCGTCAACAACAACACCGCCTCCGGCTTCGACCGCGCTCCCGACTTCGCTTCGAGCCAGATCTCTCGTTCCGCCGGGCACGGGATCTCGATCCGCGTCGCCGGCGGCGTCGCCGACGGAAACACCGTGTCCGGCAATGCGGTCGGGCTTTACTTGGAAGCGACCGGCGAATATGGCGCGCTGACATCATCGGGGACGACGGCGACCGGCAACGGCACGGCGGGCGTCGAGGTCTGGGGCGGCGTGCTAGCCTCAAACATCACCGCCCAGTTCAACGGGGCAGGCGTGCGAGGGTTTGCAGGCTTCACCGGCGAGATCGCGGATTCGGAATCTTTTGATAACGATGTCGGCTTCCTCATGCACGGCGGCACGGTGCGGGACTCGGTCGCCTACGGCAACGGTGTGGGGGTCCAACTTGCCTACCAGATGCTCTTCGGCGATTTCGATGGCACGACCAAGGAGGTCCGCGTGGCGGGCAATACGATCTACAACAATGGGGTCGGGATCTCCGAATCCCGCGGCGAAATCTTCGGCTTCACCTTCGTCACGATCGCCAAGATTATCGACGAGGACCCGTCCTCGATCATCGAGAACAATCTGATTTACGCCAACAGCCTGGCTGGGATCACCTCGAACAACGCGATCCTCGGCGGCGAGGGCAGCGCCATGCGGATCGCCAACAACACGATCGTCCAATATGCCGGGGCCGTGATCCAACTGGGCAATGTCAGCCAGAATGTGGAGTTGGTGAACAATATCTTGGTCGCCGATGGGGCTAGCGTCGCCATCCTCGTGATCGAAGACACCGCGCAGCGCGGGTTCCGCTCCGACTACAACCTCTACCACGCGCCGCAAGGCGCTGATCTCATCGATGTGCAGCGCGTGTTCGACACGCTGGAAGAGTGGGCGTCTGAAACCGGCAACGATCTTCACTCGCTCGTCGCCGATCCGCTCTTCGTCGATCCGGACGGAGCCGACAACATCCTCGGCGGTGCGGGCGCGGCAGACGATGACTTCCGCCTGCAATCAACGGCCGGAAGCTTCCACGCCGGCGCATGGAGCGCGGACGCGGCGGATTCTCCGGCGATCGATGCGGGTGAGCCGGGCATCGCTTTGGAGGAAGCCGAAGGCTTGACCGAGATCGATCCGCTCTACGCCCAGCATGGCGACCGCGCGAACCTCGGAGCCTACGGCAACACCGGCTTCGCCTCGCGCTCGGCAGCGTCCGGCATCCACCTGCTCTCGCCCGCCCCGATCGCCAAGGTGCTCGGCGGGCGCGATTACGCCATCGTTTGGCAAAGCTTCGGCGCCTTGTCCGGCAACGTCGATATCGAGATCTCGCTGGATGGCGGCGGCGTCTGGCAGCCGGTGGCGGCTGGCGTTGCGGACACCGGATCGTTTGCTTGGACCGCCAGTCGTCACGCCCTCCACCAACGCTCTGGTCCGCGTCACGGATTCGGCGACCGCATCGATCTCGGCGGTCTCGAACGCCTTCACGATCGGCGCGCCGACCAACACGATCTACGTCAACGACACGAGTTCGGCGGGCGACACGGTGGCGACCGCGCTCGGAAGCCTCGCCAACTCCGGCGCGACGCCCGCCGACCCGCTGCCATCGCTCGCGGCGGCGCTGAACCTCTATCGCGGCATCCTCGGCGCAGGCGACACGATCTTTGTCGATCGTAAACAGCTACGACCAGGTCTTGTCGCTCGCCTTCGGCACCGACGTCAGCGGTCTCACCGTGGAAGGCGCGGTAGAGCGCGGTGATCGACCGCGGCAATACGAATCTGGGCGCGGACATCCTGCGCGTGTCCGGCGAAGGCATCGCCATCCGCGATCTGACCCTAACCGGAGCCGGCGCGGCGATTGTCGTCTCGGGGTCGGGCAATACCTTCGCGGACCTTCGGATGGAGGACTCGAACTTCGGGATCGTTGCCGAAATCGCCGGCGGCATCGTCCTTGAGGACAACGTCGCGTCCAACATCGCGGACACCGGCTTCTCGATCACCAGCGATGGTTGGATTGAGGCGCGCGACAACCGGGCGACGGGCGGCGCCGGCATCGGGTTCCGCTTTGACGCGCGGACGGAGGGGCAGGGCGGCGATATCTCCGGCAACGAGGCGGACGGCAACCAAACCGGCATCGTCCTCGCCGGATTCGCCGAGCTGAGCGGCGGCGCGGTGCACGGCAACGTCACCGGGATCGAACTCGAAGAGAGCGCGACCGGGCATGTCTCGGGCGCGGATGTCTATGAGAACGAGGTCGGCATTCTGGTGGCGCTGAACGCCGAGCTGACCAGCAATTCGATTCGCGCCAACACGGTCGCGGGCGTGCGGGTCATCGACGAGCCGGATGCGGCGGTCTTGCTCGCCGGCAATGCCTTTACCGGAAACGAGATCGGGACCGAACTGCTCAACCGTTCCGGCATCATCCAGTTTTACCACAACCTCTTCGCCGATAACCTGACCGGCATCCGCCTCGACGGCGCATTCGATGTCGGCGGCTACGCCCAGATCGAGAACAACACCTTTGCGGCGGCGGGCGGCATTCATATCAGCGCGGCGGACAGCGGCGCGATGTTTGTCATCAACAATATCTTCGCCGGGTCCGGATCGACGGCGCTCGAAATCGATACGGCATCCTCGTTCGGCGTCACCGCCGACTTCAACCTCTACTGGCTCCCCGGCGGCGCGGTTGCGGACTGGCAAGGCGTCGTCTTCGCCGATGTCGCCGCCTGGTTCCTCAACACAGAGCGCGATGGCAACTCCATCGAAGCCGATCCGCTCTTCGTCGATGCCGCCGGGCCGGTTTACGATCTGCATCTCCAATCGGGATCGCCCGCCATCGATGCGGCGCACCCGGCGACGCCGCTCGGCTTGGAACCCGCGCCGAACGGCGGGCGCGCCAACCTCGGCGCCTACGGGCGCACCGCCGAGGCGGCATCCAGCCCGGCGACCCTCGTCCGCGTCGAAAACCCGCGCGGCGGCGAGAACCTGGGCGCCGGGGACGAGGTTGAGATCCTTTGGCAAACCCAAGGGTTCGGGGCAGCCCGCGCCGATGCCGCCTACACCGCCGCCACCTACGCGCTCTCCCCGATCCTCTATCTGCCGCTCAACGAACTCGGCGGGACCGCGATGATGGACCGCTCGTTTAGCTCGGTGGTTCACAACGGCGATTACTTCAATGGCGTGCTGCTGGGAGCAGGCGGCGCATTCGCCTACAGCGACGGTATCGCCTTCGATGGCACCGACGATTTCGCCCAAATCGCCACGCACGAAAACCTGCGCCCGGAAGCGGTGACGGTGACCGCCTGGCTCAGACCCGAGGCGGGGATCGGCGATCTGGCGACCGGCGTGGTGCAGGCGCGCACCCATCGCCTCAACACAGACTGGTCTCAGGGATACGGCATCTACTACAGCGAGGGCGAGTTCCGGTTCTTCGTCAACCGCACGCACAACAACTCGATTGGATCGGCGAGCCACGCTTGGCGAATGGACCTTTGCCGCCGCGACCTACGACGGCGCGGAGATGCGGCTCTATCTCAACGGCGTGCTCGTCGCCAGCCAGGCATTCAGCGAGTCGATCGACTATGGCGGGACCGGTGGCACGTTCTATGTCGGCGGATCATTCCCGGGGCACCAGTGGCTCGGCGGGATCGATGAGGTTTCCGTCTTTGACCGGGCAATCTCCGACGCCGAGATCGCCGCGCTCTATGGAGCCGCGCAGGGGACGCCGGGCAGCCAGACGGTGGGCATCGACCTAGTGTCTGTTTCGACTTCCGCCGTGACGCCCATCGCCTCCGGCCAGACCGACGACGGCAGTTATGGATGGATCGTGCCGGCGTCGGTCGCGGCGGGCGATTACACGATCCGCGTGACCGTCCGCACCGGCGCGAGCGACGAATCGGAGCCGTTCCGGATCGGTCCGGCCGCGACCGAATACTACCTCAACGACGCGACGGTGGCGGCGGGTGATTACGCGACCGCGCCGGGCAACGACGCCAACGACGGGCGCTCGCCGGGCGCGCCGATGGCGAGCCTCGCCGCCCTGCTCGCCGCCTACGATCTCGGCGCGGGAGACATCGTTTACATTGATGGCGGGACCTATGCGCTGGATTCGGCGATTCGGCTGCGGGCGGGCGACGCCGGCGTCACGCTGCAGGGATCGGTGGTCGGGACGACCCTCTTCGCGCGGAGCAACCCGAGCGAAGGCACCGCGGTGTTTGACCTGCTGGGAGCCGATGGCGTCGCCCTGCGCGACCTGCACGTCACCGGCGCGGATGTCGGCATCCGCATCGCCTCCAGCGCCGATGTCGAGGTCACCGGCAGCACGATCTACGAGAACAACACGGTGGGGGTCGATGCCGATGAATTCTCCGCCCGCACCCGGGTGATCGGCAGCGAGTTCTACGGCGACCGGGATGACGCGTCGCGAGACCAGCTTGTCGGCATTAGAGTATTTGGAGAAAGCGCAGAGGTCAGCGGCAATCTCGTTTACAAAATCGGCGTTGCGAACCTCGACCAGTTTGGCGGCGAGGATCGGGGCATCGACGTTTCATCCGATGGCGGCTTGGTCGAGGGCAACGAGGCTTACAACCACAACATCGGATTCTTCATCCGCAATGACGGCATGGTGGTCGCCGCCAACAACAGCCACGACAACCGCACCGGATACAACATTTACAACGGCACGCTCTTCACCGACCGGCTGACCCAGGTCTCGGGCAACGAGGCGCGGGATAATCTCGGCGTCGGCTTCCAGCTCGAAGGCTACCTCGAAGCCTACGGCAACGTCGCCAGCGAAAACGACGTCGGCTTCGCCATCGGCAACAATTTGCTCACCCACAACAACACCTGGGTCGGCGTGCTCGATGCCCGCGGTGGCAACATCTCCCACTCGAACCGGATCGGCGTCGATGCGCGCTCCAGCTTTGTCCACAACAACGTGGTCTATAACAACAGCGAGATCGGGATCAGCCTGACCAACCGCAACCTCGCCGCGCATGGCAACACGGTTTACAGCAATGCGATCGGGATCTACGCGAATTCGATCCTCGGCTACTCGCTGCAGAACAATCTCGTTTACGACAACTCGAACATCGGGATCCAGGCGGTCGGCGCGGGCAACGCCACCCGCCCGATCTTCAACAACACGATCTGGCACGACACCGGCGCTGCGGTCGAGCTGAGCGGCGGCGGGCGCTCGGTCGAGCTTTCGAACAACATCATCGTGATCGCGGCGGGCAATGCCATCGTGATGGCAGACGCGCCGCACGCGGATTTCTTGAGCGACTACAATTTGATCCACACCCGCACCGCCGCCGCCAACTATGCGGACTGGAATGGCACCGCCGCCGCCGACCTCGCGGCTTGGCAGGCGGTCTCCGGCCAGGGCGAGCACGACCTCGAAGGCGACCCGCTGTTCATCGACATCGACGGAGCGGACAACTTCCTCGGCTTCGATCCGGCGCTCGGCGGGCGCGACCGCGGCGGCGACGACAACTTCACGCTCTCCGCCGGATCGCCGGCCATCGATTCGGGGCGCACCTACGATGTGCCGGACCAGGATAAAGACGATCTCGCCCGCCACGACGATCCGGGCACCGCAAACTCCGGCGAGCCGATCTACGGCGAGTTCGCCGGCGCGACGAGCATCTTCGATTCGCCGCTCGGCGGCACCGCCTTGAACCTGAAAAGCGACGACGGCAGCGCCGAGGTCGCGCTCGGGTTCGACTTCCCGTTCTATGACGCGATCTACGATTCGGTCTTCGTCGGCGTGAACGGGCTGCTGCAGTTCACGAACAACACTTCGATCGGCGACCGCACGAACACCGAGGATGAATTGATCGCCCGCGCGCGCATCGCCCCGCTATGGGATGATCTTCGGACCAACACGGTGGCGGAAGACGATGTCTTCGTCACGCCGTTCGCCGGCGGCATCACCATCCGCTGGGATGCCACGGTCAAGGCGGGCGACGCTGACGCGCAGTTTGCGGTGACCCTATTCGATGACGGCACCATCCGGTTCGACTACGCGGCGGCGGGCAACGACGGGCTCACCCCGACCATCGGCATCTCGCGCGGCAGCGGCGAAGACTATCTGCTCGCCTCGATCGACGGCGCCGCCTCGCTCGCCGGTCAAACCTCGGTCGAGTTCCGGCGCATCGGCGGCTTCTACGACCGCGGCGCGTTTGAATTCGGCGGCTCGTCGAATGACACGACCGCGCCGCAGATCCTGAGCGTCACGCCGGAGGCGGCGGGCGCCGGCGGCGTCATCGCGGGCGAGCCGGTCACCGAAATCGTCATCACCGTCAGCGAGCCGCTCATCACCATCGACGGGAACGCGGCGTCTAACTACGAGCTGCGCGAGGCGGGCGGCAACGAATTGTTCGGCGACGGAGACGATGTGATCATCGACCTCGACCCGCTCTACCTGCCCGGCGGCGACACGATCACGCTCCAACTCCCGGGCGGCGCGCTCGATCCCGGCAACTACCGGCTGACGATCTCCGGCGCCGACGGCATCCGCGACCTCTCCGGCTTGGCGCTCGACGGCGATGGCAACTCAGTGCCGGGCGGCGCGTTTGTCAGCGAGTTCAGCATCGAGGCGGGCGTCGCCGGCCGCCACATCTTCTACAACAATTCCGCCTTTGACGGGGCTGGCGACAGCGGCGCGATTGCCGCCGACAAGCAAGTGCTCCTGCCGGGGCAGTCCGCGACCTTTGCCAACTACACGAGCTACAGCCGCGGCATCAACGGCATCATGGTCGATATCGCCAATCCCGCCGGCGCGCTCACCGCCGCCGACTTTGCCTTCACCACCGGCAACCACGACTTCGTCGAAGGCTGGTCCGCCGCTCCCGCGCCGCTCGCCGTCACCGTGCTCGCCGGTCAAGGCGTGGGCGGCTCCGACCGCGTGGTGATCACGTTTGCCGACGGCGCGATCGTCAACCAGTGGCTGCGCGTCCGCGTCATCGCCAACGAAACGACCGGCTTGCCGGAGGACGATATCTTCTATGTCGGCAACGCCATCGGCGACACCGGCGATTCGCCTGACAATGCGTTCGTCGATGCCGCCGATACCGCCGCCACCCTGGCGAATGGGAGCGGCTTCCTCGATCTGCCGGACATCACCGACGCGCATGACTTCAACCGCGACGGCTTGGTCAACAGCATCGACTACGCGATCGCCCGCGACCACGCGGCGGGCCCGGCGGACTCGCTGCGGCTGCTCAATGCGCCCGCCGATGACGGCGACATCCGCGTCGTCGCCCGCCAGATCTTCTACAACAATTCGGGCTTCGACGGCAACGACCCGGCGGCCAACGCGGCGGACGCTGGAGCGATCGCGCCTGACAAATGGGCGCTGCTGCCCGGCCAGGAGGCATCGTTCCTCAACTACACGAGCTACAGCCGCGGCATCAACGGGATCATGGTCGATATCGGCAACCTCGCCGGATCGCCCGGCGTGGCGGACTTCGCCTTTGCGGCGGGCAACGACGATGATCCCGGGTCGTGGTTGGCGGCACCCTCTCCGGTCGCGGTTTCTGTTTCGGCGGGTGCCGGGGTGGGCGGCTCCGACCGGGTGACGCTGATCTGGGCGGACGGCGCGATCCTCGGGCAGTGGCTTCAGATCCGGGTGCTGGCGACGGCGGCGACCGGCTTGGCGTCGGACGACTTGTTCTACTTTGGCAATGCGCCGGGCGAGACCGGCAATTCGGCGTCGGACGCAATCGTCGATGCCATCGATTCGACCGCCGTGCTCGCCAATCCGCGCGGCACCCTCAATCCCGCCGACCGCTTTGACGCCCATGATTTCGACCGCGACGGCAACGTCAACGCGACCGACTTTGCCATCGCCCGCGACCATGCGACCGACGCCGGCACCGCTTTGATCTTGCTGGATGCGCCTTCCTTGCCGGGTCCGCTCATGGGCTTCGCGCCGGGTGATGGCGGCGGCTTTAACCTGTTCGACGACGACGATGACGAATCCCAAGACTAACCGAAAAATCTTCGCCGCAGTGGCCGCCGCGCTTTTCGTCGCGGCGGCTGCTTCCGCCAATGTCGTGATCGATGTCGGCACCCACGTCACCGGTCAGGGCGAGGGACCGGTGACCATCGCGATCAATGCGACCGGCGGCGAGCAGATCTCCGACATGGTCGGCTATGTGCAGATCGGCGACGGCGGCCCGCTCGTCGGCGGAACCGCCGGTCCGCAGATCACGTCGCTCAGCTATGCGGGGTCGATCTGGTCCGGCGCGTCGGGCGGATTCGTCTCGTTCTACGGCAGCTCGCAGCCGGCCGCGCAGATCATCGACCCGAGCGTCTCCCTGCAAGCGGCGGGCGCGCGCGTCACGGCGACGGGCAAGATCATGGAGATCACCATCGATCCGGCGGCGTTTTCGCCCGGCGACTACGCGATCAAACTCGTCGGCACCGCCGGCGGCGACACCCAATTCCTCCGCGCGGGCACGCCGGTCGCCGCGACGGTCGCCAACGGCATCCTCCGCATCCTGCCCGCCAAGGAATTTTGGCAGCAGGACAACTTCGGCTCGGACGCCGACAATCCGTTTCTCGAAGACACGGTGTGGGGAGACGATGCCGACCCCGATAAGGACCGGCTCACCAACCTCCAGGAATACCGCTTTGGCACCGACCCTAACATTCCCACCTGGCACGCCGCCAGCGCCACGACCACGGGCCGCCCCGCGCCGCTCATGGTCGAATCCGGCGGGCAGCGCTATCCGGCCATCCGGCTCTCGCGGCGCATCTCCGCGCCCGGCGCCACGCTGCGCATCCAGACGTCCGGCGATCTCACCGCCTGGCAGGCGAACGCGATCCAATTCGGCGCGCCGGTCAGCCTGGGCGGCGGCAACGAACTGGTCACCTTCCGCAGCCCAACGCCTGCCAGCTCCCAAGCGCAGGGCTTCTTGCGGACCGCGGTCGAGTAGGGTGGCGAAAACGACCGCTGGCGCCGGGCGGTGCCCGCCGCCAGCTTAGCGGCTCCCCACCGATGCCCACCGATGATCCAACGCCGCCGCGCCGCCGCCGGTTGAGCGACCGCCTTGCCGCCCTGCGCCGCCCGCGCGATCCCCGGCAACCCGGCGCGACCCCCGGCGCGCTGATCCACGTCGGTCCGCGCCGCACCGAGTCGGTCCGGTTCAAAGGCTACCGCTACGCTCCGGGCGGGCAGGCGCTGCATGAACTCGCGAGCGAATCCGCCGACGAGGCGATCGCCTTTCTGCGGGGTGGGGAAGGCGTGTGTTGGCTCCAGGTCATCGGCTTGCATGAACCCGGCAGAATCTCGCCGCTGCTGGACGCGCGCGGCATCCACCCGCTGATCCAAGAGGATATCTTCAACACCAACCACCGCCCGGCGTGCGCCGATCAGGGCGACTATCTATTCGTCATCTTCCGGCAGATCACCGGCGGCGGCGCGGCGGCGATCGAATCCGAGCAATTCTCAGGCCTCCTATTCCCCGATGCCGTCATCACGTTTCACGAATCGCTGCCCGATGAACTCGGCACGGTCGAGGCGAGGCTTCACCGCGAGGGCGGCCGCCTGCGCCAATCCGGGTCCGACTACCTGCTCTGGGCGATCCTCGATGTCATCGCAGACCATTACCTCGAAGTGATCGCCCGCACCGAGGACGAGGTCGAGGCGCTCGATGAAATGCTGGAATCCGATTCGCCGTCCGACCTGCCCGCGCGGCTGCTCGGCTCCCAGCGCGAGCTTTCCTACCTGCGCCGCCACATCCGCCCGGCGCGCGATATCGCCGGGCAGTTGGAGCGCGCCGACTCGAAGCTGATCTGCGCCAGCGTCCGCCTGTTCTTGCGCGACCTCTACGACCACGCCGCCTATGCCGCAGAGGCGATCGAACACCTGCGCGAATCCGTTCTGACCCTGCGCGAGATGCACATGGCGACGGTCAACAACCGGATGAACGAGGTGATGAAAGTCCTCACCTGCATCGCTACGATCTTTCTCCCGCTCACGTTCCTGGCCGGTGTCTATGGCATGAATTTCAAATCGATGCCGGAGTTCCGCATCGGCTGGTTCTATCCCGCGCTGTGGCTTGCGTTCGCCGCCATCGCCGGCGTGATGCTCGTCATCTTCCGGAAGAAAAAGTGGCTGTGACTGCATTGCGCGATGCGCCCTGCTGGCTCATCGGCTATGGTCGCAGCGTCGCCCGGAACCGGATGAAACGCGGCGGCGGCTCGCCGGGATCCGGCTCCGCCAGGCGATAGACCTCGGTGACCATGCCGGATTCTCCCGCCGCAGGCAAGACGCTGCGCGAGTAGCGCGACGGATCGATCGACCAAACGATTAGATCGCTGGAGGTCTCCGGCTCCCAGCGCACATCGTCGGCATTCGGGCGACGCGTGATCTGGACCGCAAATCCCTCGCCGCCGCTGGCGAGCCAGGGAGCCGCCGTCGGCTCGGCATCGCTGGTGCCAAGCGCATGTTCGAGCAACGCGGTCAGCGAATCGCCGTCGTCGTCCGCCCCCGGATCGCCGGAGAAGAGCGCCGCATCGCTTTCGCCGGGCGAGCCATCGATCATCGTGCTGCGCCGCCAATTTGCCGGGTCGGCGTGATCGGGGTTCGTCTCCGGGCGGATCAAAACGAGGGCGAAGCCGCCGCCGTCCGCCTCTTCCGGCCACGGCGGCGCGTCATCGTAATCGAAATCCCGCACCGTGTCTGACGCACCGGTGAAAAGCCACAGCCGCCCGCCTTCGTTGGCCAGATTGCCGGAGAACTCGCCGAGCACCCGCGTGGGCTGCGCGGGGTAGCGGGCGGCGAATGCCCCGGGATCCGAGACCACCTGCGCGCGCTCGCCCGGCGCGAGAAAGGTGCCCGCCGAGAAGTCGAAGCTCACCTCGCCGCGCAGATGCAGGCCGTTCAGATCGATCGTCTGCGCGCCGATATTCATGATCTCGAGATACTCGTAGTCCTTGGCGGAATGCGGGTCATCGGCGGCGGTCGCCGGATGATAGTGGATCTGGGAGACGGCAAGATTTTCTGCGCTGGCGGGAGCCGCGCCGGTGTGAAATGTCGCGCTGCTCAGCGGGCTCCATTCGCCATCGCGGAAGGCGCGGACGTTCAGCGAAACGGGTCCGCCGATGGTGATCGGTCCGCTGTAAGCGACCGCCGACGGCGCGACCGCTGCCGGGATCGCGCCGCCGCGGAGCTGATAGCTGATGAGGTGGTCCGGGCTGCCCGCATCGTCGTTGAGCGAGTGGACCGCGAGCAGGTTCGCGCCCGGGTTCAACAGCGAGAGGTGATCGCTTAGGTCGATGGTCGTCGCGACGTCCGCCGGGCTATGCGCGGCGGTCGCGGCGGAGGCTCCGTCGAGCGCGGCGGGCGCATTCTCGCGGTGGACCTCCTCGCCGTTCAGGTAAGCGACGAACCCGCCGTCGTAGGCGATGTTGAGTTCGAGGTAAGTGAGCGCGGCGAGGTCGCCGGCGTCGATTTCGAAAGCGGCGCGGGTGAGCAGCGAAGCGCTGGCACCCTGCATCGCGGCTTGGACGTCGGTGCCGATCAGCGGGAGCAGGGCGCCGCCCGGCTGGTCGTAGCCGAGCCCGCCTGCGCCGGTCGTCCACGTGGCGGCGGGCGCGTAGTCCGGCTGTTGCCAGGCGGGTTCGGATTCGGCGTAGAGCTTGCCCACATCGCCAGCGTCGAGTGCGGTGTCGAAGAGATAGAGCTCGTCGATGTAGCCGTTGAAAAATCGCTCCGTGCCGGTGCCGCGGGCTCCGATGACCCAGTCGTTGGGCACGGCGATCGCGCCGGTGGCGTCGGCTTTCGAGGCGGCGAGTTCCCCGTTCCGGTAGAGGTTCCAATGCGTCCCGTCGTAGGTGCCGACAAGGTGGGTCCACACGCCGATGTCGTTGCTGGCACCCGCCACCTCGGTGCCGTGGACCGCGCCGTCCCACGAGGCGATCCGCCAACTGTCGATCTGCCCGGCGTAGCGCAGGAAGATCTCGCTGTTGGGGCTGAGCCAATAGCCTTTCGCGATGATGTTGCCGAACGTCTGGCTCGGCGCGGCGTTCGCTTTGACCCAGGCGGCGATGCTGATCTCGCCGGTGATCTGAAGCGCGGCGGGATCGCCCAGGAAAACATGGTCGTCGACGCCGTCGAGCAAGAGCGCGCCGCCGCCCGTGTGCCCGTCGCCGCTGATCGCCGCGCCATTCATGAAGGCTCCGTCTTGCGCGCCATCGGCGGTGGCGTGGTCTGCCGCGTCACTGTCGAACGGATAGTAGGCGAGCGGTACCGCCGCCAGCGCCGCCGCGGCGAACCCGTCGGTCGCGGAGGCAGGCACATGGTAGGCGCGTTCGTCGGCGTAATCGACCAGCGTCGCGGTGATCGCCGGCGCAGGCGTGCCGGCCAGGCGCGGATCGGTCCCGTCCAGCGTGTAATAAATGACGGTGCCCGGATCGCCGCTTGGGTCGGCGAGGTGGAGTTGAAATCCCGGCGGCACCGTGCCGTCAGGCTGTTCGGAGCCGACGTCGTCGGTGAAGAGCGGCGCGCCGCCGGTCGCGGGATAGAGGTCGTCGGCGCGCAGTTGGTCGAGCACGACGGCGCTGCGCCCCGGCATCCACGTGTTCATGATCCAGGCGATCTCCGCCTCCCACAGCCCGGTGTTGTAGCTCGGCGTGTAGCGGGCATCCGCCCAGCGCGCCGCATAAGCTTTGAGCGCCGGCCGCACCTGATCGGTCCGGATTTTAAAGCGGTCGATACAGGCGGCTTCGGTGAGCGCGCCGCCGCGGAAGAAATGCTTCTGCACGCGGTCGGCAAAGCGCAGCCGGTATTCGGCATTCGCCATGAGGTCCTCGTGGATCCACTGCGGGTTCGCGTAGAGGAAGTTGTTTTGGTTGCTGCCGGGCCACGGTCCGGTCCGGTCCACCTGGGTGTTTG